>MFPJ01000034.1 GCA_001782675.1 Candidatus Levybacteria bacterium RIFCSPLOWO2_12_FULL_39_17
CGCTTGTTATTGTGTTGGGATCTATATCCTTTTACAATTTCGATTTTTCCGTTGTCTCTTTGAAGAGGAATTGAGACTTCAATAACTCTTTGAGGAGGAAGAATTGCTTCAAGCATATCAGCGTCTATATTATTTTTTTGACTAATGGTCCTAAGCTGTTTTGATGTTGAAAAAAAAAGGGAATCGGACATATGTTTTAAATAACCAAGCGGTCTAAATAAAAATCGCTCATATGAGCTCCTGACGTACTGTTACACGAGCCTGCCTGCCGGCAGGCTGCCAGGGTTCATTCAAGAATTTAACTCCTCTCCCATTTTACCAGATTTTTTGTATGAATTGGAGCCAGAGTTAGCCTCAAGAACTGAAGATTAACCTAGAGTTTTTTCCCGCTATTGCCTCCGTCTTCTGTCTCCTGCTGTTTTACAGTAGTTTTTCTTGCATAATTATGCATAACAAGACTTACCGTGACCTTCAAGCTATAGGCTATTGACATTTTAACAATACTCTAGTAAGATTATATCGCAGTCTGGAAACAGACTGTTATCAACCGCCCGTTGCAAAAGACGGGCTTTTTTATGGCTTTCTTTCAATTAACTTCTTAATTTTTCTTAAATCAACATAATGATCAGCTCTTTTGATTAACTCTCTAGAAACATGGTACTTAGTCGATACGACAATAACCTTTTTGCCCTGCCTTTTAAGTTCTTTGATAAGGTAATCAAAATCACTATCACCGGAAAATAGTATCATGGTATCAAATGAAGCTATTTGCTTCATAGCTTCAACTGCAATTTCTACATCAAAATTGGCTTTTCTGGTATGGCCTGCTTTCGATTTATTTCTAATAACTTTTAGTGGTTTAGTGACAAGTATGTACCCTGTCTTTTTGAGAATTGTCAGAAAAGCATCGTGGGATCTATTATCAAAACGGACAGTGAAAAATCCAATATATTTTAATTTATCTGCAACCTTGAGCCATTTATAAAGTTTTCTGTAATTTACCTTCCAACCTCTATCTTTTGCTGAAAGCTCTAAATTGGCTGCATCAATAAAAATAGCTACCCTTCCTTTAGCAAATCTTTTTAAATCTGTGCTCACTAATTTTATCTTAGCACAAAAATCGATCCCTGCGGCCAAGACATACCTTGTCTAGTCGCGATACATGCAGAACGATTAACAACCGTTCTCTATCTAGGGTGCCAGCACAAGGTTTGACTTAACTGCTTGCGAAGTGTATACTCCCCACAAATGGCACCAGAACAAGCAAAAGTTTTTCTAGCAGAAGACGATATTGGCCTAAGAGGTACGATAAAAGGCCTGGTAAACAAGGCCGGGCATGAAGTGGTAGGCGAAGCCGGAACCTTGAATGGCGCTCTCGCGGCAATAGAGGAGCTCAAGGTACTTGGTGTAAATGTTGCTGTTCTAGACGGAAATTTAACTGAAGAAGATTTCTCAGGAGATGATGGCGCACAAATCGCTACTGCATTAAGGAAAGAAATTCCAGGTATTAGAATCGTATCACTGTCTGCTCAAGCTCAAACTTATGGAGATGCTCATGTTAGCAAAGGTGATTTTAAAGCTGTGGTAAATTTGGGTAAAACGATAAATAATCTTTAAATTTACACTTGCATCATTGCAAAGATCTCATTCTAATTCTTAAGTTCTTCTGCCACCTCATTTAGTTCGTAGTAAGATAACTTAGGGCTCAAGGTTATAAGCCTAAATTTTAACGATTTTTAGCAAGTTTCTCGAAACTAAAACTTGCCAGTTTAATAAAAATCGTGTGGAGCGGGAGACGGTATTAGAGTCGGACTCAAGGAGTTGTTTAATGATAACTCGGAGGAGGCTAAATTGTTGGCGGTTCGCTAGAGATGTTGAATAATCATTTAGCAAGTACTAACGAATGTGCGGTATTTGCTTAAACAGATGTCAGATTCGTAGAAATTTGGTAAACGGACTTATACAAATCTGCCGCTAAATTTGCCCCTGTCATCACGTATTCTTCGGATAACAAAGAAAAAGTTTCTTTCTGTAGGTCAGTCAGATAATCGTCTATCAGCATAAAACCGCTTGGATCTTGTTTAAGTAGCGAGGAATCTCTTTCTGCTTCTCTGGAATATGCCAGACTTCTTTGTACTTGCTCCGAAACAGACATTGATAAGATTTTTCCTTCAGTCGATATGGCATTTGCTATATCCGATTGAGCCTCACCTGAGATTTCTCTTTCTGCTAAAAGGAGGGTAAACATAGTAGTTCGCAAACCGTAGTAAAGGTCAAAGAAAAATCTGTAAGCTGGTATTTGTCTTTCTCTTAACGCTTTATCAGCAAAATTCCTAAGTTCAGTACCGTTTCCTTGCAATACCATAGTTGCTGATAGTTTTACACGAGATGCACTTTCCCCTCGTTCATCATATGCGTCTTTTAGCGGTTTCAGTGCCGCTAATATAAATTCTTCGTTACGATGATAAGCCAATTGCGCTTGACGTGGTTTAGGGAAAACAATGTTGATAAACCGAGCGACTTCAGACTTACTGGGTTTACCAACACCTTCCCTTTGTGAAATAGAAATCAAAGCCTCTTTTGGGTTCATTAGGAGAAATTATACTAAATTTGAAAGGGATTATCAACTATAGGATATTGGAGTAGGAAACGGGGCTCGAACCCCTCTTCTTTGCTTGTCCCGTAAAATGTTGACGAGCGTACACGCGAGTCATTGCATTTTACCAGATCCCGTTAACTTGGAGCTCCTGACGTGATCTTAGCCAGACTGCCAGGATTCATTCAAGAATTTAGCTCTAATCCTATTTTACCAGATTTTTTATACGAATTGGAGCCAGAATTAGCCTCAAAATATCCTCAATCGACAGGATAATCAAGCTTTCGATTTTCCTTCCCTCTTACTAATTATTAAGAGTTACGGGTTTTTTCTGTACAATAAAGTACAATAACAATTTTCAATTAAGGTTGCGATAAAAAGTATGAAATTGGTTGAACAAAAGGAAGTTGTAAATTTTTAAATTAAGAGCAGGGGAATTTAATAATTCTACAATTCTAAATCTAAGTGATCGTTAAGTCTTCGTGATGACGAAGGATGTCTAAGTTTCTCTAATGCTCTTTTTTCAATCTTACCCACTGTTCTAGGGGAATATCCAATTTCCTCTCCCATCTGTTTTAATGTACGAGATTTCCCATCAGTAAGGCCAAAACGACCTTGAAGTACCTGTCTTTCTCTTGAAGTTAATGAGCCTAATACTTGTTCTACTTGCTCTCTTAATGTACCAAAAGTTTGAGCATGTTTGGCTTCTAATTCTGCTAAATTTGCGGTTGAATCTTCGGGTTCACCTAATTGACTGGCTAACCTTTCTCGTCTCCTTGATGCTCTTTCTTCATTCATCTTAGCAACATAATCTGCTGGCCTGGCTTGGATTTCGTCAACGGAAGGATAATCATTAAAAATACTACCTAATAGTCTCTCTTCTACTGTGGTTTTAGTGTACAGGTCAACGAATACTGCTGGGGTACCTTCTGGCCACTGACCATGAGCTGTTCCTTGTACTCTTACTTCTCCTGGGGTTTGTTTTACCCAAGCATTAAATTCTCTCCATACACGAGGCACTCGAGGTGTTCGAATTGGGCTTATGCCTGCTTCTGGTTGTTTTCCTATTTGTCCTTCTCTTTCCATATCTTTTAAATTCTGGTGAGATTATATCAAGATTTTTTGACAAAGTCAAATAAATTTTTATGGGACAGGATGGATAGGGAGCTTTGAATATTTAGAACAGAAAGAAAAATTGTAACCGTAAGGCTAGTTCGATTCCCTTCTGGGTATAAGGTTATAGGATTATATTTTTGTGGATTTTATCAGTTTTCTGAAGCTAAAATTTATCAGTTCGATTAAATTCGTATGGAGCGGGTGAGCAGAATCGAACTGCCGTCTACTCCTTGGAAGGGAGTTATTCTACCATTGAACCACACCCGCAAAGCTTGAACCGCCCAACTAATCCCCACAACTTGACTTACTCTGCGCCTTTAAATTATATAAAAATTGAGCCTGACAAACAATCAGCAAAAAGGTAAATCTTACCTGTCTCTTTCTGAATCCTAACAACCCTTTAAATTTAGCAATTTAAGATTTGAGAATATAGAAAAAGAAAGGAGGTTGAAGTGATTAAAAAAGGAGCGATTGTCGGGTCAGTAATAAGTGCCGCGGTAGGAGCAGCGGCAGGTGCGGCAGGAGTTGCGCTTGCCGATAAACAGAGCAGGAAGAAATTCGTAAAAGTTGTCGCAAACATAACAAAAAGGGCACAAGATATAGGAAGCTATACAAACAAAAGAACAGAGAAGACCGTTAAAAGAGCGAGGAAAACCCTTAATGCGGCTAGAAAATAATTTTAAAGTATGGATCTTCAATCGGCATTTTACATCGTCGCGATAGTTGCAATGGGTCTGTTTATAGTTTTTATAATTTCAGCCCTGGCATTTATTCTATATCTTCGAAAACAGATTTGGCTTTTGCAGAAATCTGTAGTATCAAGGATTATCGACTACACTCGGCCTGTCGATATTTTTAAAGGTTTTACTTCAAGTATAATAGGTAATCTTTTCCTCAAAATCCGCGACAACTTCGGCCTGAGGTAAGTAATATCGAAAGGAAATCTATTCAAGTCGGGGCGATCCCGATTTAATTGGGTTGCTTGTCGGAGTGGTGAGATTCGAACTCACGACCCCTCGGTCCCAAACCGAGTGCGCTACCACTGCGCCACACTCCGGCAACTGGCGGGCAGGCAAACCGAGCGTTCTACCGATGAACTACACCCCGGTACTATATTTTAAGCGCAGAGGCGGCAAAAGACAAGCCTAATTGAACCGTCAAGGCATTTGAATTATAATTATGTCATGTCTGTTCTCGTCTACATTCTCATTTTTAACTTTATTGGTAGCATAATTTCTTTAGCTGGAGGTATATTTCTGCTTTTCAAAGAAAAGGTTGCTTTGAAAGTCTCTCATTTAATCGCCGCATTCGCCGCGGGGGCTCTTCTTGCGACAGCTTTCTTTGATTTGCTTCCGGAAGCACAAAAAGAGGCGGGGAAGTCTGTGGACATTTTCCTATGGACTCTTATTGGCTTCTTATTCTTCTTTTTAACAGAACGCTTTGTGCATTGGTTCCACAGCCATGGCCATACACATAAGGAAAAAGATATTAAGCCAACAGTTCTCTTAATCGTCTTTGGGGATACAATTCATAACTTTATAGACGGTATTGCAATAGCTTCAGCATTTCTTACTAATATTCCTCTCGGAATAATTACCACATTTGCAGTTGGCGCCCATGAAATACCACAGGAAATAGGAGATTTTGGATTACTTTTACACAAAGGTGTAAAAAGAAGTCGCATACTTTGGATCAATTTTTTCAGCGCACTTGCTTCTTTGTTGGGAGCATTACTTGCCTATTTTATGGGTAATGCCGTACAGGGAATAGTTCCGATTTTTCTATCCATAACTGCCGGTTTTTTCATTTATATTGCTGCTGCAGACCTTATTCCTGAAATTCATCATGAGAATAGAAAAGGATTTGCTTTTTATGAATCTTTATTATTAATAGTCGGCGCTCTCATGATTTGGATTACGATACAACTTCTTTCGAACTTTAATACCTAAATTTTGCTCCACTCTTAATCCCTGGAGATCCGCTTATATTGAGATCAGCAGAACGTGCCTTGCGCTGAGCCCCCGGCGAAGTGTAAAATTGGTTGATGAAAAAAATATTCTTTTTTCTGCTTATTTTTGTTTTTTTCTTTTTTCCACATAAAACCGGCGCCCAAGAAAAACCAACTATTTCTACTAATCAATACGAAAGAGCAAGAGTTATCAAGGTGGTAGAGGATGGGAGCAATAAAGTTGAAGGGATCACTCAGCCTTTTCAAATACTTGAGGTAAAAATTCTGACAGGTAAAAATCGTGGAGAAATATTTATAATAGATCACGGGAAAAATTCAACAATCAAAGATTACCAAAAAGTAAAGTCAGGCGAGGAAATTATTGTTCTTCTTGGAAAAAAAGGGGATAAAGACGCTTATTTGATAACTGACAAATTCCGGCTTCCTTCCGTATTGTTAATTGCTATTGGTTTTTTTGCGCTAGTAATCTATTTAGCAAAATTTAAAGGCGCGAGCTCAATTATTGGAATGATAATAAGCTTGCTAATCCTCTTGAAGTTTATTGTTCCTTCAATTGCTTACGGGAAAGACCCTGTTGTAATTAGTCTCACAGGAGCAATGGCAATAGTATTTATTTCTATCTTCCTTGCCCACGGTTTTAATAAGAGAACGGGGATTGCTGTTGTAAGCACTTTCTTAACGCTTCTTATTTCCGTTTTGCTTTCATATCTTTTCGTTGAGCTTTCAAAGCTTTCGGGATCAGGCTCGGAAGACGCCTATTCTTTGCAATTTGGAACATTTGCGGGAATCAACCTTAAAGGACTGCTTCTTGGAGGAATTATCATAGGAACTCTGGGGGTACTGGATGACATAACCACAGCACAGTCTGCCGCAGTTGATGAAATCAGCCGAGCAAATCCTAATTTAACTTACAAAGAGCTTTACAATAGGGGACTGTCAATAGGGCGAGAACATATTGTTTCTCTGGTTAACACCTTAATACTTGCTTATGCCGGAGCCTCTCTTCCGATTTTTTTTCTATTTAGTGTACTTGGTAATGCTCAACCTTTATGGGTAACCCTAAATAGCGAATTTATTGTTGAGGAAGTGATTCGTGCGCTTGTGGGAAGTACGGCTTTGATTCTTGCCGTTCCGATAACAACAATTATCGCCGCCAGTTTCTTTGAGAACAAAAAATAGTGCCTGCGCTGAGCCCCGATTTAATCGGAGCGTAGTGGACTCGAGGGGAATCGGACCCCTAATCTCTTCCATGCCATGGAAGCGCGATAACCGTTACGCTACGAGCCCAAAACTGTTTGGGGCAATGTACTTGGAACGCACCTTGTGTACCGCGGGGGAGAGTCGAACTCCCACGCCCTTGCGGACAAGGGCTCTTAAGGCCCTCGTGTCTGCCATTCCACCACCGCGGCAAGCACATATGTATTTTACTTGAATTCGAACATTGCTTCAATATCCCTAGGTGCAAACGGAAAACACCCCGAAGGTGTCTTTCGTTGATACCCGCCTAATTGTGGGGTGGGGGATTCAATCCGAGGGCTTTGAGGGAGTAGTCGAGTAAATCTTTCATTTCTTGGCGTCTGTTTTCTGCGTTAAGCAAAATAGCGATTATTCTATGACCATCATATTCAAGAAGGGTAACGAGGCAAAGTCCCGCCTCATCAGTGTAACCTGTTTTAACACCTTTGACTCCCGGATAAGAGGTCAGGAGGTTTGTTTCATTAAATAGGTAAAAAGCTTTGTGCTTGTCTGTTGCCGCTATTTGCCGAGAAGGACTTGAGACAATTCTTGAAAAAACCGGATTAAGTAATGCGTATCTTGTTATTACCAAAAGATCATAAACGGTGCTGTATTGCTTACCGTCCCCCTCAAGACCGCTGGGATTTGTAAAATGAGTGTCATTTAATCGCAAGTCTTCTGCCTTCTTATTCATAAGATAAACAAAAGTATCTTTTCCAAACCGGCTTCCTTCTGCTATTGCTTCGGCTGCGTCATTCCCCGAGTGAAGAATCAGGCCGTATATAAGTTCCTCCAGAGTCAAAGATTCCCCTTGTGACAACCCCATTGAGTTTTCTCCTACTCCTGCCGCTTTTTGGCTCACGACAATCGCCTGGTTTGGCTTGGAATTTTCAAGAGCCACAATCGCGGTCATAATTTTAGTTAATGAAGCAATAGGAAGTTTTTCTTTCACATTTTTAGCAAATAAAATTCTGTTTGTTGTTAAATCATAAGAAACAGCAGAAGCGGCAGTAACCTTTAATTTTTTATCAAAGGACTGATTAGTGGCTGAGATTACGGGTTCCCAAAGATTATTTTCTACTGAAGCAAAAGGGAAATTTTTTGTCAAAAAGTGGGGGAGAGGGGATTCGATATTTCGTCCATCATTTCCTGCGTTTGTCATATGATAAAGGGAATATACCAAGAACGAAAAGATGAAAGCCAGGGAAAGGAAAACAACAGTTTTTATTTTTTTCATGAGATTTATAGTATATACTCCTTGACATAAGCAAGCAATTTGAATTAATATCGCAACATTATGGTAGAAACAACCAATCTTAAGAAACACCTAAGCAAAAACCCAATCCAAAAATTTCTGATTAACAATTTCTATCAATCTCTAATTTCACTAATTAAGCCTCTGAAAGCAAATAGCATTCTTGATGTGGGATGCGGCGAAGGATTCACTTTGGTCAACTTCAGGAGAAGTAAAATAGGAAAATTTCTTGAGGGGATTGATTATTCAAAAGATTCAATCACGCTTGGCAAGAAGATGTATCCGAATCTCAATATAAAAGAGGGAAATATATATAAGCTTTCATATCCCGCAAACAGCTTTGATCTTTTGGTTTGCACTGAGGTTCTGGAGCATCTTCAGGATCCAACAGAGGCCATCCGGGAGTTAGCAAGAGTTAGCAAGAAGCATATTGTATTCTCCGTACCAAATGAACCCTTTTTTACCCTGGCAAACTTGTTACGCGGTAAATATTTAAAGACCCTTGGAAATCAACCCGAGCACATTAATCATTGGACAAACGGTGGCTTCAGAAAATTCCTGAGAAAAAACGGCCTTAAAATATCGTGCTCAAAGTCACCTTTTCCCTGGGCCCTTGTTCTTGCACGAAAGTAGCCTCGCAGCTAAATGTAAGGGGCTATATTTTTGAAGTTATAAGTAGTCCCGAATTCCCAATTTCCCTGACCGAGTATTCTTTGAAAAATAATTCAAGATCTCTTATTAATTTTTCCCGAACCAGATCCGCTTTTTTTCCTGTTGCAATTTCCGGTTTTTTATCCCTTTGATCTTGTTTCATAAAAAAATCATAGAAGCTGCCAATAAGAATGCGACAATAGGTATGTAAGAATAGCGAAAGAAGCAATTCGAAACCAAAATTCTTTCATAACCCTTACTTTCTCTTAACATTTTTAAAGAAAATCAAATGGTAGTATTGTGACAACTTTCAAAAAGAAAGCGCATAGAATAAAAAACGCCAATAAGGGAAACAGTTGGGACCGAATATTTATTAATAAAAAGGCATCTCAACCCCTGAGGCGTTTTTTAATTTGTCCTCCTGAAGCCTCCGTGAGCCATGAACGAAAACTACCAAGGTGCAAGCGGAAGACACCCCGAAGGTGTCTTAGCTTGACACCCAGGGTATTTAGGATTTTAGCCTTACCTTCCTGTATAATATCTCCATGTATCAGAACCCCGGTCTTTTTCAAAACTTAAAAAAGTTTCTGTATTTCCCTATAGCGCATTATTTTCGCTTTTTTGCCTCAATCAAATTGAGGAGATGGAACCCCGAAATTATTGTAATTACAGGATCAAATGGCAAAACATCACTTATGAACTTACTTGTTTCGCAGCTAAAGGACAGGGCTGCATATTCCCATCACGCGAACTCCTCATATGGTATCCCCTTTAATATTTTAGGCCTAGAAAGAAAAAATCTGTTGCTCTATGAATGGATCTTTCTATTTATCCGAGCTCCGCTTCAAGTTTTTTCAAAAACTTCCAATAAAAAATTGTATGTAGTCGAAGCGGATTGCGATAGACCCGGAGAAGGAGTTTTTTTATCGTCTCTCCTTAAGCCTGATGTTACGATTTGGTTTTCGTCTTCCCGAAGCCACAGTATGAACTTTGACGGCCTTGTTTCGGAAGGAAAATTTAGCAGCGTAGAAGATGCGATAGCCTACGAGTACGGGTATTTTCTTGAAGCAACCGGAAAACTTGCGATCATTAACTCGGATTCGGAATTAATAAAGAAGCAAAGCTTACGAACTCCGGCAAAGATAAAGGAAGTGTCGAAAAAAGACCTTGAGAAGTATGAAATTTCTGAGAAAGGTACTGTTTTTAAGATAAAAGGCAAAACTTATAAATTTAATTTTTTGCTTCCTGAGGCTTTTTTTTCTTCGATTTACGCGGCCTTATATTTAACTGAATATTTAGATCAACCTTTCGATGACTCCTTTGCCTCCTTTGATATTCCTCCGGGAAGAAGTAGTCTAATCAATGGAGTTCGAAATGTTAGAATTGTGGATAGTTGCTATAACTCGAACCTTTCCTCTGCTACTGAAATCATTAATATGTTTAACATGATTGATTCACAAAAAAAGTGGGCAGTCATTGGAGACATGCTGGAACAAGGAAATGAAGAAAGGGAAGAGCACGAAAAGTTAGCAGACTTAATTGTCAAATCAAGGTATGATCGAGTAATTCTTCTTGGTCCAAGAATTTTAAGGTACGGGCTACCAATTTTAAAAAAATACTATGGAGAAAATGCTGTTGGCTATACATCTCCAAAAGATGTCTTAAGTTATCTTAATGATAATCTTAAAGGCAAGGAATTGGTCCTTTTTAAAGGGGCGAGGTTTTTGGAAGGCGTGATAGAGAACTTGCTTGCTGATAAAACGGATGCCTCAAAACTTTCAAGAAGGGAGAAGATTTGGGAGGTAAGAAGAAGAAAATGGGGACTCTAAGCAAAGATCAAAGATCAACCCCGATTAAATCGGGGTCAAAGACCAAAAATCAAAAACTATTCATATTGCATGGATGGACATATTCAACGGATAAATGGGATCCATTTTTAAAAATACTTAAGCGGAACGACTATGAACTTGAGTTGCTTAAAATTCCCGGACTAACAGAACCCCTGGATGAGGCATGGGATATAAGTGATTATGTGCAATGGATAAATGCCAAAATAGGGGAAAAAAAAACTACCTTAATAGGACATTCAAATGGAGGACGAGTAGCAATGGCATTTGCGCTAAAATATCCGAATAAGATAGAAAAGCTCATATTAATTGATTCGGCAGGAATTCGCGATAAAAAATTAAGCACAAAATTAAAAAGATTTATTTTTTATCGCTTGGCAAAATTTGGTAAAAACATTACTTCCTCTGTTTTTTTAAAGGATCTGCTTTACAAATCCGCAGGGGAAAAAGATTATGAGCTGGCGACTCCGATAATGAAGCAGACAATGAATAATTTAATTTCTTTTGATCTTGAGCCCCATCTTTCGGAAATTAGAATTCCAACTCTTATTATCTGGGGCGAGAAAGACAAGATTACACCTCTCTATTTTGCTGAAATAATAAACAAACAGATCAGGAATTCAAAGCTAATAGTTGTTAGAGGAGCAAAGCATTCTCCGCAATTCACCCACCCTAAGGAAGTTTTCAACTGCATAAGTAACTTTATCCTGAAACAATTTAATTGAAGCAGTTTTTCTCTATGCCAATTTTTAATTCCTTAGGTTCAAGCTACAATCTTAAATATGTCTTAAAGTCCCTTTCAAGAGGAAAGGATCAGGACTCAAAAGATTTTAAAAATTATCTTGAGCAAAAATATAACGGCGAAGCCATTTTGCTTTACAAAGGACGCGAAGCCTTAACTCTTGCTCTTAACATATTGAAGTTACCAAAAGATTCAAGGGTTGCGATAAATGGATTTACCTGCGTTGCTGTTTTTAATGCCATTAGGAAAGCGGGGTTTGAGCCTTTTTGTCTTGACCTTGAAGAAACAGAAGGTCTCAATTTTACAGCAAAAACTCTTGCCGAGAGTATTAAAAATAATAAAAAGATTAAAGCCGTGGTCGTACAAAACACCTTCGGATATCCTTGCGATATTGAGACAATTCAAAAACTTTGCCAAAGAAACAATCTAACCTTGATCGAAGACTTAGCCCATTGCGTAGGAACAAATTATCCGAGCGGTAAGGAAGCTGGAACAGTAGGAGACTTTGTAGTTTTGTCCTTGAGTCAAGACAAAATTATCGATGCTGTCTCAGGCGGGGCACTCGTTATTCGCAACAAGAAATTTGCGAATATAAAAATCCTAGGTGCAATCGAGAGACACCTCGAAGGTGTAATTCGCGTAAAGGATAGGATGTATCCGCTGGAAACCTATAAAATTCGACTACTGTATAAATTTGGGATAGGAAAACCATATCATTTTCTACTGAAAAAACTTAACTTATTGTCCAATGTTATGAATGAATCTTTTTATGAATATTACTCATTACCAAACTGGAATGCCTCTTTAGCACTTTATCAATTTAAGCTGTTAGAAGCGCAACTTTCACATAGAAAAAAAAATGCCAAGATTTATTTTTCGAATCTACCTAGGAGTCTTTTAATTTACAATGAGAAAGATATGTATGATCGATCATCCAACCTCAGGTTTCCAATTATAGTCGGGCATCGACGGGATCTACTAGATTTTCTAAAGAAAAAGGGAATTCATCTTTCTGATGTTTGGTATACGGATGTTGCTACGGAGTGCCCCGTTGCAATAGGTGTATCAAAAAAAATCTTGAACCTGCCAACGCATATAAATGTTTCCGAGCATGACGCAATAAAAATTTGTGAACTCATAAATAAATGGCTGAAATTACAATAAAAGAAGTCTTCGATAAAAAAACCTGGGAAGATTTTTTATGCATGCGCCCTGAAGCCAACTTCCTTCAGTCATGGCAGTGGGGAGAATTTCATAAGAATTTAGGCAACACGATAAAAAGAGTTGGGCTTTATGATAAATCAAAGCTTGCCGGAGTTATGCTTTCAATTGTTGAGGACGCCAAAAGAGGCCGGTTCCTGACAGTCCCGGGAGGCCCAATTATTAGCTGGGAAGACTCTAGGATGACTAAGGCTTTTGCTCGGGAAGCAAAACAACAGGCAAAAGAGAGCAATTGTGTTTTTGTCAGAGTTAGACCACAGCTTGAATCAAATAAGTTAACTAAAGACCTCTTTGAAAAGAACGGTTTTATTAATGCCCCCATGCATCTTCACGCCGAGCTGACATCTCAACTAGACATTACAAAAAAAGAAGAAGAATTGTTGAGCAATATGAGAAAAACAACCAGATATGAGATAAGACATGCGCAATCGCTTGGAGTTAAGATTACAACAACAAGAGATCCGGAAAATATCAGAAAATTTTATGACCTTCAGATTTCAACTTCAAAACGACAAAAATTTGTTCCGTTTTCATTTGATTTTTTATACAAACAATTCAAGAGCTTTGCCATGGAAAATAAAGCGCTTCTCTTTACGGCAAGCTTTGAGGATGTCATACTTGCTCAGGCTTTTGTAATTTTTTACGCAAATGAGGCTGTTTACCATTATGGCGCATCAGCTTCGGAAGGAAGAAAATATCCGGGAGCATACCTGATACAGTGGGAGGCAATCAGGGAGGCAAAAAAAAGAGGGATAAAAAGATACAACTTCTGGGGTGTTGCGCCTCCCAATCAGCAAAATCATAGATTTTATGGGATTTCTTTATTTAAAAGAGGCTTTGGTGGACAGGATTTTCAATACCTACACGCGCAAGATCTAATAATCAGTTACCCCCGTTATTTTGTTAATTATCTTGTTGAATATTCAAGAAAAATCTTTCGAAGGCTATGAATTTTTCTTCTTAATTGCCGCGGCAATTGCCTCATGATCACTCCAGGGTATTTCTCCATGCCCCAAATTCATTGATTTTTCATGACCTTTGCCTGTCACAACAATAGCATCTCCTTTTTTGGCAATATTCACGGCAAAGCCTATGGCTTTTTGCCGATCCGGTATCTCGAAACAAATCTTTTTCCCGTCAAGATCTTGGTATAAATCGCTTTCGGCAAACGAAAAGCCACTTCTTATCCCTTGCCTAATTTGAGAATTAATATTCTCAATTTTTTCGGAGCGGGGATCTTCTGCCGCAAGGATTATAATATCCGCGGATCTTGATGATGCTTCACCCATCAAGGATCTTTTTGATCTATCCCGTTCCCCCGCAGAACCAAAGACATGAATCAGCCTGCCCTTTGTGTCTTTTTTGATCACCGGCAAAACCTTATTAATTGAGTTTGGCGTGTGGGCAAAATCAACTATCGCCTTAAACTCATTGTCATAAACTACATCAAGCCGCCCCTCAGGCAGAACAAATGTCGATATTGCCCTTTGGATACTCCTATCATCAATCCCCATAGTTTTTGCGGCAGCAATTGCCGCGAGAAAATTCTGGGTATTAAAATCATAAGGCTCCGGAAGATTAATTTTTACATTATGAGTATTGAAGTCTGCCGTTTTTTTGTCAATTGAATAAGTTAAAACCTTTCTACCCTTAAGCTCTTTTGAAACTAAATTGTAAGACTCATCATCAAGATTAATAATTGATGTTTCTGACAATTTGAGAAGCTTGGTTTTTGCCTGCACATATCTTCCATAAGTTTTATGGTAATCAAGATGTTCATGAGTTATGTTTGTAAGAACACCAATTTTAAAATTTACTCCTTTCGCCCTATCTTGGTCAAGCGCATGAGATGTCAGTTCCAAAACTAAATACCTGCTTCTATAATCCGCCGCTTTCTTAATAAATTTTTGAAGTGTAAAGGAAGATGGAGTAGTGGTGTGAAATCCTGTATCGTAAGTACTTTCCCCAATTTTAGCACCCAAAGTCGTAATCATTGATACTTTTTCCCCGGACGAGTTGAGAATATGATAAATAAGGCTGGCTGTTGTTGTTTTTCCGTCTGTTCCCGTAACTCCTATAACGAAAAGTTTCCTTGCTGACCGGCCATAGAAGAGATGAGCCATGTCTGCTTTCCAGGCATGTATAAAATTTTTGATCTTCCTTAGCATTAGGTAATTTTATCATAAATCCTGGGCGATCTTGACATTAGGAAGCAATTGTGTGTATGCTCAAAGAGTAGAATAAGGCGAAGGGAGGTGATACAACATGAAAGCACTTCATATGGTAGCATATCTTCTTCTTTGGATCGGAGGTCTTAATTGGGGTCTTATCGGTCTTTTCGAATTTAATTTAGTAAATTCAATTTTGGGAACAGCTCCTGTTGTTGAAAAGCTTGTCTATGTATTGGTGGGAGCTGCAACTTTGTATATTATCGCGACCCACAAAGGAGATTGTAAGGTTTGCGGAGGAAAATAAAGCTTAAACTTTTAAGATTTTTGAAGCTTTGCTTATTTTAGGATAGGTGATCGTGGAGTTTTTTCGATGATTTTTTTCCTAGATTCGACAAGTTAATTATATTAGTGTATAATCAAATAACTTCTTT
>MFPJ01000035.1 GCA_001782675.1 Candidatus Levybacteria bacterium RIFCSPLOWO2_12_FULL_39_17
TATCTTTTGAAATCACCATAGCTCTTAAAGTCAGATGACCTCCGAGAGAATGTCCCCACATCCCTATCTTATTAGGGTCAACAATTGACAACTGACTACTGACAACTGACGGATCCTTAAGCTTTTTTATACTTGCAAGGGCGTTTAAAACATCGGAAGTGTAAGCAGGAGAAAAATAACCACCTTCAGGCTTTCCCTCTGAATCACCATGTCCTCGGTAGTCAGGTTTAAAAACAACATAACCATTACTTGCAAACCCATCTACATAATCGGCATACTTTTCAATAGTTTTATATTGTTCGGGAGGAATGTATCCGTGATTAAAAATAATTGCAGGATACCCCTTTCCAGGCTTTGCTTCTTGAGGCACAGTTAAAAGCCCATATATCTTGAGCCCATCCGATTTGTATGACGCAATATATTTTTTGTAATTGCTTGAAAGCCCCAGCTCCTGCTCTATTGTTAAATCACTTCCCGCGTAGGATTTTGCCCGCATCTCGTCAATCATCAGGGGATTTTTTTCTTCTTTTTCAGGGATTATGGCTTCCCCCAATTTCTTAAGATTCGTATTTTTACTTATATTATTTAAGGCTATGAAGGTGAAGATTGAGATAAAAGCAATAAAAATTAGAATAATGAATATCCGGTGTTTCATGAGAGACTTCTAATTTTACATTTTTGAAAAAATCAGTCAAGCAAAGGCACGCGGATTATTGTGCCTCTTGAAGTGTTTGATAATTGCCTGCCTCAATTTGTCTTGAGAACTTGGCGTTAATTGCCTGCAGTGTCATAATATAGGCAACTAGTGCGACAATTGCCATTATCGCGATGAAAAGCCATAGATTTTTGCTATGGGCAAGAGATCTGACTCTTCTTTTGTTTGTTTTTCTTCTGACGGGCATGTTCTTATATAAAATTTACTACTGATTATTTATTATTTTAGAACTTTAATTTACAATTAAATTGTTTCAGAAAGCGTTTTATTTGTCAAGAGATTCCCGGGTTTTCAATTTGTCTTGCTTTTTTGCGGCGTCTCTCCCAAACTGTTGGGTCTGTTACACATTCCACACATGTTCTCTGGTCAAATTCGCGTCCACGCAAAGGGTTGATGGAACAAGATTGGGGACGGCCACCTACACCTTCAAGCGCACAAGCTTGATCTTTTTCCGGATCTACCACAATCTCAATTAGTGGTTTGGGGGTTGTTCCTAACTGTTGCGGTGCATTTCTTCCTGATTCGCGAGGATTTGCCATGTTATTAAGGGAGAATTTTATAATTATTAGATTTACTTGTCAACCATATCTTGGGTTTTTGCTGCTTGAATTAGGTTTTTATATAGGTAAGCAAGGTTGAGGGGGCCTACTCCGCCCGGAGTTGGTGTGTATGCGGCAGCAACCGGTTCAATCTCGTTTTCATCATAATCCCCTCGGGCTTTTCCTCCTTCAGAATGAATTCCAACACCAATTAAAATTGTTCCTTTTTTGAGTTGATTTGGTTTCACAATTTTTCGGCCTACAGTTGAAATTACAACATCGGCATTTTTTAAAATTTCATCACGATTTAGTGTTTTGCTGTCTATAATTTCTGGTTCGACTCCGAGTTTTTTTAATCCTCTAATAATTGGTTCACCTGCAGTTTCACCTTTCCCGATTACGGCAAAATTCAATTTTTTCCAGCTTTTTTTAATTTTTAATTCTTTTAAAGATTCGGTAACCAAATGTTTAACCGCAAGCCAAGCGGGTACTTCAAAATCAGAATCGATGCGAAATCCATCTATGTCTTTTTCGGGTGAAATCGAATTTACAACTTGCTCTCGATTAAAATTCGAAGGAATCGGTCTTTGGATAATAATGCCATGATAGTTAAAGTCAGAATCTATTTGGCGAACTGTTTGAATAAGATTCTCATCATTTGCATTTTCCAGATTTATCAAAATAGCTTTTATTCCAAGTTCGCTCGCTACTTTTATTTTTTGCCGAACATAAGTTTCCCAAGAAGCTTCCGGTCCAAGAGTAATAATGGCAATTTTAGGCACTATTTTCTTCTTAGCAAGTTCTGCGATTTGAGTTTCTAAATCTTCTCGAATCGCTTGCGCAATCCCCCCCCCATCAATTCTCATAGAAATTAATTATATCATTGTTCGAGCTTTCCCCGAGTTGATCTAGTGAAACCCAGGTATCAACGGAAAACACCTTCGGGGTGTTTCTCGATTGCACCCGACGACAATAGAACCGTTTTACCAGTAGCTAGTATCTATTTACTATTTACTGCCTTATGGGGAGACCGTGGCAGAAGGGAATAATTTATTCCTGATTGCGTAATTTACTTCCCCCGTTTTTGCATCAATCGTTTTCACTACCATTGCTACTTTATTTTCATCATTCAAAGTGCTCCAGAATATATCTGCTGTTTGGTCGATTGTTTCTCCAATAGGGACAGGATAAGGTTTACCTAGAAATGGCGGCAAAGGAGTTTCGGCTCCACTATACGTATGAATACAATGTCCTATTCCTGGCGTTCTTTGTAATCGAAAAAAGCGATGAACAGGATTGCCGTCTCTTCCTCTTTGAATTATAGATAACTCATCTAATCCCTGAGTAAGCAACCCTTTTTTATCCGATGTCAAAAATACCCATGATTCCCCAGAAATCCTAGGAGTAAAATTCGGGTCATCCGGCTCATAAGTTCTTGTAAGTAAAGCCTGATCGAATCCCTCGAGCGGATTGTCCCTTACAAATTCTGCAATTGTATCTGTTTGATCTCCATTCGAAACAATATGAACGTTATTTTCAACCCTCATCGCATTATAGATAATTAAACTGGTATCTCCGGCGTTTGCCTTGTCAAATAGGTTAGTTCGAAGGTTGCTTCCTTCCTGAACCAGAATTCTATTTCTGGAATTTGCGCTTCTCCCCATTATCCAATAAACATGGACTATGTCTCCTCCTGCGTTTTCTCCTATCACAATGCCTCTTCCGGGATACGGATTTTTTCGAAGTCTTTCGAGGTTACTATAAGCAAGACGCTCTAAGCCAGGCCTATATTTTTCTTCTCCTCCTATAATTATTCCCGCTTATAATATAAGCTTTTTTAAGAAAGATCAACAATCAGACGAATACTACGGAGATATTGTGGTGGCGCTGGCGACTTTGTCGGCCTTGTCAGAGAAACGCATTAAGATTACGCCTTGGGCGTTGCGGGACAATAATGGCGTTGAGGCAAGGGGAATCTTAACAACTTGTCCTTTCAGAGATGTAATTATAACTTCTGTTGCGTCGCTATCCAAAACTCCCGCAGAAACAATATCTCCTGTTTTGTTATTTATATTCGCAACGCGTACTCCCTGTCCTCCTCGCCTTTGATTGCGAACTTCTGAAACTCTTGTTCTTTTTCCGAGGCCGTTTTGAGCAACAATTAAAAGAGTCGCGGTTTTATCTCCACCTGAGACAACATCCATTCCAATCAGCTTATCGTCTCCAATTAATTTTATTCCCCTAACCCCCTGGCTGGAGCGCCCAGTTGATCTTACCTGCTCTTCAAGAAAGCTTATAATTTTCCCTTTTTTTGTAATTAAAACAAGGTCATCTTTTCCGCTTGAAAAATTCACCCACTGGAGGCTGTCTTTCTCTTCAAGTTTTATCGCAATTATTCCCCCCCGTCTGATATTTGTGAATTCCGAGAGTGCTGTTTTTTTCACTACTCCTTTTTCCGTTGCCATTACAATATGTTTGAAATCTGCCTTTTTTTTAGAGCTGTAGGTCAAAATTGACTGAATTGTTTCGCCTTGAGTTATATCTATAAGGTTTACTATTGCGGTACCTTTTGACACTCGACTTACCTCAGCCATCTCAAACACCCTTGTTTGGTAAACTTTTCCAAGATTTGTGAAAAATAAAATAAAGTCATGGGTCTCAGCATATAATATCTGATCTATAACATCCTCTTCTTTTGTTGTCATGCCCCGGATTCCCTTACCCCCTCTTGCCTGAGTCTTGAAAGAAGTCATGCCTTGTCTTTTAATATAACCTGTTTTGGTTATGGTAATCACCGTAGGTTCATTTTGAATAAGATCTTCTTCTGAGAATTCGTCTACCTTTGATTTATAAACTCTTGTCCTTCTTGAATCCTCATATTTTTCCTTGATTTTTTTGAGCTCACCGGAAACCACGTCAAGCATTTTTTTGGGATCGGCAAGCAGGCTTACCAGATAATCAATTGTTTCCTTTACCATGTTCCATTCATCCTGAATTTTTTCGCGTTCAAGAGCGGCCAAACGGCGCAATTGCATATCAAGGATTGCCGTTGCTTGAATTTCTGAAAGCTTGAATCTCTTCATAAGATTAACTTTTGCTACATCAGCGCTTTCCGACTTTTTAATTGTTTCAATAACAGCATCGATATTATTAACCGCGATTAATAGGCCGTCTAAAATGTGAAGCCTTGTCTTTGCCTGTCTTAATTCAAATTCCGAGCGTCTTGTTACAACCCTAAACCTGTGGTTTATATACTCGTCAATTAAAACCTTAAGATTAAGGGTGCGCGGAATTCCGTCTACCAAAGCAACTATATTTGCCGGAAAAGTTGTCTGCAGGGCGGTTAATTTAAAAAGGTTATTTAAAACTTTTCTTGGAGAAGAATCCCTTTTAAGTTCTACTACTACTCTTATTCCGTGTCTGTCCGATTCGTCCCTAAGGTCGGTTATTCCATCAAGTTTTTTCTCTTTTGCAAGCTCTGCAATTTTTGCAACTAAAGAAGCTTTATTGACTTGATAAGGTATCTCTCGAATTATTATTGCATTTTTTCCCTGCCCTATATCTTCAATCTCGGCAATTCCCCGGATCAAAATTCTTCCCCGCCCCATGCGATAGACATTTTTAATTTCCTCAATGTCATATATCGCCCCGCCTGTGGGGAAATCAGGACCCTTAATATGCTCAAGTAATTCATCAACAGTTACTTCCGATGAGAGTACAAAGGCCGGTTTTAGGGAATTCATTTCTTCATCAGTCAGCTCCTGCCCGTCTTTTCTTTCTTTCGCGTTTTCATTTTTGGAGTATGTTATCTTATCAATCGTGAGGGTGACAGCGTCAATTACTTCACCTAAATTATGCGGAGGAATTTTTGTTGCCATACCCACAGCAATTCCCTCAGATCCCATTAGAAGCAGATTCGGAAGTTTGGAGGGCAAATAAACAGGCTCCTTAAGCGTTCCGTCAAAGTTTGGGGTTAATTCAACAGTCCCCTTATCAATATCAAAAAGCATTTCCATGGCAATTTGAGTCAATTTTGCTTCCGTATACCTCATTGCTGCCGCAGAATCGCCATCCATGGAGCCGAAATTACCCTGCCCGTCAATTAAAGGATATCTCATGGAGAAGTCCTGGGCGAGACGCACAAGCGCGTCATAAATTGCCATGTCTCCATGGGGGTGGTATTTACCCATGGTCTCCCCAACAATTTTGGCGCTTTTTGCGTACTTAGCTGTTGGGTAAAGGCCCATCTCGTACATTGCAAAAAGGATTCGTCTATGAACGGGTTTGAGGCCGTCTTTAACATCAGGCAAAGCACGCGCCACAATAACAGACATAGCGTAATCAAGATACGCTTTTTTTGCCTCATCTGTTATATCTACATGTTCGAGTCTACCTATCTGGTTGTCCATAAATTCACTATTTGACTAAATCTATTCTTGGGGAATTAACATGCATACAGAACTTATTAAGTTTTTTTCTATTCTACACTAAAAAGGACGCAATCAAAAGTGCTACAATGTTTGTTACTTTTATCATTGGATTAATAGCAGGACCTGCGGTGTCTTTGTAAGGATCCCCAACTGTATCACCGGTGACCGCTGCTTGGTGCGCAAAGCTTCCTTTTCCTCCAAGATTCCCCTCTTCTATATACTTTTTCGTATTATCCCAAGAAGCCCCCCCTGTTGTCATAGAGATTGCGACAAACATACCCGTGATTATGCTTCCAACGAGCATTCCGCCAAGGGCTTGGGGTCCCAAGAGAAACCCGACTACAACCGGTGCCGCAACAGGGATGAGCGTTGGCAAAATCATTTGGCGGATTGCTGCTGCCGTTACAATATCAACTGCCCGTCCGTACTCAGGCTTGGCAGTTCCTTCCATTATGCCTTTTATTTCCTTAAATTGGCGTCTTACCTCCTTAACAACTGATACGGCCGTTTTCCCCACAGCTTCCATGGCAAGAGCCCCGAAAAGATAAGGCAGTGCTCCGCCCACAAAGAGTCCGATCAGAATGTTTGGGTCTGATAAAGAAAATGTGAATTGACCACCGCGCGCCTTTGAGAGCTCCTGAGTATAACTTGCAAAAAGAACCAAAGCAGCAAGACCGGCACTGGCGATAGCATAACCTTTTGTCACAGCCTTTGTAGTATTCCCAACTGCATCCAGGGAGTCGGTGATATTTCTAACTTTGGCGGGCATGTTTGTCATCTCAGCTATGCCTCCTGCATTGTCAGTAATTGGTCCAAAAGCATCAATCGCAACTATAATGCCTGTCAATGACAACATACTCATCGCAGCAACAGCCACCCCGTAGAGGCCCGCAAAATTATAAGCGAAAAAAATTGCAGCCGAAATAAGTATTATTGGCGCGAATGTTGACTTCATAGAAATCGCGAGTCCTGCGATTACATTTGTACCGTGACCCGTTGTTGAGGCATTTGCGATTGTTTTGACAGGGCTATAATTTTTGGAAGTGAAATATTCAGTTATTACAACCATACCCATAGTTACGACTATCCCAATGACGCAGCTATAGAAAATATTAAGTTGAGGGATATTCATAAGACCGTTTGGGAACAAAGCCTGCGTTGTGAAGTAAAACCCGATAAGCGCAAGAAGTGCTGTGACAGCCAATCCTTGATAAAGCGCGGCCATAATTTGTGTTCCCCGTATCCTTACAACGCTTACTCCTATAATGCTTGCGACAATCGCTACTGCTCCCAAAAGCAAAGGATATAAAAGCACCTGATTAATACTCGGGAATGTCAAATTTCCTAAAATCATAGCCGCAACAGCCGTTATCGCATAGGTTTCAAAAAGATCCGCTGCCATTCCTGCATCATCCCCAACGTTGTCCCCAACTAAATCCGCAATTACTCCAGGGTTTCGGGGGTCATCCTCTGGAATTCCCTTCTCAATCTTGCCTACCATATCTGTTCCTACGTCCGCGCCTTTTGTGTAGATTCCCCCACCTAAACGAGCAAACACAGAAATAAGCGAACTGCCAAAGCCAAGAGCAATTAAAGACCTTAAACTTTGTTCAAGCGGAAGACCTGTGCTTGATAAATAGTAAAAGAAGCCGCTGACAGAAAGTAGCGCGAGTCCCGCAACCATAAGACCTGTTACTGCCCCGCCTTTAAATGCGATGCCAAATGCGGTAGATAGTCCGTGTCTTGCCGCCTGAGCGGTTCTAATGTTGCTTCGGATGGCCACATTCATACCAATAATTCCAGCCAGAGCCGAAAATACTGCCCCTATTGCAAAGCCTGCGGCTGTATAAATATTAAAAACGTAAAATAAAATGGCGAAAATCAGAAGACCAATACCCGCTACTACCGTATATTGCCTTTTCAAATACGCTACGGCGCCTTCAGCGATCGCATCAGCTATTTCATTCATCTTTTCATCGCCGCGAGGGCTTTTGAAAACCTGAAAAGTTAGGAACACCCCGTATAAAATTGAGGCGACTCCGGAAGCTATTGCCACTAAAAAAGAGTTTTCTAAAAGAAACGATAAATTCATCTAAGCTTATTATACAGGAAAAAGGAGCAATTTCCAACACAAAAATTGAGGAATTCCAACAAAATATTTGCGATCCAAAAACAAAATCCCACCCGGGAGATGGATACCTATCATAAGATAAATTTCCCCCCTTAAAATCAGTATCCAGTATTCTAAATATCCAGATTAGCCATGTTTGCCCGCCTAATCTTACCTCTCGCCTTCAAGTACTATTCCCGCCAGAGGCGGGCAGGCGAACACGGCGCAAGGAGCGATTTATGGCGGACTCCGCTCGTTTTTATCATATATCTAAATTGGCGAGCTTTGCGTTTTCTTGTATAAAATGTTTTCTTGGCGGAACCTCCTCTCCCATTAACATTGTAAGGACTCTGTCTGCTTCTTCAGCATCGGCAACATTAATCTTTTTTAGTATCCTGTTTTTTGGATTCATCGTTGTCTCCCATAATTGCTCCGGATTCATTTCTCCCAAGCCCTTGTATCTCTGGATAGAAAAGTGACCATTTTTGTTCTCGCTTAAGAGCTTATCGCGTTCCGAGTCGGAATATGCATAAGAAACTTCTTTTCCCAGTTGTATTTTGTAAAGAGGAGGCTTAGCAATATAAAGATATCCGGAATCAATTATTGCCCGAAGATGTCGATAAAAAAAAGTTAGAAGAAGTGTTTCTATATGCTCGCCGTCAACATCAGCATCAGTCATGATAATGATCCTGTGGTACCTGACCTTTTCAAGGTTCGTGGTTTCGCCAATCCCCGCGCCAAGCGCTATTATCATGTCTTTTAAAGATTCAAATTCTACAATTTTGTCAAGCCTGGCACGCTCGGTATTGAGTATTTTTCCTCCAAGGGGCAGGACTGCTTGAAACTTCCTGTCCCTGCCCTGTTTGGCCGAGCCTCCCGCAGAATCTCCCTCAACAATATAGAGTTCGGAGAACTCCGGATTCTTTTCCTGGCAATCCGCAAGTTTTCCGGGCAAAGATCCTCCTTCAAATGCGCCCTTTCGCAAGATTGCGTCTTTTGCGGCTCTTGCTGCAAGCCGGGCCTTTGCCGCCAGATATCCTTTACTAAGTATTGCCTTGGCATCGGCAGGATTTTCCTCAAAATACATCTCAAGACCCTCTTTAACTACCGACTGGACAAGCGGTTGAATCTCGGAATTTCCAAATTTTCCTTTAGTTTGCCCCTCAAACTGAATTTTATTTTGTTCCATTCGAATGGCAATAACCGCAGTCAGCCCTTCCCTTGTATCATCACCCGTAATTGAATCCCCATCATTTTTAAAGACTCCTATTCTCTTTCCATAATCATTGATTACTCGGGTTAAAGCCATTCTGAATCCTGTAACATGCGTCCCTCCGTTTATGGTATTTATAACATTTACGAAACTTTCAAGATTTTCATTAATGCCTTCATTGTACTGAAGGGCCACCTCAACCAGCACATTGTCTATGTCCTTTTTAATAAGGATTGGTGTGTGTATTGAACCCTTTCCTTCATTCAGTTTTTTAACCAGAGACAGAATTCCTCCTTCAAAATACATATGTATTTCCTTCTCTCGCCCTTCTCTTTGGTCATAAAAATGGAAGTAAAGACCTGAAACAATATATGCCCGTTCTCTTAGAAGTTTTAGAATGATATGAGTATCAAATTCGATTTCGGTAAAAATAGTATCGTCGGGGAAAAATGAAACTGCCGTACCGGTTGTTAAATCATTAAGTCTTGAATCAAACAAAATCTCTTTAAGACGAGATTCGGATATTGCCATTTCTTCTACATCTTTCCTTGGCACGCCCCTTTCATACTCCTGTCTGTAAAGCTTGCCGTCTCTCCTCACCTCAAGCCACATTTTAGATGAAAGGGCATTAACAACCGATGATCCTACCCCATGAAGCCCCCCTGACACCTTATATGCTCCTCCCCCGAATTTTCCGCCTGCATGAAGTTTAGTCATAACAATCTCAAGAGCGCTTTTTTTGTATCCCTTTACTTTATCAACAGGAATCCCGCGACCGTCATCAATAATGGTGGCCGCGCCATTCTGGTTTAAAATTACCCACACATTGTGAGCATAACCTGCTAAAGACTCGTCAACCGCATTATCTATGATTTCCCGTAGTGTCTCATGGAGCCCGATTGTATCTATTGATCCTATATACATTGCCGGCCTTTTCCTCACCGGCTCTAAGCCTTCCAATACCTGTATGTTTTTGGCTGTGTATTCAGAGGATTTTGGCATGTAGTAGTTTATATTTTAGCAGAAAAAGACAATCGAATTCAACACCTAGAAGTGTGAAATGTGAAGTTAGAAGCTGGATTTATAAGGTGGGAAGTGTGATAATCCCACATCACACTTCATTGTCAAGCTTCACACTTCCAACTTCTCATCTCTATTATTGTATTTGTGATATAAGACTATAAATCGGAGTGATAACGGACAAAATAAGGAAAGCAACAGACACACCCAGGACAATTATCAAAATCGGCTCAATGGCCGTAGTCAAAGTACTCACCTTAACATCCAAATCCCTTTCAAAATATTCCGAAATTTTAAGCAAACTTTCATCTATTCTACCGGTTGACTCTCCGACTCGAACCATTTGAACCAACATCGGAGGAAACATTTTTGCATGCGCAAGGGCGTCTGAGAGTGAAACACCCTTTTCCACCAGGGAGCTTGTTGACACAATGGATTTTTTATACCAATAATTATTTGCAACATTTGAAGTTATATTAAGACTCTCTATAATGGAGGCTCCCGAATTAATAAGAAGAGATAGAGTTCTTGTTATTTCATCCAATATGGATAAATTGATTATGCTTCCCAAGACAGGAAGATTCAGCTTCATTTTGTCCAGAGCACGAATACCGGGATCTGTTTTTTTGAACCGGTTAAATCCTATAAAAGAAAAAATTAACAAAACTAATGCTGCCGGCCAAAATGTAGTAAATAATTTCGATATTCCAAGTACGATTTTAGTGCTGCCCGGCAGCTCAAGGTTTAAATTTTCATATAAACTTCCAAGCTGGGGAATAACAAAAATGTTCATAACCGCAATAACAATAACAACGCCGGAAATTACAATTGCCGGATAAAACATTGCGCCTTTTACTCTTTTTCTTAAGTCCTCCGATTTCTCCATGTTATCGGCGAGACGGACCAGGACCTTGTCAAGAAGTCCTCCTTTCTCAGCAGCTCTGATTAATGCTATGTAAACATCGGAAAAAACATCCTTATGTTGGCCCAATGTATCCGAGAGAGAGGTTCCTTCGGAAATCTGAGCAATAAGATCATTTACCAATACCTGCATGCTCGGTTTGTTTCTCTGTTGTTTTAGTATGTTCAGGGATTCAATCAGGGTTAATCCGGTTAGTATCATTGAGGAGAGCTGCCGTGTAAAAAGGACAATATCCGAGTTGTTTACTCGACCAAATTGAAGGAAAGTAGTAGCTCTTCTTTCGACCTTTCTAATAGAAAGAGGGGTAATATTGCCGGAGCGCAAAAACTCAACAACCTCCTTTTCATTATTTGCTTCAAGTCTGCCCTTTTGCTTAAGCGAATCCTTGTCAATTCCCGTATAAATAAATTCCATAAAAATATTTATTATTTATTACTTATTATTTATTATTTCCCTACACAATCAGCTGATTGAACGCTTCCTGTCTTAATACATAACTTCTTGCAGTTTCAAGGGTAATTAGTCCTTGCTTGACAAGCGCGGCAAGAGAAGCCTCAAGGGAAATCATTCCAATATCCTGCGAGGTTTCAATTGTTGAGTCAATTAGATGGGTTTTACCTTCCCTTACATTGGACTTAATTGCATTGTTTGCGATCATTACTTCGCTGGCAACAATTCTGCCTCCGTCAATTTTAGGAATCAGTCTTTGGGAGATTATTCCCTGAAGAGATCCCGCGAGCTGTGCTTTTATTTGATTCTGTTGCTTTTCCGGAAAAGAATCAATAATTCTGTCTATCGTTTGCGAAGCGGAATTCGTATGCAATGTGGAGAAAACCAGATGACCGGTTTCTGCCATGGTGATTGCCGAGGCAATGCTCTCGGGATCACGCATCTCACCAATTAAAACCACATCCGGATCTTCTCTTAAAGCGCTGCGTAAGGATTCCGCCCACGAGAGGCTATCTATCCCTATTTCTCTCTGAGAGATAATGCCTTTTCCTTTCGGGTACACATATTCTATAGGATCCTCTATTGTAATAATATTTGCTGCCTGGTTCATATTGATCTCATTAACAATTGATGCTAAAGTTGTTGATTTTCCATGACCCGTTGGACCCGTGACGAGCACAAACCCTTGTTTGATTTTTGCAAAATTATGAGCAATCGGCGGAAGCCTCAGCTCTTCAATGGTTTTGACTTTCGGTGGAAGAAGTCTGAATGCGGCAGCTACTGTATTTCTTTGAAAATACAAATTAATTCTGAATCTTCCCTTCTCCCCGTAATCTCCTCCGCCATAACCGTAAGAGAAATCAAGACTCCTATTTGTTAAAAATAACTCTTTTTGCTCAGGGGTAAGAATTGAAAAAACAAGATTTTGAATTTCTTCATTGCTTAGGGGAGGATAGGCAGAGAGCGGGATTAATCGCCCGTCTACACGGATATTCGGAGCAATGCCTGCAATCAAATGAAGATCCGAGGCATTAGTTGTTACGGTTTTTTCAAGTAATTCTGCTAAAATCATAAAAATATTTATTATTTATTACTTATTGTTTATTATTTTTAGTTTCGAATCTTTAAAATAATCTATAATATACAATCTATAATCAATAACTCTATTCCTGTGCTACTCTAAGAATTTCATCGATTGTTGAAATTCCCCCTAAAACCTTAAGATATCCGTCCTGCTTCATGGTTATCATCCCCTCTGCTTTGGCCTGTTTTTCGATTGTAGACGCATCGGATTTTGTCAAAATTAAACCGGCAAGTGTTTGGGTAACCGGCAAAACCTCAAATATTCCGACTCTTCCGGAATAGCCCGAGTGCCCGCAGTAATCACATCCCTCTCCTTTATAAAGCAAAATTTCCTCATTTTTGATGGTTATTAGATTTCCAAGAACTTTCCCAAGCTCCCCAACCAGTTCTTTAGCGGGTTTATATTGCTTTTTACAGTGGGTACATATTTTCCTGGCAATTCGCTGCCCTAGTATGGCATTCATAGTTGAAGCGAGCAGAAAATTTTCCGCCCCCATATCCAATAAACGAGGAAGCGCGCCTGAGGCGCTTGATGTATGAAGTGTTGAAAACACCAGATGGCCGGTCAACGAGGCTTGAATTGCCAACTCGGTAGTTTCTTTATCCCGAATCTCTCCGACAAGGATAATATTGGGATCCTGTCTTAAAAAAGAACGAAGTCCTGTAGCAAATGTCAATCCGACATCAGGATTAATCTGGACTTGATTAGAGCCATGTATTTGGTATTCTACAGGATCCTCAAGCGTTAATATATTTACGCGAGTTGTATTTAACTTAGATAAAACCGAATAAAGAGTTGTGGTTTTTCCGGATCCTGTGGGTCCGCAAACAATTATTATCCCGTGCGGGCGAAGTATGGATACTTCCAAATTTTTTAATGCGGTCCCGCCTAGTCCAAGTTCAGGTAAGGTGGGTACTCCGCCCGACTTCTTAAGAAGACGCATGACTATTTTTTCTCCAAAAATTACGGGAAGAGAACTTACGCGAAGGTCCACCTCTTCATCTCCAAACTTAAAGTTAAATCTTCCATCCTGCGGTATCCTGTGTTCGTCAATTTTCATATCCGATAAAATCTTAATTCTTGATATGACAGCATCTTTTACGGGCAGCGGAAGAGAAAGTCTTTCATATAGTATGCCGTCAATTCTATACCTTACCCTGACTCTGTCTTCCTGAGGCTCCAAATGAACATCCGAGGCTTTACTTTTAACGGCATATTCAAGAATAGTCGACACTATTTTGGCAATTGGCGCTTCTTTTATGACCTGAGACAAGCTTTCTTTATCAAAGGTTTTAACTCCTGTCATTTCCTCTGTCTCTTTTAAAGCTGCCTTTACTTCACCAACCAACCCAAATGTATATTGGTTTTGGATCGCATTTTTAATTTCTCCGGGGATCCCCTGAAAAGAAGCAATATTCGCGTTTGTTTTCTGTTTAACAAAATTGACTGTTTCAAGATCAAGAGGGTCGGACATTGCCAAAGATAATATGTTCCTTTCCTTATCGAAGGAAAAAGGAATCACTTTGTATTTTTCGGCAACTCCTTTTGGGACAAAACTTAATGCTTCAGGAGAAAAAGGAAGTGTCGCGACCGAAACGAAGGGAATTCCGATAAGCTTGGCCCGCGCCTCATAATAATCATCTTCTTTTACCAATTTTGAATCAAGTAATACCTTGTCTATTGGCTCACCTTTATTTAGAGAATCTGATTTGAGCAGGTTGTATTGGTCAAGGATTATTTTTTTTTCTTGGAGTAAAATTCCGGTGATATTATTCCCAACATTTAAAGGAGCGGAAGTGGTTGTTGCGGAATTATTATTAGGCAGCTGTTCATCCATACACTCTCATGGTATTAGAATCCTTGATATAATGTCAATATGGACAGGTTTATTTTAAGCGGAAGTCAAGAGGCCAAAGAAGAATACATGGGCAAATTTATTAAAGAAAATAGGATACTTTCTTATAATATCAGAGTCTTCACGGAACCCTTGAAAATTTCTGATGCAAGGGAAATAAAAAGAATGCTGGGATTAAAAATCGATGATAAACAAAAAAGATTATTTATAATTGAGAGCGAACCTACAATAGAAGCCCAAAATGCGCTGCTTAAAACTCTTGAAGAATTATCCAAGGAGAGCTGTATTGTATTTTATTCTCCAAATCTTCTTCCTACAGTTATTTCAAGGTGTAGAACGGTTAACCTTGGAGCCCGGAAAATTGAACCGAAAAAGGAGCAAGTGGATCAAGTCATGTCTTTAATTGGAGGACTTGGGGAAAAAAGAGAGCTTTATTCAATACTTTTGTTTTCGGATAAATGGTTTCAAAATGACAATATTGAAGATTTGCAGATTTGCGCAAGATTTGCCCTCTTGAGCTCAATTTCTTCCCGCGACTATCAAAAAATTAAGTTTTCATACAGATTGTTGCGAGCGCTTATCCTCCCCTGCTCTCTTATTCTATCCAATAATTTAAATAAAAGGATAGCAATCGAAAAAGCTCTAATTGAGGAGTTTGTATCCTGAGAAGACAACTGCCCCTTGACAACCATTTTTATTTTTGATTATGATTAATCTAGGATGGAATTATCTGCCCAAAGTATCAAGTCGAACCTCAGTAAAGGATTTACTCTCATTGAGCTTCTTGTAGTTATCGGTATTTTAGGAATTCTTGCGGCTGCTTTGGTTGCAACTATTGATCCATTTGAACAATTGAAGAAAGCCGATGATTCAAAGATTAAAAATATTGCTGTTGAATTCCAAACTGCAAATGTAAGATATTACACAACACACGGGGCATTTCCTTGGAGCGATGCGAATAATCTTAATAATCCTAACTGTACAGGGAATAGTACATGGCCTATTCAGCTTGGGGCAACCGGCATGGTGGAATGTATTGATAACTCAAGCGGGAGCTTAACGGCAGAAGGAGAATTAAAAAAAGCCTTCGCTTCAAATCTGACTGACCTTAATAAAGTTTATGTAACATGGAGCTCAACCGATACAACCAATTTAATTGTTTGTTTCAGTCCTACATCAAAATCCCAAAAAGCGGCTCCTGAGACCAAATATAATAATGACGGAACAGACGCTCCTGCCGGTACATGTCCGGATTCAAGTGCTCCTGATGGAACCTGCTTCTGGTGCACAAGATAGTTAAATACCCTCTTCCCTCTTTGACTATTTTAAATATATAATTTTATTATGTTTATACTATCTTTTATCTTGTCGTTTTTATTCGGCGCGGCTGTCGGCAGTTTTCTAGCTGTATTGATTGACAGGTTGAGGAGGGGAGAAACTTTTATTTCAGGAAGATCGAAGTGCGAATCATGCAAGAGAACATTAACTCCTTCGGAACTTATTCCGATATTATCTTTTTTCCTCCAAAAAGGAAAATGCAAAGGCTGCAAGGCTAAAATACCTTCAAGGCTGATTATTGCTGAGATTTTAACAGGATTATCTTTTGCCGGACTATTTTTACTTTATTATTTTGGCGGGATAGGAATAATCGAGTTAATTTATCTCATTTTAATTCTCTCTATTTCTATTGGGATTTTTATTAGCGATATCGCTTACGGAATAATTCCGGATGAACTTGTTGTTGCTTTTCTGAGCGTTTCTTTGCTCTACGGTTTTGTTTTTGTTCCATTTGATATGATCAACCATTTTCTCTCAGGTATAGTTTTAATGCTCCTTTTTCTTATTCTATTTTTGTCAACAAAGGGACGCGGCATGGGATTTGGTGATGTTAAGCTCTCATTTGCCCTCGGCATTTTCCTGGGATTCCCTAAAATAATAGTTTCTACATATATGGCATTCTTGACAGGAGCTTTTGTCTCCGTAATACTGATTATGTGGGGCAAGAAACGCTTAAAGAAAGATACAATTCCTTTTGGTCCGTTTCTAATTTTCTCTGCTCTGGTTTCTTATTTCATTGGAGAAATATTAATCGCACAATTCCTAGACTTTTTCCAAAGATGAAGCATCAACTTTCACCACTTGTTGACTCTCATTCCCGATTGAATCGTTGTCAGTTGTCAGTTGTCAGTTGTAAGTTGTCCTCAGATGGCTTTACCTTGATCGAGTTGGTTCTTGTTGTAGCCATAATGGGTATTCTTTCTGCTTTCTTCCTTACTGTTCTTAATCCCTTTGAGCAATTCAAGAAAGCAGCCGATTCTCAAAGGAAAAGCGACCTGGCTCAAGTTCAAAGAGCGCTTGAGGTATATTATGAGGATTACTCCAGATATCCGGAGGCTTCTTCCGACAAAATTGCTCCCCAGGGTTCCGTTAAAAATTGGGGTAGTTCATGGGCTCCGTATATTAATCTATTACCAAAAGACTCAAGCACCCAAAAATTATACATTTATATGGTTTCTCCTGATGGGCAAAGTTATTGGCTTTATGCATCTTTGGACCGACAAGGAAAGGATCCACAAGCCTGTAATCAAGACGGCTCTGCTTGTTCAAATGTCCCTGCCGGTCTTGTCTGTGGAGCAAGTGCTTCACAAATTTGTAATTACGGTATTTCCAGCCCCAATGTTTCGCCATAGGGCAAAACAACAATTGACATTTAACAATTAACAGTTGACAGTGTTATTGTCAAAAAGAACAAAATGATCTAAACTGGAATTATGAAGAAACATTCAAAAAGTCAGGCGTCAGTTGTCAATTGTCAATTGTCCCGGAGGGGCTTTACCTTAATCGAGCTTCTGGTAGTTGTTTCCATCATTTCAATTCTCGCGTCCCTCTTAATAGCAAACTTTGTAGGGATAAGACAGAGAGGGCGAGATGCGCAAAGAAAATCGGATCTTCGCCAAGTCCAAACGGCGCTTGAATTATATAGAGCGGATAATGGAACCTATCCTGTCAGTCTATCTGCTTGCGGAAGTCCATTCACTTACAATTCAACAACTTATATGCAAAAATTGCCTTGCGATCCACTCCAGGAAACAGATTACACATTTTCATCCGACGGCATAATCTATACGATATATGCCTGTCTTGAAAATGACAATGATTCGGACCGAGACAACACAACTCAACCGGGATGTACAGCGGTAACAAATAATTCGTTTACGGTAGTAAACCCCTAATAATGTTAAATTTCAAATTTCCCTTCGAAAAATCTCAGGACAAACAAATTTCAAATTTCAAATTCGCGAATGGCTTTACATTGATTGAGCTTCTGGTTGTTTTCTCTTTGATTGCAGTGATTACCGGAATTGGTTTGGTTTCATTGGTTTCTTACAGCAGAGCTCAAACGGTGAAGCAGGCAGCGGCAGAAGTTAAACAAATGATTGATTTGGCCAAGTTTAACTCTTTGTCTTTTGTTAAGCCTGAAAGCTGCACGGATGCGCTTGCGGGATATAAACTGGACTTTTGCGCAAACACCCTTTGTCAAAGGGCAAATGTAGATTATGAAATAGTTGTTTTGTGTACAACTGATGACCCGGTAGTTCAATTCAGAAATTTTCCGAGCAATATTTCAACCAACAATATCGGATTAAGTGAGCCCTGTACTTCGATTACATTTAATATTAATAAGCAAACTCAGGGTATCCCTTGTGAAATAAATGTTGCCGGCTATAATAATCAAGTTAAATTATCGGTTGATTCGGTAGGATATGTTACTTATTAAATTCATCAAAGACCAAAGGGGACAGACTATTGTAGAAGCAACCATTGCTCTTGCTTCAATTCTTTTAGCGCTTACGGCAATATCTATTGCTGTTATGACAAGTCTTAATAATTCAAGTTTCATAAAAGATCAGACTCTTGCAAGCAAATATGCGCAACAGGGAATGGAACATATGAGATATTTAAGGAATATCGATCCGGTTTCCTTTGAGGCCATGGAAAGCCAAATATATTGCATGAATCCTCCTGATAACTCACTTATTCCCGGGCAATGCTCCGGAGTTAACATCGCTACCGATGGGCAATTTAAGAGGGAAGCGGAAATTCAGCAAAGCTCATTGGTCGATTGCAGCATGGGTACAAAGATTATCGTTACCGTCTATTGGGCAAGCAGCAAGTGTGATGCGGCAGATAGGTTTTGCCATAAGTCCCAATTGATTTCTTGTTTTTCAAGACAGTCTGATGAAGGAAGGACTTTATGATAAAAAAATATGATTTGGGATATACCGTTGTTGAATTATTGGCGGTAGTTGCTATTCTAATGATTGTTTCGGGAATTGTAATAGGGATTCTCTACTCGACGCTTCGAGGAAGCGCTAAAACCAAAATCACCACGGATATCTCTCAAAATGGAAATTATGCAATTTCGGTAATTTCCGACATTATAGTTGATTCGACAAACATTACTAAAATTGGTGGCTCTGATATTGCAGATTGTACATCCAGCCCGGAAGGTTCTTCAATAACATTCAAGAGACTAAACGGAAACTTCACGAATCTTGCCTGTGAAAATCAGACAATTACATCAGACAGTGCCTCTCTGATTAATACTAATCTGGCCGAACTTGTTGATGGAACCTGTTCTTTCTATTGTTCTCAACTCTCAAATGACCCTTACGCAATACCAATCGTCAGAGTTAAATTCAAGTTGCAGGATAAAGGAACAGGTTTATCCGAAACAAAAGCCTCCTCCACCTTTGAAACCTCAGTATCCCTCAGAAATTACTCTCCGTAGATAGATCCTCAAGCGCCCGGCAGGGATTGACATTAACTTTGTTTTTCCCCTATTATTGTATATAGGAGTGAAAAAGATAAATTTAGAGTCAGGACAAATGCTGCTTGTGGTGGTACTAACCATGATAGTTGCCTTGACTGTTGGATTGTCTCTTGCCTCAAGAACGATTACCAATATGAAGATCTCCAAGCAAAACGAGGAATCACAAAGAGCATTTCAAGCGGCAGAGGCAGGAATTGAAAGGGCGCTTGAATCGGCAATAGGATCAAGTCTTGAGTTCGGAAACAATTCAAAATTTACGACTACCATAACAAATCCGCAAGGCTCAAGTTTTCTTCTCAATGCGGGCGAGACGGTTGAGCAAGATGTGGGTCTTGATGTGTGGCTTTCGGAATACCCCAATTATGCAAATCCCGTAACAGGCACCGTATATGTCTATTGGAGTACGACTAATCAGGGTTGTGGCAGGACTGATGATAATGTTGCCGCCGCTTTATCTATAGTTACTTTATCAGGCAACCTTTCAAATCCGACGGTTACAAGAGAGGTTTATGATCCTTGCACAAGAATACCAAACGGATCACTCTTTGATTCAAGGGGTGGATCGGTTGATGGCACGAGCTTTAATTATGCTACATCAATTCCTGTTCTGGACGGTATAATAATGAGGGTTATTCCGGTCTACAATTCAACAAAAATCGGGGTAACATCAAGCGTGGCTCTTCCTAAGCAAGGAACAGTTGTTGAGTCTGTCGGTGAATCAGGGGAAACTGTGCGAAGGGTCCAGTATTTCTCCTCCAATCCACAGGTACCTCTGGAGATTTTTCCTTACTCAATACTTTCACAATGAAATCAAAAGCTTTTGGGCTTGATATAGGAAACACATCCATTAAGATTGCTTCCATCAGAAAAGACGGGAATTCTCTGATGCTAGAGTCGGTTGCTACCGCTCCCTCAACCCCCAAAGGTATCTTATCTGAATCGATTGTTGATCTTCAGGTTCTATCGGAATCAATTAAACAAATGCTTGCCCAGAGCAATATAAAGAATACGAATGTTGCATTGTCTCTTCCCGAAAGCCGTGTCTATACAAAAGTTATTGAGATGCCGGATCTCTCCGAACAGGAATTATCCGCTGCCCTGAAATTTGAAATGGAACAATATGTTCCCCTTCCTTTAGATCAGGTTAGAACGGATTGGGAAATTTTAGGAAAAAAAGAAATTCAAGGCAAAAAAACCATGGATGTAATGTTGATTGCTGCTCCCCTTTCGATTATTGAAAAATATGAAAAACTAGCGGAGCTTGCCGGACTTACCCCCCAAATCATAGAAACGGAGGTAGTTTCGGTTCATAGGGCGCTTTTACCGTTTATCAATACTCCCGATTCCAATGTGATAGTTCACATAGGAGCAACAACCACGACTATTGCGGTAACTCAAGCAGGCATAATAAGAATAGTTTTCTCAATTGCCTTGGGTGGTCTTGCTGTCACCCGCGCGATATCGGTTGATCTTGGAATAGACATAAATCAGGCCGAGAATTATAAGAAAGCCTATGGATTAAATAAAGAGGCATTTGAAGGAAAAATCGGAAAGTCGCTCGCGCCTATTCTTGAGTCTATTTCAGGGGATGTTAAAAAGGCAATTCTTCTTTTCAAAGAGAAAAGCAACGAACCTATTAAGCAGGTGGTTCTTTCAGGGGGAAGCGCTCTCCTTCCCGGAATTGATGCTTTTCTAACAAATGCTCTTTCCTCCCAGGTTGTCCTTGGCAACACTTTCTCAGCTTACAATATCGCGAATGTTCCAAATGAACTTCAAATTGAGGCTCCAAGCTATAATGTAGTTGTCGGTTTGGCGCTCCGAAGCTTTCTATGAAAACAAATATAAACTTAATTGGTCAAACTCGCGCGCAAAAAAAGAGACTCAATATTTTTTTCATTGCTTCACTTTCTGTTTTTTTGATAATTTTTATCATATCCTTATTTTTCTTGGTCTATTCCTTAATGCTTAAGGCGCGTGCACAAGGCCTCTTGAAAAAGGAAAATTCATTGAGATCGCAGATTACAGTTTATTCTGCTCAAAAGGAAAAGCTATTAATAGTTGGGGAAAGGTTAGGCAACCTTAGGAAAGTTATCTCCTCAAGAGGGAACATCGATACAAGAGCGGAAACCATTCTATCGGTTATTCCGTCTGATTTTAACATTGAAGCTTTGATGGCCGACAGTAAAGTTGTAACAATTAAAATATCCTCGCCCGATCTCACGAGCTTTGATACTCTCCTTGAAGAAAGAATTCCAAACTTCACCAAAAATAATAGTTTGAAAATCGCGAGAGTGAATGTGGATTATTTTTCTCAAAAAAAAGATGACTACTCCCTTTCCTTGAGTTTTCACTTTGCACCGCAGAAACTTAAATAGTTTTATGGAATATCTAAAAAAATATTACATAAAGTACAAAAAACAGATATTGCCCCTGATATTTTTATCCTTGTCTTTTTTCCTTATTTTTAGAGTGATTCTTCCTCAAATTTCAGCGATTTCCGAGTCAAATCAATTAATTTCAAGTAAGACTTCACAAATAGATACTTTACAAAAAACGCTTTCGGTTGTTTCCTCGCAGAATGATTCATTAACGGAGGAGCAGCTGGGCACCGCAACGAAAGCTCTTCCGGGAATAAAAGATATAGTAATAATTTTTGAGGCCTTGACATCCGCGGCGGGAGCCTCACGAACCGAGCTTCGTGAGTTTTCTCTTAAAGTGGGAGGAGTATATGGGAGAGCGGCAAAAGTGACAGGATTTGTAAAAGGAGTGCCGTCAATAAGCGTCACTACGAGGATATCAGGAGATCCTCTTGGTTTGATTAGGTTTTCAAAAGAAGCCCAGGAAAGATTGCCGCTTGCGGAAGTAAAAACAGTCGATACAAATAAGGATACCGGGACTTTCGAAATTGATTTTTTCTATAAACCTTATGATATTACGGCAATTGCGAAATCGGACAAGGTTAGTCCCCTAACACAAGCAGACTTAAATCTTTTAAGTCAGCTAAAAGAGTGGGACAAATAAATATAAAAAATACAATATAAAATATTAAATATAAATAGAAAATATTTTATTTTTTATCTTTAATTTTTTATTTTCCTGAGGATGTCCGGTCTTCTTTTTTTTGTTATTTCCTGGGCTTTTTTAATCCTGTATTCCTCTATTTTTTTAAAGTTCCCGGAAAGAAGTTCCTTTGGAACTGCCCGATTCTTATATTTTGGCGGTCTTGTATAATGAGGATATTCAAGTATTCTAAGATTGTCTATTTTAGTGAAGGATTCAAAGCTTGTTGCTTCGGCTTTCTTTAGTACTCCCGGAATAAGCCTGGCAATTGTATCTATCATTACCATCGCGGCGATCTCTCCCCCGGATAAAATATAATCTCCAATAGAGATTTCATAATCAACTAAGCTTCTTACCCGCTCATCTACTCCCTCATAATGACCGCATACGAGAATTATATGGTCAAATTTTGAAAAAAACTCAGCCCTTTTTTGATGATAAGGTTCTCCTTTTGGGTCAAGAAGGATTGCTACCTCTTTTCCATGCTTTTGCCGAGCAGATTGTATTGCATGATCCAAAACATCCACCCGTAAAACCATTCCTGCTCCTCCGCCATATGGTCTATCGTCCACAACCTTATGCTTTCCTATTCCGAAATCCCGCAAGTTCAGGAGTTTTATCTTTAATTTATTTTCTTCCTGAGCCCTTTTTAAGATGGATACTGAAAAAACCTGTTCAAATACCTGAGGAAAAAGAGTAATAATGGTTATTTGCATTGGGCTTAAGCTTCATTTATCTGAACATCTATCCGGACGCCTTCTTTGATTGCCATTATCTTTATAATATTTTTAATTGCATTAATTGTTTTTCCCCCACGACCGATGACTATGCCTACCTGATCCTTTGGGATTTTAACGGAAAAAACAACAAATCCATTCTCTCTGCTTTCTTGAATTTCCGCGGAGTTGCCTGTTATACCGGTTATGATGTAAGAAAGAAGATCTTGCATATTTATTCAGAAATTATTTTTTCAACAGCAGGTGATAATTGGGCGCCCTTTGATTTCCAATATGACAACTTCTCAAGATCAATATCCTTAATGCTTTTACTGCCTGTGCTCTTTTCATAAAAACCAATGAAATCAACTGCCGCGCCGTCTCTTTTACTTCTTTTTTCTTTAACAACTACCCTATATTTTGCCTCCCCTTTTCTTCCGATCCGGGATAATCTTATAACCAACATAACGCAATAGTTTAACATTTTCAGCCTTCTTAGTCAATCTGTTTAGGATCTTAGCGAGAGGTTTTCGAGAGCTTGCTTTGCGGCGGACTTTTCTGCTTCCTGTTTGGAATGACCAAAACCTTCTGCCAGAAGCTTCTCGCCAAGATAAACCCCGATGGTATAGAATTTACTGTGATCCGGACCCTCCTCTTTTATTGTTATATAGCTTGGTGAAATTTTGTATTTCTCTTGCAATTCTTCCTGGAGTTTGCTTTTAGGGTCTTTTAGACCTTTGTTTTCAATAATGCCCTCTGCTTTATCCAGGATATTTTCCTCAATAAATTCGCTTGCTTTTTCAAGCCCCTGGTCAATATAGATACCGCCAATTATTGCTTCAAGGGTATCTGCCAGAATTGTTTTATTTTCCCGTCCCCCCGACTGCTCCTCGCCTTTCGACAATTTCAGTGCCTGTCCCAACCCAAGTTCTTTTGATATCTCATAAAGCGTCTCGGTATTTGTCAGTACAGACCTTATATTCGTGAGTTCTCCTTCTTTTAAATCCTTATGCTTGATGAAAATATGAGAGGAAACAACAAATGAGAGAATACTGTCCCCCAAAAACTCGAGTCTTTCATTTGATTCAATATTCTCCTGAGTTTCATTAAGATACGATCTATGAATGAAAACCTGTTTGAATAATTTTTGATCCTTAAACTTTGGTATGTTCATATTTTGAAATGTCTTTAATAAGTTTGCCTAAGGCTCCATTTATAAAGCCGGCAGAATGCTCTCCGCCAAATTCTTTTGCAAGTTCTATTGCTTCATCAATTATAACTTTTTTGGGTTGAGTTTTGTCTATTAAAATCTCATAAACCCCAAGTCTTAAAATTGCCAGGTCTACCCTATTAATTTTTTCAATCGGAAATTCAGGCGCTATGTCATTTATGACGGAGTCTATTTTTGCTAAATTACTTATGATTTTTTTAATTTTCTGATTTTTTTTGCCTTGTTCTATAAAACTCTCCGCAAACAATGCCCGAACCGCATTCTGTCTTACTTTGTGCCGGGGATCTCTTGAGGTTTTCATACTTTGGAAATAGTTAAATAGTTGAATGGTTAAAATGGTTTTAAACCATTTAACAATTTAGCCATTTTAACTATTTTGTTATTACCAACTTCCCCTTATAATAGCCGCACGCGCCGCAAACTCTGTGCGGTATGATAGTTGAGCCGCAATTTTTGCAGATTGCAATAGTTGGCAAATCAAACTTAATGCTTGCCCTTCTCTTGCCCTTTCTTTGTCTGGAATGTCTTCTCTTTGGTTCGTGCGGCATATTAATAAGTTACGCTCTCTTCATCAACCGTCATTATTATATTTGATTTTATTAAAAATCGCAAGGTAATAACCCTTTAATTACTAAGATTTGAGTAGTAATTTTTTCATCCAGTTGACTGGACAACTGGATTACTTGATAAAAGTTTAGTTTTTTGATAGCGATATTTAGTCTTTGGAGATTTTTTGGATAACAGTTTCTTCGATCTTCTTTTTAAGTTGGGGATATTTATCTAAATCCCAAAAGACATTCTCTGCTTCCTTTCTTGATGCGCTTATTATGGCAAAATCGGAAAACGAGGCAATTTTAAGTTCGGGAATTCCATGCTGCATTGTGCCAAACATCTCCCCCGGTCCCCTTAATTTTAAATCTGCTTCCGCAAGTTTTGCCCCCTCATTTAAGGTCTGCAGAAGCGTCAGCCGTTCCCTGGTTTTTTCAGAATTTGAACCCGAAAAAAGAAGACAAAAAGACTCTTTTTCTCCTCTCCCAACGCGTCCGCGAAGCTGATGAAGCTGGGCAAGACCAAACCGTTCCGCCGCTTCAATAACAATGATATCGGCAGTAGGTATATCAATCCCCACTTCAATTACCGGAGTTGCTACCAGGACATTAATTTTCTCTTCCCGGAAATCTTTGATAACTTTATCTTTTTCTCCCGCCTTCATTTTTCCATGCAAAAGCCCAAGTTTTAGGCCGGGAAAAACATCTTTTCTAAGCCGGTCGAATTCTTCTTTCGCCGCCGCGACCGTATTCAGAGTTTCGGAGGGTTCAATAAATGGACAAACAATAAATACTTGACTTTTTTCTTTTTTTACTTTTTCCTGAATCCATCTGTATCCGTTTTCTCTTTTTTCTTCAGGGATAAGCCATGTTTTAATTTTTTTCCTTCCTTTTGGCATTTCGGAAAGTATAGACAAAGCTAAATCTGCGTAAATTGTTAAGAATATTGTTCGAGGAATGGGCGTTGCGGTCATAGTCAAAAGATGAGGGTTTTTACCTTTTTCCCGAATTATTGCCCTCTGCTCTACTCCAAACCTTTGCTGTTCGTCAATTACTACCAGACCGAGCCTTTCGAATTTTACTTTACCGTGAATTAAGGCATGAGTGCCGATGGCAATATCGAAAGATTGATGATTTATGATTGATGATTTATGATTTTTTGTCGAACTGGTGAATAGTTCGACTTTGACTCTAAAGGGTTCGAGAATTGAAGTTATAGTTTCGAAATGTTGCTGAGCAAGTATTTCCGTCGGAGCCATCATGGCCGATTGAAATCCATTAAGATAGGCTAAATACATTGCAATCGCGGCAACTATTGTTTTTCCTGAACCCACATCCCCCTCAAGAAGTCTGTTCATGGGAGTTTCTTTTTTTAGATCCTCACAAATTTCGGCAATTGCCTTTTTCTGTGATGTTGTAAGCTCAAAGGGAAGATTTTTTATTAGTTCATCAATTTTATTTCGATTTGAATCGATATCAAAAGGAACGGCAATTTCCTCTGATTCCCATTCCTTTTTTCTTATTAAACTTGCCGTATGTTTAAGAAATAGTTCATCAAAAGCAAGTCTTGCGCGAGCCGCCTCCGCATCCTTTATGCTTTTTGGAAAATGAATATTCTTGATGGCATCGGAAATACCTATCAGTCTACGCTTTCTTATAATTTCCTGGGGCAAATACTCCTTAATCTCAAGATCTTTTGAAAGCAAATTTTTTATTCTATTGCGAATCCATTTTGAGGTAAGTCCTCGAGTTTCGAAATAGATAGGGACGAGCCTACCTGTATGAAATGTGTCTGCAAGCTCATCCGGGAGAACTTCATAACCTCGCACCGCAAGAGTAGTTTTGCGACCAAACTTATCAGCCTTTCCGGCAGCGCTTAGGAAATCTCCCTTCTTTATGCTTTTCAAAATATAAGGCTGGTTAAAAAAAATGCAATCAATCTTGCCCGTTTCATCTTCAACCGTCAGTTTTTGTATTGATAAATGTTTTTTTGTGTATATATTTGTTGTATTAACAACCCTTCCTTTAATTGTTACAGTCTCGCCGGCTTGCAAAACCCCAATTTTGGAAACAATAGAGGAATTTTCATATCTAAACGGGGTATAAAAAAGGAGATCCTGAACGCTTTCGATCTCAAGCCTCGATAACCTTTTCGCATTGAATTTAAATGTTGCCCCGAGCGACCTTAAGGGAGTTTTTAAATCCATAAATTAAGATAAGAATAGAGGAAGGAGCGCACTAATAAGTATTGCCAGAGAAGCAATGATTATGAAAATTTTAAAAATCCACTTATGTCTCCTCATCGCCTCCATACAAAATATATTACCAGATTTTGTTTCGAGAATAAACTTCTTCAGGTGTCAACGATAAACACCTTCGGGGTGTCTTACGATTGCACCTGAGTCATTGCAAAGATTTTTGTCTGAGTCTTTCCACATCCCGCCACCCAATATCTGTTCTAAATCTTACATTTTCTCCGTCCATTCCTTCTACAATTTCTAAGACAACGCTAAGTTTTTCTCTTGCTTCAAGAACATCTATTTCTTCTGTCATAATATAAAACAATCTTCCGCCTGCGATATAATGTTTGCTCTCTTCCATTTTGATCCCAGCACCATAAATATTTATTCCATCAAGTCTTCTCAATTCTGGCAAGCTTTTAACCTCTTTATTTCGCACTGCTTTGTAGCTTCGTGGATATCCTCTTGATGCAACTGCGACGACTACCCTAACCTTGCCATCATTTCTAATGTCAAGTCCGCTTATATCTCCGTCTACTATTGCATCTCCCAACTCCAGTAAGTCGATATTTAATCCCGGGAGAATTACCTGGGCTTCAGGGTCGCCAAGTCTTGCATTCCATTCAAGTAAGAATTGTTTTAAGCGATCGTTTCCTATCGGTATAGCCATACCACCATGGAATATCCAGCCCCTATAGGGATTCCCTTCTTCTCTTTTCGCTGCTAGCATTTTACTAATATTTGATTCGGTCCCTTCCTGCAAGACAACATCTCGCATTAGTAAGGGATTGGAAACAGCTCCCATTCCTCCTGTCATGTCCCCTTTATCGCCGTCCTTTTCATGTTTGTGATCCTGAGCGCTTCCAACAACGATAAAATTTGTACCGTCTGAAACCGCAAACGTTGAGGACTCTTCACCCACAAGAGCTTTTTCTATAAGAAATCTTTCGGAAGCCATTGGGTGTTCTTTCTTTAATCTTTTGATTGCATCCAGGGCTTCCTGTTTATTACTCGCGCGAATCGAACCTTTCCCCTCGGCAAGACCAGTAGCTTTCACGAACATCTTTCGCTCAGGCATTTTATCAAGCCACCCTTCTGCTTCTCTTATAGTTGAAAACGCAACCCAGTCAGGTTGAGGAATTTCTGCCGTGTCCCCCAATCTTCTTGCATATTCCTTATCCCACTCTATTCTTCCCGCAACAGAAGTTGGTCCAATAACTTTTATTCCATGAAGAAAGGCGGCATCACTCACTCCTGCCTGAACAGCATTGTCCTGACATATATCGATGTGAGTCACACCGTTTTCCTTGGAAAGAGCTATTATTTGATCAACATCCGAAGTTTTTATACCTGGAAAGAGCGCTACTCGGTCACTTCTTTCTTCTGCCATCATGTCATTTCCTGGGAAAACAAGAACTTTTTCTACGTGGGGACTTTTTAAGTAAGCCTCAACTATGACAGAGCCTCTTCCGCCACCGTCAGTTACTGCAACTACTGCCTTTCTTTCTTGCGTTGCCATAAGGAGATTATATTATTGTGATTCGGAAAATCAAGAAGAAATTTTGATCCTGATGAAGTTGCGTTTGCCGCACTTTATGAGCATGTTGTCTTCTGGGATTATTTCTTCGAACGGTGAATCGACAACATCAGAGTCTATTTCGACTGCAGCTTGTCCAACCAGTCTTTTTGCTTCCGATTTACTTCCAACAAGCCCTGTTTTAACCAACAGATCCGTGATTACCAAATGTTCATCCGGTTTCATTTCGAAAATTGGAATATCTTCCGGCAGTTCTTTTTTCTGAACTGTTCTCTCGAAATATTCCTGTGCCTCACGAGCTTCTTTTTCCGAATAAAGCCCAGAAACTATTGTTCGTGCCAACTCTTTTTTGACTTCGATTGGATTCTCCCCTTCTTTCAAGCGTTGTTCGATTTTTTCGATCTCCTCATTCGATAATTGCGTTGCAAGCGTAAAGTATTGAATAATTAAATCGTCATTTATTGCCATAATTTTGACAACCATGTCTCGGGCTGAATCATCCAACCAAATTGCATTTCCCCAAGTCTTGCTCATTTTCCGGCCGTCTGTTCCCATCAGAAATTCGGTAGACATGACAAACGATTCCTTGTTTCGCAATAATTTTTGAAGGTGACGGCCCGCCTGCATATTAAATGTTTGATCAGTTCCGCCGATTTGAATATCAGTATCCATAAAGTAACTGTCATATCCCTGCATAACGGGGTATAAAACTTCATGAAGGCCGACTTTCCCATCACCAGCTAGCCTCCTCTTTATTAGTTCGCGACTATTAAAATCTCCAAGCGAGAACTTTTGTGTAAGTTCAACAACATCTTTAAATCCAAGTTTTGAGAGCCACTCACTATTGTGACGAACTATAATTTTTGAGAAATCGAGAATCTTTTCTGCTTGTTTTTTGTAGGTTTTAAAGTTTTCTTCGATTTCTTCCGAAGTTAAAATAGGGCGCTCGGAATCTTTATCGGATGTGTCTCCAATTAAGGCCGTAAAATCCCCGATTAATAAAGTTACGCTATGTCCAAGTTCTGCGAATTTTTGAAGCTTTATTAATGGAACAGCGTGCCCAAGATGTATTCTTGGAGCAGTAGGATCAATTCCCAAGTATACATTTAATTTTTTTCCCGAATTCAAAACCCTCTCTAGCTCAATTTTGTTTGGGATGATATTTGCCACGCCTCTTGTTAGTATCCTGTTTATTTTGTCAACCATTGCACTTATTATACGGGTAATTAATAAGGCTTTCAATCCCGATTGGTGTCGATTGAATCGGGATCAAATAGGAGCCTGTTTTGATTTAAGAATTCTTGACTGGTATAATTATCGCAAATGCCGTACGGTCGATCCTCTTACAATATTCGTTTAGGTCGTCTTAGAAAAGCAAACAATATCTTACTTCTCAGTAAGCTTGCAAGATATGCGTTTCTTGGGTTAGTAGGTTTAGTTATATTCTTTTTCCTTTATTTTCTTTGGGTAAGCCGTGATTTGCCCACTCCCGGAAAGCTATCTAATTCCGATATTAAAGACTCAACAAAAATTCTTGATAAAAACGGGATAGTGCTCTACTCTATTTTTAAGGACTACAACAGACTTTATATTCCGCTTTCGCAAATCCCTAGAAATTTGAAGGAAGCGACAATCGCAACAGAGGATAAAGATTTCTACACCAATCAGGGCTTTTCTGTTTCGGGTCTATTTCGTGGCTTGGTGTTTGATCCGATCTTCAACAGAAGAGCCACAGGTGGCTCAACAATTACCCAACAGCTCGTAAAAAACCTTCTTCTAACTTCCGAGAGAAGCATCACAAGAAAAATAAAAGAATTGATTCTTGCGGTGCAGGTTGATAAACGATTTTCAAAAGATGAAATTCTTGAGATGTACCTGAACAATGTTTCATATGGAGGTACGGCAATAGGCGTTGAGGCGGCGTCAAATTTGTATTTCGGGAAGCACGCGAAAGAGTTAAGTCTTGCGCAAAGCGCATTCCTTGCCGGTCTTCCACAGGCGCCAACTTATTATTCTCCTTTCTCCGGCAAAGATAAGACTTATATCGAAAGAACAAAACATGTTCTAAAAAGAATGAGGGAAGAAGGGATTATCTCCAAAAAGCAGGCAGAAGAAGCCGGGCGGGAGATAGAACAATTTAAATTTACGCAAAAACAGGGAAATCTTAAAGCGCCTCACTTTATGCAGTATGTTCGCGAACAGCTGGTTAAGCTTTATGGAGAATCTATGGTTGAAAATGGAAACCTGACCGTTACCACAACTCTTGATTATGAAATCCAAAAAAATGCCGAAGATATTGTTAATTCGGAAGTTGTGAAGCTCGCCGATTTTAAAGTTGGAAATGGATCCGCTATTGTTATGGATCCAAAAAACGGAGCGATTCTCTCTATGGTTGGAAGCCGTGACTATTTTGACATGGATCGGGAAGGAAATTTCAATGCGGCAGTTGCGCTTAGACAGCCCGGATCTTCGCTTAAGCCAATAATGTACGCAACGGCATTTGAAAAAGGATATTCCCCCTCTACTCTTGTTATGGATTTACGGACGGAATTTCCCACGAATGTCCCCGGCCAACCTGATTATAAACCTGAAAATTATGACGGGAAATATAGAGGTCCGATGCAAATAAGGTTTGCTTTGGGTAATTCAATTAATGTGCCTGCGGTAAAAATGCTTGCTCGGGTTGGAATTAAGCCTGTTATGCAAAAGGCATATGAGATGGGAATAGACAACTGGAAGCCAACGAGCAAGAATCTTGAAAACGTTGGTCTTTCGCTTGTGTTGGGTGGACGCGAGGCAAGTCTTCTTCAAATTACAACAGTCTACTCTTCTTTTGCCGCGCAAGGAGTAAAAAGAGAGCCCTTCGCAATAGCAGAAGTTAAAGACGGAAAAGGGAAAATAATTTATAAACATAAGGAGTCTCAAGGCGAAAAAGTTTTGTCTCCTGAAGTAGCCTTTATTATTTCCCATATACTTCTTGATGACAACGCCAGGTCTGAGGTTTTTGGAAGGTATTCTCTATTAAATATTCCGGGAAAAACAGTGGCGGTTAAGACGGGTACAACAGACAATAAAAGAGATAATTGGGCAGTAGGATATACGCCTTCCTATGTTGTTGGGGCATGGGTTGGAAACAATGATAATACTCAAATGAACCCAAGAATAGCCTCAGGTGTGACAGGGGCAACGCCAATCTGGAATAAAATAATGCAGGTTGTTTTGAAAGGCAAAAAAGATGAACAGTTTTCAAAACCTGACGGGGTTGTTGCGATTGAAATTGACTCTTTTTCTGGAGGTTTGCCTCGTGATGGACAGGTAAAAAGAACCGAGTATTTCATGAAAGGGACAGAGCCAACCACAAATTCGATTATCTACAAAAAGGTTAAGATTTCAAAGCATCAAGATGGAAAATTAGCAAATGAAGAGGAGATTGAGAGGGGCGATTATGATGTTAAGGAATTCGTTGTTTTTGAAGAGTCGGATCCTGTTTCTCGGGATGGAAAGAACCGATGGCAGGAAGCCATTAACGCGTGGTTAAATGAAGCACACAGGGATGATTCAGCCTATCGCCTCCCAACAGAGCTGTCGGATTATGAGTATGATTCAGAAGAAAACAAAACCCCCACTTCAACTCCTGCCCCTACAGGAGCAGCACCAACTCCGACACCAACTTTTTCCCCAACTCCCTCACTTTAAGTAATTGACGGTTTCTCCAATCTAATACAAAAAAATAAAAAATACACCTTTTCAAAAAATACAAAATACACCTTCGGGGTGTCTTCCGATTGCACCTGAGTATTTTTGATCATACCCACTCGCTTTCGAAGTCGAGCAGGAGGTGTTTTACTCGATCGAGTTTTTTTGCATAATCAATATGGTCTAAAACAAATTGCTTATAATCACCCTTTGTTTTGAACTGATCAAGAATTATATCTTTTTCACAAACACCATCTCTTGCAGAATCAATATATTCAGAATAGGATGACCATCTGTATGTCTCAAGATTTTTTGTTACGAAACCGATTAATGGATTGAGATGGATATAACGCCCAAGGTGAAGTAGTTGTTCGTTTGATTCAATATGTACAGCTTTAAAATCTCCTTGCAAAAGCGGACCTACACGGTTATTTTTGATATTGAAATATTTAGTATAGCTGTTACTTATCCTGCTAATAAATTCTGAAGTTCCACCATCTCTTATCTGTTTCAGTAAGAAATGAAAGTGATTTGGCATAAAACAATAGGAAATTATATCAACGATCTTTTTAGTTGAATCTAATTCATAAGTTTCTGGTGTAAATATTGAGAATCGCGGTTTCTGACCATCAATTTGATAATAAAGGACACATTTGAGAAATCTATTATAATCATAGGAATTATTAAAAATTCTCATCTTCGCAACGCCACGGTTGAATATGTGGTAGTATTCTCCGGCTGCAAGAGGTACTTTTCTTGATGCCATATACTAAATAAAGCAAATATTGCGTCAGGTGTCAACGGTAAACACCTTCGGGGTGTCTTACGATTGCACCTTCGGATTTTGGACAGGATTAGATGTTGAATTCGGTGTAGTGACAAACGCCAGAGTGTCTGTATGCTACAATAATTGAATAAAAGAACAGAAAGTGCAAATAAAAAATAAAGCCAAAGAAACTCTAATTGGAGTAGAAACCTTACCCAGCGAATACAAAGATAAACTTCCTGCTGTTGTTTTAGTTCATGGATTCGCATATCAGAAAGAAGAAGATGGAATGTTTGTTGAACTTGCGAAACGCTTGACAGAGATTGGCGTTATATCTTATCGCTTTGATTTCTCGGGATGTGGAGAAAGCGAAGGGGATTACGTAGATACGACATTGAGTAAACTTCGAGATGACTTAGAATCAATACTTGAGTTCGTAAAAACAAGATCAAATGTAGACCCAAACCGCATAGGAATAATCGGTCAGTCATTTGGTACTACTACGACAATTGCTCTTGCTCCCGAAATAAACTCTCTTGTTTTAATGGGAACAGTTCTTAATGCCAAGGAAATTCTCGTGAATCTTTTCGGTGATGGATATAACCCTAATGGAATTTCTACCAGAATAAGGTCTGATGCTAGTACTGTGCGAATAGGACCTGAATTTTGGAAAGATTTTGGAAATCATAATTTACCCTCTTTGGTAAAGCAAATAAAATGCCCGATTCTTCTTATTCATGGGTCAGAAGATGATCATGTTCCGCTTTCTGAAATGGAAGAAACCCATAGCATTGCCAATGAGCCAAAAGAAAAGATTATTCTAGAGGGAGCGGATCATAGACTCGATCCCAAACGAGAAGAAATGTACAAAATTGTTATTGATTGGTTTAAGAAAACTCTTTGACTATTATATTTGCGTTGCTTTAAAATTAGCCTTCATTGCTTTAATAATTTTCTCTCGAATCGGCGAAATATCCTCATTCGTCAAGTTTCTTTCCCGGCTTAAATAGGTGATTCGGAATGTTTTCTTATTTCGATACTCATCCAGTAGTTCTACTTTGTTGACAAGTTTGCTTTGTGCTGCAATTACATTAACTATTGCTCCATATTTTATTTTGGGATTTATTTCAATACTTAGGTCCTCAATGATGGGTGGATATTTTGGAATAGATAAATATTTTTTACGCGGGGACAATTTTTCTAGAACCTCAGATAAATTAACTTCAAACAAGACCCCCTCTTCTGTTGCTTCAATGTTTTTGCTTGGATCTTGCTTAACTCCAAGTTCCTCAAGTAGATTTTCAAGTACTCCCTTTATCTCAACAAAGCTTTTGGAATTAGAAATGCCTGAAAGAAAATACGCTTCTTTTGCTTTGTCCAGATCTTCTCCAAGATAAACTTTTCCAAGTTCAAATAAATTTATTTCTTCAAAATTCGGTTTGTTTTGCAACAGTCCATTCCTCAACCCAATTTTTAAAGTTGGTCTGAGATATTCAAATTCAATACTGACAGGATTATCAACCCGAAGCGTTTTTTCAGGATTAATATCCAATGCTAGCAAAGCTTTTTCGCTTACAAGACTATATGAATATATTTCCGAAAAACCGCTTGCTTTTAAAAGATTCTTTACTTTTTCCTCCAAACGGTAGTCTTTAAAATAAGGGATTGTTTTTGTGGGAATTTCTCCGCCGGGTATGATTTTGGGAAACTTGTTGTAACCATAAAGCCTTGCTATTTCTTCAATCAAATCTTCTTCAATTTTTAAATCGTTGCGATAAGTTGGAATCGTACACTCGATTTCGTCTTTGCGCGCAATTGGTTTCAAATTTAAGCTTTCCAAAATGGAAACGGCTTTTTGTTTTGGGATTTCAATCCCAAGAATTTTACCCAGGCGGTTAGTCTGAACAGACAATTTCCACGGTTCAAATTCTTCCTTTTTAATATCGTACAATTGGCTCGCAATTTCGCCTCCTGCTATTTGGAGCACTAAATCCACGCATCTTTGAAGAGCGTCGATTGTTCCCCCCGCGTTTACCCCTCGCTCAAATATAGCCGAGGCTTCAGATCGGAGGCCCAAGGCTTGAGAAGATCTACGAATTAGATTTGGAACTTCAACAGGGACTCTAATAAAAATTGTTTTTGTTTCTTCAAATGTTCCGCTGTTTTCTCCCCCCTTTATTCCACAAAGGTCTATTAAATTTTGGCTGTCTGAGATGACCACTGCGTTTTTCGGCAAATGATAAGAAACGCCATCGACGCTTTTAAATTCTTCTCCACCTTTTGTTTGATGAACTTTTAAAACATGACCCTCGATTTTGTCGTAATCAAAAGCATGAAGAGGATTTCCCAATTCAAACATTACATAATTTGTAATATCGACGATATTATTAATTGGTCTTTGGCCGATTTTAATAAGCCTTTCGGCAAGCCATTGCGGCGATTCTTTTACTTTTATTCCGTCAATGATCATTCCTGTAAATCTTGGGTTTATTGTGTGATCGGTTTGAATTTTAAGAGGAAGAACTTTTTTCGGCTTAACATTTTTAATATCAACTATTGCTTTTGGATATTTTATTTTTTTGCCTTCCATTGCCGCTACTTCCCTGGCAACTCCGATAATCGATAAGAGATCGGGTCTGTTAGGAGTTATTTCCAGTTCAAAAATAATATCATCTTTATCTTTTGTAATTTTTTCCGTTCCAAGACCCACCTCCGTAAGCCTATCCCCGAGCTTGTTAGACTCAAGGGTTACATCAATATATTCTTTTAACCAGGATAAAGGCGCTAGCATATAGTTAATTTTTAATTTTTAATTTAAAATTTTTAATCAAGTCTAATTAAATCAAAATTCACTTTAAAATTGTTCAAGTATTCGTAAATCGGGATTTGTTAAAAGCCGCAAGTCATCCATCTGATATTTTAATATCACGAGTCTTGATAATCCTGTGCCAAAAGCAAATCCCTGCCATTCTGCCGGATCAATACCGACATTCCTTAAAACATTGGGATGAATCATTCCTCCCCCCAATACCTCTACCCATCCGGATTGTTTACAAAAGCTGCATCCTTTACCTTTGCAAACAACACAACTTACATACCCCTCAAGACTCGGTTCGGTGAAGGGAAAATTATGTGAGGTAAATTTTATTTTTGTCTCCTCTCCGAAAAACTTTCTGACAAAATAATCAAGTGTTCCCATGAGATTGGTAAAAGTAATATTTTTATCAACCGCATATCCCTCAAATTGCCAAAATTCGAATCCGTGAGAGGCATCGGTTTGTTCATATCTAAAAACTTTTCCCGGAACGATTACTCTAAAGGGAGGTTTTATTTTTTCCATTATGCGTCCCTGCATTGTGGATGTATGGGTTCGCAGGATTGTCTCCCCGGAAGTCGCCTTGCTTTTTCTCGTATCAAGAAAAAGAGTTTGCTGCGTATCGCGCGCGGGATGATCTTTCGGAAAATTTAGAATCTCAAAATTGTAACGGTCTGTCTCGATTTCCGGTCCGTCTGCCGCCTGGAATCCAAGACCCTTGAATACATCAATTACATCAAAAAGCACCTGAGACATTGGATGCAGATGGCCAAGAGAAGGCTTGACGCCAGGGATCGTTATATCCTCAACTGCCCTTTTAATCTTCTCTTTTTTTTCTCCTCTAAGTTCCTCTCCTCGTGTCGCAAGTAAGTCCTCAACCGTTGAGATTATCTCATTTGCCAACCTTCCAATTTCGGGCTTTCTTTCCTCCGGCAAATCTTTCATGCGCTTAAGCAATTGAGTCAGCTTCCCATTGCGCCCTAAAAAATCCAACTTGATTTCATTGAGCTCTTTCTCATCTTCGGCAGCAATAATGAGCGAGCTTGCGTCATTTTTTACCTTCAATAACTCATGCTCCATAAACTTTTAATAGGATAGCATATTTTACTACCATGCCCTAGCTTTATAACGGTGGGCTAAAGTACTTTGTCTTGGTTTTACAGGTTTTTTGACAATCGATGGGTCATGTAATTTAACTGTTAGTTCTTCTCCGCCTTTCAATTCCTGAGAACCTTTTCCTTTTCTATTTAGTTGAATTCTTCGAATTCCATTTTCCGTGCTAGAGCTAACTCTACCTTTTAGACCATTTCCTGAAAGGACTATTTCATTTTTTTGATTGGTTGGATGAAACAAGCTCATATCAACTTTTATATCTCCCATTTGAGTAGGATACGTGCCTGTTTTATCAGGTAAATCAGCGATTAATTTTTCATTTATTATTATTTCTGGTGACATAATTTACACCTCCTTCCATTTTTAAACACAAAAAAACCTCCCTTTTGAGGAGGTAATTTTGAATGCATTTGTATCTTTAACTACATTAACTACCTCCCATTAGGAAGCGAAGGTAAAGTAGAAAAAGAAATCTAATGCTTTCATAGAGATTTAATGATTTTATAATTAAAAATTAATGCTGTCAATAATTAATTTGGCTTTAGTATTAGTTCTTTGCTTCCTCGACTATTTTTTTAAATGTTTGGGGGTCGTTTAGGACTAAATCGCTTAAAATTTTCCTGTCAAGTCTAATATTTTTCTTAATAAGCGAAGCGATAAGTTTGCTATAGGAAATACCTTCCTGTCTCACTGCTTCGCTAATTCTTGTAATCCAAAGCCGCCTGAAATCGCGTTTTTTTCTCTTTCTTCCATGGAAAGCGTATTCGCCTGCATGAAGAGCTGCTTCACGGGCAACTTTCACGAGTCTGCTTCTTGTACCTCTGTATCCTCTTGTCAAAGACAGTAACTTATTGTGTTTTTTGTGGGAAACTACTCCCCTTTTTACTCTAGTCATATGTTTTATTTATTTTTCTAAAAGGGTTTATATTTCGAAACACCCTTTTAATTTTCTGATTATAATTTTTATAAGAATTGTTTGCTGAACGCTCAGATTTTGAATGTTTAAAATTAAGACTAATCCTCTTATAAAACCTCTTAAGCATAGTTCTTAAGCAATTACCCTTGACCAAGCAATTTCTTGATTTTTATCGCAAAAGTCCCGGTTAATTGTCCCGGAATTGCCTTTCGCCTTAAATTGCTGCCGGATTTTTTACGCCTTAAATGTCCGGCCATTTGATGTTTATATAGAACTTTGCCGGTTTTTGTAACCTTAAATCTCTTTGAAACAGACTTTTTTATTTTTAATTTTGACATATTAATTCTAGTTAAAAATTAAAAATTAAAAGTTAAAAATTACAATTTAAAATTCAAAGTACTTAAAATTTAAACTGCAACTTTTAACTCCTCACTTTAAACTTTTAACTACTTAAGTTTGCTCATTACCATTACAAGTTGGCGTCCCTCCATGTGCATTTCTTTCTCAATTTTCGCGATGTCCTCCATCTTTTGAATTACCGATTGAAGCAGTATTCTTCCTAAATCCTGCTTGCCCATTTCCCGTCCCCTAAACTTCACCACAAATCTGACTTTATCCCCTTCTCCTATGAATTCTCGTGCCCGTGCCAGTTTTATATTCAAATCATGCTCGTCTATAAAAGGCCCAAACTGGATTTGTTTAGTTTCGGAAGCAAGAGCGTGCTTTTTTTCCTCCTGTTTTTTCTTCTTTAATTGGTACAAAAACTTATTGTAGTCAATTAATTTTACAACGGGAGGTTTTGCAAGCGGCGCTACCTCAACAAGATCCAAGCCTCTTTCATCTGACAGCTTAAATGCTTCATCGCGGGAAACGACACCGATTTGTTTCCCGCTATCTTCAAGAAGACGGACAGTTGGCGAAGTTATCTGCCGGTTTATCCGGTAAGACGCTTCTCTTTTAAATTTATTTCTTTTTCTCAATGTCTTCTTTTAATCCTTTTACAAAATCAGAAAGTTTCTTTTGGCCTAAATCTTGCCCCTCCCGGGTCCTGACAGACACAAAATAACCTGAACTGCCAACAGATTCAGCTTCTTCTTTAGAGCCTATTATACACATGAAGGGTATCTTTTGTAAAGTAGCCTCGCGGATCTTGGCGCCTATAGGTTTATCAGTTGTATCAAAATCGGCTCGTATTTGCTCTTCCTTGAGTTTTTCGTAAACTTTCCTACTGTACTCTGTCGCTTTGTCAGAAATAGGCAAAACCGCAACCTGAACCGGTGAAAGCCACAAGGGCAATGCTCCCTGATAGTGCTCAAGAAGAGTACCTATAAAGCGCTCAAAACTACCGATGATTGATCGATGTACCATAACAAGTCTTTGTAGTTTACCGTCTTCATTTACATATTCGAGGTCAAACTGCTTAGGAATATTAAAATCAGCCTGAACTGTCGAAACCGTCCACGTTCGGTTTTGGACGTCGGTAATATCAACATCTATCTTCGGACCATAAAAGACACCATCTTTTTCGCGGATTTCAAAATTAACTCCACTTTTTTTGAGCGCATTTTTGAGAGATGTTTCTGCCATTTGCCAGATTTTATTATCTCCTAGGGCTTTATCAGGTTTTGTTCCTAGGTAAAATTTCGATGGAAACCCCATTAAGGCATGGAATTGGTTAATCCATTTGAGAATATTTAAGACCTCGTTTTCGAGTTGATCATTTTTCAAGAAAACATGTCCATCGTCTTGCGTAAATTCAATTACTCGTAGTAAACCACCGACCACTCCGGAAAGTTCTCGCCGATGCAGCCTACCATATTCTGAATATCTTAACGGCAAATCTCTGTAGCTTCGCGTTTTAGATTTATAAATTAGTGCCGTTTCTGGACAATTCATGGGTTTTAGACTATATCTTTCGTGTTCGATGTCCATGTTGTACATATGATGCTCATAATATTTAAAGTGTCCCGATTTTTGGAAAATATTGCTTTTTACTAATATTGGGGTTTGTACTTCTTGAAATCCATGAGCTTCATTTTGATCGCGGATGAACTTTTCGATCTGTTTGATGATTGTCATGCCCTTTGGTAACCAAAAGATAGTTCCCGGGGCTAATTCGTCGATCATGAATATCTCGAGTTCCTGCCCAATTTGTCTGTGGTCTTTTAAACTTGGATTATCCATGAAGTTATTGTAGCATTTTGAGGCTGTTTTGTCGAATGTCAATTATTCTCAAGTTTTGTAATTCTTTTTTCGTGATCTTTAACTTTTCTCTTAACTTGCTCCATTTGTTCTGTCGATAAATCACGATCTATCTTCGCGTTTTCTACTTCAGCTAGGATTGGGTCAATTCTCGTTAAAACTCGGTCGATTCCTTTCTGTATTGAATCTTCAACTTCCCTCTTAAAGCTATCTAGCTTCAGATCGATTCTGACTTCATAATTATCGAACCTTTCATCCATCTTTTTATCATAAGCACCAAACCTTTCATCCATCTTTTTATCATAAGCACCAAACCTTTCATCCATCTTTTTATCATAAGCACCAAACCTCTTGTCGAGGGCATTATTTAGGTACCCTTTTGTGAGCAAATCAGAAGAATTATTGTTTGTTGTTTTCTTTTTCATAAGACAAATATATAAAACTTTTGAAGGCAAAACAATAGATCAATTCAGAATACTACCTCATTAATTGGGGGTTATTTTGTAAAACAAAGCTTAAAATGTTAGAAACGAAAGTTCCGACAACCGGAATAAGATTGACTTTGCTTACAACAAGACCCAAAGTCGTTAGCACTATGGCAAGTCCGATTGTTGCTCCCAATCCCCACGCAATTCCTCCAATAAAATTATTTATGAAAATTTGCCTTTTGGTTCTCTCGATTTTTTCATGCGGCTCCATGATTAAATTATATTACAATCCCAAGGGCATGGCTATCTCTTTCATTGAATTTAAGACTATTTCAATAAATTTCAACAAAGGAATCCCGAGTTTTTCCTCGCAGGTAATTATCGAAACCCTGTCTGCTCCCTTGGCAAATGATTTTTCATAAAATCTTTTAAGGACAAATTCCGGGCTCATCGATTCAAGTTTTTTGGTTGGGCTCACCAGAGCTGCCGCAACAATTAAACCGGTCAACTGATCGCAGCATGATATTGCCCAGTCAAGAGGCGAAATCGGATTTATTTTTGTATTTTGGTAGTTATGAGCTTTTATTGCGTACGCTATTTCATCCGGCAATTTTACTTTCTCGGTAATCATGATTCCATGTTCCTCGGGATGATTTCTTACAAGCTCATAATCCGCATCATGCAAAAGTCCTGTTATCTGCCAGTTGGTTAGGGTTTCCTGATCGGGCTCAACAAGCAAAAATTTGCAAATGCCTGCCATTGCTGCTTCAGTTGCCAAGCTGTGCTTGATGAGATTGGGATTTTTTAGATAAGTTGTAAGAATACGGAAAGCTTCAAACCTCGTCACCAATTTATTATAGCAACAAAAATTATGAATTTGAAATTGTGAAATTTAACATTAGCTTGGCGGGCTCAAGAGGACTTGCCTGTCCGGCGCGGGCGCGAAACCTCTGACCTTTACAATGTCAACCTGCCTGCCTGCCTGCCTGCAGGCGTGACGCCCTAACCAATCCCAGCACTGTCTTGCCCCGATTGAATCGGGGCTTAGAAGTGGCGGGGGGATCCCGAAGTTCTAAGCTTTGCATCGTGTGGGCGCATCAGGACTTGAACCTGAGACCTTTACAATGTCAATGTAACGCTCTAACCAACTGAGCTATGCGCCCTTTTAAAGTTTACAAAGCTAGATACTTCTGGGACTGAGCTACGAGTCCAGGCACTGTCGGGCAGGTCTAACCAACTGAGCTAAGGATCCGATCCGAACTATTCTACCAAGGCTGGATCTAATTGTAAAGAAACCTTACGAGTAATAACCCGTTGGCACATGCCCCCCCTGGAAAGGTATCCCAGGTGTCAAGCTAAGACACCTTCGGGGTGTCTTACGCAGACACCCGGGGGATTATTTGATTGTGGAGATTCAAAGCTTACCTCTCGGCTTTCGACCATATTCCCACCTCCTTCAAAATTTCATTCTCACGGGATATCCGTCCGATGTTATAGGTAGAGTATTGTTTTCAAGCATGGTTGTTAGTATTGGATATATAGGATCTGCTTGTCTAACAACAGTGTTTTTCGATATTAGAAAAAACAAGGATTGAAAAAACAAGGATACTCCTTGTCGTGCGTGGCAGGGATACTCCTTGCAGTTCCTCGCTTGAAAAAGCTTCTGAAAAGGAATTTTTTTGAAAGGAGGTTTTTTTGAATCTTTTGCAACCTACTCGTTTCTACGCGTCCAACGCAGCAGCTCTGCGCTCATTATAGTTACCCTGTTTGAGTGGCCGTGGTTCGCTCGCCTGAGAGGCCAAAGGTTGTACCGTGTTTTTTGTATTTACTCCAGTATTTACTTTGCTGTTTCTTACTTGTAAAGACCGCTCCATAGGAAACAGAATCCTCCAGTTTTCTGGTTGCGTCCCGGATTACAGATAGTACAAATTCAAAGAAGGAAAGATGATATTTTCCGGGTCTGACAGGTGCTTGATCCGCTGTTGCATCTTTAACAGTTCTTTCTACAATTTTTGAGGTTTTAACCAATCTTTTAATCTCAAGTCTGATCTCTTCAACCCTCTGTTTTACCTCTGTTTCTACTTTTGATTCGGCAAAATTGTCCGCATTTTCAACTCTTCTGAAATACGACATATGCTCCATGGAGACTTGGGGTTTCTCTTCTGCTCTTTTTTCTCTTGCATCTTTTGCTTGTCTATATTTATCCAAAGAAACAATATTTCCTTCGATAAGATACTCCTCTTGTTTAGGCCTTGAAGATCCAAGAAGTTGTTCGGAAGCAGATTTCAGAGAGCCACCTACAATATCTTCCTGTGTTCTCTTTAACATACTTTTCCACAAATTTTTGACCTCGGAGCTGACGGTTGTCGGTTCCGGTACGGTATTCCTTGGTTTGGATTCAACGGATTCCTCTGTAATTTGCCTTCTTTTAACCTGAGTTTTCATATGCCTGCCAAGCTAAATTTATCCCTAAAACACGAAGATTATATCTTATCTTAGACGAAATATCAAATTTTTGAAATAAAGTCAAGAGTTTTTTGCTGACGAATAACCGAGGCTAAAAGATAAGGATTTTTTGCGATTTCCTGCTTCTGTTTTTCATCTTTAATTGAATTTAGGGCATCTTCAACATCCTTTTGCTCGACAGTAATTTTTTCCTCATCTGCAACTTTACGGAGCAGGAATTCAAGCTTCAGGTCTTTTTCTGCCCGTTCGTCATATTCGGCCCTCAATTGTTCGGCTGTTTTTCCCCTTGATAAAAGGTATTGATCCAGTGAAACTCCAAGCTTCTTCAGTTCGTCTAAAAGCTGCGATAAGAGTCTGTTGGTTTCTTGTTCTATCAAAATTTTTGGAATTATTATTTCGGCTGTCATCAAAATTGCATTTAAGATTTCATCCAGCCCAACTTTTTTTTCCTCTTTACCTGGAACCACAATTCTTCCTTTTGCTGTAACTTTTTTGACTTCCTCTTTATAATTTTTGAGCTCTATTTTTGGTTCCTCACAAGTTTCGGCAGTAAATTTAAGATCCGTACCGTCTTCAAATACTTCGATATGTATTCTTGGATTAACAATTGGAGCTATATTCAATTCCTTGATTCCCTTGACATACTCCTCACTTAATACTTTTTTTAATATTTCTTAGCGAATTTGTTCTTTGCTAAGTTTCTCTTGCGCAACTTTTTTGGGCGCATTTCCTTTTCTGAAGCCCGGAATCTCAACTGCCTTTACGAGTTCTTCTATCTTTTTTTCCTTTATAGCCTCAAGTTCCAGCCACGGAACGATTACGGAAAGAACGATAGCATTGTCGGCTTTTCTCTCAAAAGAATATCTTTTTTGGGTTTGAATTTTCGGATCTTGGGATTTTTTACTCATGAATTGCCAATTATAGCTGGATCCAGTCTTCTTGTAAAGATTTTCTGTGCCGAAGAGAGGAATCGAACCTCCAAGGGTTTCCCCACACGGTCCTAAACCGTGCGCGTCTACCAATTTCGCCACTTCGGCACAAAGACATTATACACTTTTTTGGGCACAAACGAAGCTTAGATATTGGGTAGAACCGAGAAGATGGATAGTTTTAAATATTCCCTGTTAATCTCCTCCATAAATCTTGATACTCTTTCTGCCCAGGTTGGAGATTCGGCATATATCGAACCTATTGACCATACATCCTGCGCCCCGCGATTCATATAATTTTGTCTTAGCGCGCGGTTAATGATTCTGATACCATCTTCCCAAGACTCAAAGTAAATATATCCTCCGCCCCATCCATAGGCGTTATAAGAGCCGGGCATAAGGAATCGTCCGAAAGTCGATTCTAAACCTGCAATTGAAGGAAGAAGTTTCCAGTCTACGCCAAACTCGTCAGCATATTTGACATAGAAAACTGCTTGATCAACGAGTGGAGAATTATACTTTCTAAAGACATTTCGAACAGCCTTTGTTCTGGTATCAAGATTATAATCTTTTTCACCAATAACTTCATTCACGAGTTTCGCGGAAGAAGATCTTATTTCTTCAGCATAGACATCTTGCGAAAGCCACATTAAACGTGGCGAAAGAAAAATCGCAGAAAAAAGAAGAATAATAACTGTGATAAATTTTTTCATGCTTGTCCCCGTTAAGCGGGGGGTTTATGTAATTGTTCAAACCTCGACTTTGAAACCGAGATTTGATGATTACGAAAACCTTGGGACAGAGATGTTTAGAGGAAACCCTTCGACTCGTTTACACTGAGCGTTGTCGAAGTGCTCAGGGTTTTGCCTTTTTCAAGGCAAAAAAAATCCTAAAGTAGTTTTGGGCTACCTTAGGATCTAGCCAATATAATACCATATAACTATAGGTTTGTCAAGTCCCTTACTACAGGCCAGTGGGCAGAATTCAAGCTTGATTTATGGGTATATGAGATCAAGGCAGACGCAGCCTACATTGAGCCTTGGATACGATCCATTATGTAGGAGACATTTTCAGCCCAAACACCTGAATTGGAGGGCGTATATTTGCTCATTATTTCACTGGGATCTTCTAACCCTTGCGCGTGATAGTCTTGTGCCAAAGTCTTGCTTACTTTATCAATTGCCTCTTCAAAACCACTGAACCTCGTTACCTTCTTGCCATAGATTCCAAATCCCCAGCAATTATATGAGTCTTTAGGAATTTTCTTGCATAAGGTGCTTTCCTGCATGGCTATGGCCGGAAGAAGTCTGTAATCAATACCGTATTTGTCCGCCGCTTCCACAATTACATCTGCATACTTATCAAGAGGAGATTTATATCTTGCGAAAAACTCTTTTAGAACTTCGATCCTCGCTTCTTTTACAAATAAGGCCGTCCGGGTGCTGTTGATAGTTTCCGGAATAGCTTTATAGCCAACATTGCTTTGTGGGGACAAAGATCTTGCCGAAACCTGGCTGTTTTGATGAACTAAAAAAAGCTGATAGAGTATGAGAATAAAAATAAAAACCGGAGTTACTGTAAAGTAACTTGCGAGCAGAACAAGCTTTCCGACCATGTTGTTCTCTTATGCTGGCATATTCCCCGGGCCTTGTCAAGTTTGCCTCGAAGCTGATAAAATATGGATATCGTGCATGATGCCGGAGTGGTGAAACGGTATATCGTTCGACTCGCTTTGCTCGCTCAGGACAAGCACGCACAATGCTCGGGTGGCGGAATGGTAGACGCGCTGGCTTCAGAAGCCAGTGTTCGCAAGAATATGGGAGTTCGACTCTCCCCCCGAGCACAGAGGTTCGTTCACCCTGAGCGAAGTCGAAGGGACTCCTCTCTCTGGCACAGATATCCGACTCCTTATTCTATTTCCAAAATGCCATAGATCGGCCTTTCAGGTAATCTTCCTCTATATCCTGCTTCAATTTCTTTGTTCGGAAAATTGATCCATGGATCCATCCATCTATTGTTCGCCGAACGAACCATATAATGTCCCCTTGGATACCTTTTGGATCTTCTTAAAAATACAATTGAGTTTAGTCGGCGTATTTTCTTTTTGGTCTTGCCGTTTACATGTTTGTATTCGTATTTGAAGCCAATTTGCTCGAGAACAGCAATTATTTCTTTACAAAGAAAACCTGTGCTATTTGCTTTATTACGCCCATTTTTAAAAAGATTTAAAGATTCCCCATAGGTTATTCGAAGTATAAAGGCCGCGCATGCAACAGCGCATCCCAGAGGATTGTCCTGCTTAATAGGTTTCATACTGATTAGTTGAGAGCTTAGCATTTTTAATATTTACTATTTATTTATAAAAATAATGGCTTCAGAATTGACTGACTTTAGGTCTTGACAACTTTTTCTCCACCTCATAAACTATTATTAATCCAGTTGTCCAGTCAACCGGCTTAATAATGAGAAGATACAATTTTCTACAAAAAAGTGATGTATTCGAAGCTTTAAATAATGTTCGGGACGCTTTCCTTTCAGCTAAAGACGGAAACGATGTCGAACAGATCATGAATGGTCTTTTAACCTTTGATGAGCGGATTAAAATAGGTAGGAGAATTCTGGTTGCAGAATGTTTATTAAGCGACTGGAAAGTTGAGGACATTAAGTCAGTATTTAAAGTGGGCAAGACAACTATTGCATTTGTTGCAAGCAAGCTCGAGGAGTATGAGAAATGTTTTGAGCTTATAAAGTTGCGAAGCAAAAGAGTCCAAACAGAATACGAAAGGAAAAGTCATAGGTTGGTTGGAGGTTCAACTAAAATATTTAAAACGAGAGAATATACAGGGTTTAAAAGGAAGGATGTTAAACGCTAAATGTTTTCCTTTTGTCCCGTTGACTGGACAACCGGTCAAAGACTACTGTAATTCTACTCTACTCCGGTTTTTTTCGGACATATTTTTCGATTAAGATTTTGAGCTTGCCTAACCATTCAAATCCTCTCCTCGGTACAGTTCGCAAACTATAATTTGCTCGGAGTTAAAGTGGCCTCAATATCTTTAAGTTCGATTCGAGATTTGTAGAAGAAATAACCTACTGTTCCAAAGGCAATAATTGGAGAAACGTAGGGAGGGATGCGATATCCAAAGCTATCTAGAATCATTATAATTCCCAAAAATAAAATCGAATACATTGCACCGTTTTTTAAATATTTATACTTCTTGATTCTCTCGATGTTTGAAACCGTTAGTTGTCTTAGAACAACTGCTCCAATGCCGTTTCCTATTAGAATTATTGGAACAGATAAGGTAAAAGCAAAAGCTCCAACTACGCCGTCTATTGAAAAAGTTGAATCTAAAACCTCAAGATATGCGATCTTTGAGGCATCTGACATTCCGCCTGACATTAATCTTTTTTCTTGTTGTTCGGCATATTGTCTAAATCCGTGGATAATAAAGAACGCTGTAGAACCTAAAACCGCTCCGAATGCCATTATGGGATTTTCCTGAAGCGCGAACCAAACAATGACTGAGAGAAGAATCGAAACGATCGCGAAGAACCATGCTCCTTGCTCATTGAAAAATTTCTCACCTCGCAGTCCATAATTTTTGGTTTCAAGGAAAAGCCAGTTAAAGAAAAGAAACACCATAAAGATCCCTCCCCCAACAAGTAAAATCGGCGAAGATGCTTCTATTGCTTCATGAATTTTGGGGTCGCCTGAGAAGGTTGCAGTTAGTGCGCCGATGATCCCCAGAGATGGGTTTGAGGCAAAAACTATAAGAAGCGGGAGGAGTCCCCTAACTATAAAAACCGCAAGCAGAATTCCCCAGAAGAGGAAAAATCGGCGGGCTTTTTTACCCATTGTTGAAAGAACCTCTGCATTGATAACAGCATTATCGATCGAGGTGATGATCTCAAAAAGTGTAAGCCCGAGGATTGTTAAAATAATAAATCCAAGCTCCATAAACATTAATTATATATCAAACCCACCAAGGATTGTAATATGGCTGAATTCTGGTAAAATATATTCGGTTTGGGCTTGTGCTGAAATTGGTATACAGGCATGCTTGAGGTGCATGTGCCGCAAGGCGTGGAGGTTCGAGTCCTCTCAAGCCCACACCTCATGGACGATTAGCTCAGTTGGTAGAGCGCTTCGTTTACACCGAAGATGTCGGGGGTTCAAGTCCCTCATCGTCCACACTCAGGAATTTTGAAGGCGGAATTGCGGAATTTGCATGGGGGACAAATTCCGAAAAGAGCGTATCAAAGCCCTTTTTGAAAATCGGAGAAAGCAGCCGATTCTCTAAAAAGAAGTTCGAGCCGACAGTTTTTGCAAGATTTCCTAAATCTTGAGAGGTATTTTTTGCGCGCGCGATTTTTGAGACTGAAAATGCACTATCTGTGAACTCTTTAAAAGGTTCGAGCCAGCTCGAACCCTCTGACTTAATTCTTGAAATATCCTCCTGTACTTTTACTTTTTCTTCAAACAATTCATTCTTCTTCGTCTTGTAAGTTTCACTTTCAATTACTCCTTCCAGATATCCGTCCAATAATTTATTTAATTTCTCATCAAGTTGTTGCAATTCAAGCTCCAATCTTCCGATATTTTGATCTATTGATACGCTTTCAAGTTTCTCATCTTCCGAAAGTAATCCTTGCCATTCCTTCTCCCATTCAAGAGGCAAAGAAACACTTTTTGCTATCAATCGTATTTGTTCCTCAAGATAGTCTTTTGTAATTGGTTTTTGGGAGCAAGGTTTAATTTTTTTGGTACAGCGGTAGTAGATATAGTCTGCGGTTCTATCTGTTCTCTCATAATATTTCTTATGAATTTCACCTGTAATGGAAGCTCCGCACTCACGGCACTTAATAAGACCGCAAAAAGCAAAGTTGTGTTTTCCTTGTTTGGGTTTCAAAATCTTTCCAATTTCTTTTTGTGCTTTATCAAATAATTCTCTTGTGATAAATGTTTTGTGCTTACCCTCGTAGTATTCACCTGCGTATTTCATAATCCCAACATAAAACCTGTTGGATAACATTCTTTTTGCAAACTCAAGCTTTACAGGTTTTCCATTTCTTCTTGCTACGCCGTTCTTGTGAAGGAAATTTGAAATGTCTGTAAAAGACTTATTACCTTCTGCAAATAACTGGAAAGCTTTTTTAACTATTTTTTCTTTTTCGTGATTTACTTCAATTGTCCGCAGTTTTGGCTCGTTAAAGTATCCCAGAGGTGCTCTAACAGGCCAGATACCATTCTTTACCTTATACCTCATGCCACGCACTACATTCTCACTTAAATTATCAACGTAATATTTACTTTGACCAAAAGCAATATTTAACATAAATTTTCCCTGCGGAGTATTATCAAACCAGAAAGTAGGGAATTTTAGGTCATGGAGTTTGCCTATATCTAAAAGATAAATTATTTTTCCTCCGTCAATAGAATTTCTTGCTAGGCGGTCAGGGTGCCAAGATAAAATTCCATGAGCAACGCCACGCTCAATCAGCTTTAAAACTTCTGCAAATTTTTCTCTTCCGGGAGTTTTGGCGGTTTTTGCCTCCACTACAAAGTTCACAATCTCAAGTTTTTCCCTTTTTGCAAATTCGGTAAGTTCTGCTAGTTGTTGATCGATGGACAAAACTTGCTTGTCTTTCTCGTCGGTTGATTTTCGGCAATAGGCTATATATTTCATTTGTTTATCATAAAAGTTCTTTTAAACAAGCGAAGCGCGTTAGCTTCATTTCCAAAATTTTTGCGTCTTTTACTGCTTTTTACGGCTGCTTTCTCCGATTTTCAAAAAGGGCTTTGATACGCTCTTTTCGGAATTTGTCCCCCATGCAAATTCCGCAATTCCGCCTTCAAAATTCCTGAGTGTGGACATTTACGAAAAAATCCGAACTCAATTCAAAAAAGAAAATTCTTAAACTAATTCGCTCGGGCTTCGCCCTCGCTCTCAAAAACTGTCGGCTCGTCTCAGATTTATCTGAAGAAAGCGCAAAAATTTTGTTAAAGAACTTTTAACCTAAAATGGCGCAACCGGTAGGCTCAGTTGGGATTGTGTTCCAAAACTGTCCGATTGCGCCATTAAAAAACACAATCCGCCAAAACTGAGTCCGTTTTTAATTTATAGGAAAATCGTACACAAATCAAGCCATACGTTAACAATTGATCCAATAGAGGTTCTTAATTCTTTTTGCTAGGTTAAAAGAATTTGCATGCGACACATATCCCAAGTAAGATTGTAAAGCCTGATAATCACTGCCTTGCATAAGCTTCTTCAATATTCTCCTCTTAGTACTAGTCCTGGGCAAAGTGTAATGGGGTAAAACAATGTATCCGCAAAAATCAATTCCCCATGAAAGTTTTCTTGCTGAGGTTTTCTTTGGGTGTAATTCAAGTTTTAAATTCTCTTCCAGGAATTCATTGACAGCGATAAGGTAATCTTCGTGCTGTTTGGTGTTTACACTTAAGATCAAGAAATCGTCGGCATAACGAAGATAGTGTTTCATTTTTAATCTATGTTTAACAAACTGGTCTAACTCGTTTAAGTATACATTTGAAAATATCTGGCTGGTTAAATTACCAAGTGGAATTCCACGACCAGATCCTCTCTCAGAACTAAAGCTATCTATTACATTATTGATAAGCCAGTTAATTTCCTCATCCTTGACCTTTCTTGAAATAAGCTCCTTTAAAATACTGTGATCAACTGAGGCAAAGAACTTTTTAATATCGCATTTCAAAGACCAACACTCACCCGTATAGTTGAGGCTTACAGCTCTTGTCATTTTCTTAAGCCTTTTGACAGCTTTGTGCGTTCCCTTACTCTTCCGACAAGAATACGAATCGTAAATAAAGTGTTTATCAAACAATTCGTATAGATATTTGTAGAGAAGATGGTGCAGGACACGGTCGCGAACGTTTGATTTATGGATATGGCGTCTTTTAGGATCTGTTACGTAAAATTCTTGATATGTACCGTGTTTATATGTTTTCTTGTTTAATTCTTCATATAAACTAAATAGGTTATCTTCCAAATGTCTTTCAAATTTTTGCACGTCCTTTTTATTTCTTTTTTCCTTTTTAAACTCGTCCCATGCGTGAAATAGGTTTTCAATTGTTATAATATCTCGATACTTTAATTCTTCTGCCTTCATAAATTTTTCAAACTATATATGCAGACTGGCAAAAATATACACAAAGACGCAGAGAGAGAGAGAGAGAGAGAGAGTGTGAGAGTGAGTATAAACTACCCCTAAATGATATTCCGATTTTCATTAAGCTTTATGATTTTTACAAAAATTTAACACCTGTTATTACTGCTTTTCCTAAAACGAAGCGCTACACTTTGGGGCAGAAATTGGACAATATAACTCTTGATATTCTCGAATTATTGTTTTCTGTACCCGCGTCTAAGGACAAGGTCGACATACTTCAGCAAATAAGTACAAAAATTGACCTTATTAAAGTCTTACTACGACTTGCAAAAGACAGTCAGGCAATACAAAACAACAAATATTTAGGACTTGAATCAATTTTACAAGAAATAGGCAGGATGCTTGGGAGATGGATAAGATCAACCAAGCAAAATAGTGGGCAGGGGCAGGATAAGCTTCTTTAACCTCACCAGATACTTCCATGCGGAGAACACCTATGTTCTGATTGCCGTTGTCGCGATTCCAGTTATTCACGTTCACCCCGTTGTCGGGCTTAGCATTACCAACGTTGGCGACATTCGAGCCAGTGCTTCCGCGAGTAATTCTCCGTAATATATAATTCTCACTATAGTTTGATTGCTCTTACTACTGTATTTTATTCGTCCCAAGGACAAAAGAGAAAAACTCGTAGTGTCTAGTAAGCTTACTTTAAGTACGCTTTTGACAATTACTTGTCAAAACTCTGACTTTTGAAAGTTCTAGAAATAGGCGAAGAATAAAACGTGTTTATGCTTTCACTGCCTAATGAGGGTATTTTACAAAAAAAATTTCGGAAAAACCAAGAGGAAAAATCCAAAAGAACCAAAAAACCAATTACTTAGTCTCAATTGGCACTACCATGCGGAGAACACCTATGTCCCGACGGCCGCTGCCGCGACCCCAGTGATCCACGAACACCCCGTAGCCGGGCCCAGCATCACCAACGTAGGCGACATCCGAGCCAGTGGAATTTGTAGGATTTTTAGTTCTTGTATATACATAGTTTAGGCCTTGAGCTGCTGCATATTCGGATCCAAGTAACCACTGTCCTGTTGCTTCTTCGTGCTGAAAGACTATATCTGTAACGGTAGATGCTTCGCCGGGAATTATTTGTCCTAATCCTTCTTGTCCTAGTCTTTGTCTTAATTCAACTGCATCAACAGCCACAGCCTTATCTTGTCCCTCTACACCTTTACTGAAACTGTCAGGCACAAAAGCTCTTTCTGGAGCGGGATATATAGCTATTTCAACCTTTCGTGAAGGAACGGCTACTAATCTGTTTTCACTTGTGGTTAGGTACGCAAAAGAAGGTTTCCCTTTTTTAGCACGGGAATCTTTTTGAGCTGTAATCGTTTCTCCAAGTGGAGTATATATAAGTGCACCATCGGCAATTAAAGCCTCTCTTTCCACATCTGTGAAGCTTTCTCTAATAGTCAATTGTTCAATAACCGTTGGTGTTTCAAGAGGAACTGGCGCTGTAGGACTAGAAAAATGTTCAGGCATACCAAGTTTCCTTGCAATTTTGGCTCGTGCGCCATAGGATTTAGCGTCAGCGCTGAGTGTGTCTGCAAGATCAGGATAACCCTTCTGCTTGAATTGTTTGGCTAATTGATCGGCTTGTCGACGTAACTGGTCAAGTTCTGCTGCCATAATCCGAGCATTTTATACTAACTATAGGGCGTTGTCAAGATCCCGCCTGTTTTTTTAATCTTAAACATTTTGCTATAACTTTCCCTTTAAAATTTGTTAAAATACAAGGGAGTAAAATATATTGTCCGCGTACGGGAAGGGTTGGGACAAGGACAATTAAAATAAATTTCCTTGCTCGTACGATAGTAACGAGAAAATCGCGCGCAAAAATACCTAGAGCGAGGGCGAAGCCCGAGCGAATTAGTTTAAGAATTTTCTTTTTTGAATTGAGTTCGGATTTTTTCGTAAATGTCCACATTTGATATAATATTTTTTCTGCCTAGATTGCCAATGTGGTCAAGGCGCCAGTCTGAAGAACTGGTTATGCGGGTTCGATTCCTGCTCTAGGCACATGCGGGAGTAGTTCATTGGTAGAATGCTTCCTTGCCAAGGAAGATGTGGCGGGTTCGATTCCCGTCTCCCGCTCAGCATTGGCGGGCAGGCAATGAATTCGATTGCACCTGCGGGTATGCTGCTTAAAAAAACTTCACCAGACTCCATAAAAAAGCCCCAGATCATAAACATACGGGGTAGGTAAGCATAACTCATAATTTCTCACTCTTTCTTACAAAACTCTTACACAAAATCGCTTGAAGTTTTAATTTTTAATTGCTTGACACCATTTTGCTCCTTTGTTATATTGGTAACTCCGCAATCAGGCATTATCTTCTAATTCAAATCAGCTTTTGTTTCAACAGAATACGAAAGCCAAAAATAGATGAGTCAGATAAACATCAGTAATTTAAAAGCCAGGGCTTCCCGTCTATTTATCGCAATCGGCGCCGCGCTTCTTCTTTCAATGATAATGAATTTTAATTTTGTTTCAAAATCTATAATTTCTCCGCTTGCTAACGATAGACATACGGAATCGGTCCAAGGCAAACAGGAAACTTACGAAATTTTTGGATTTGCTCCCTATTGGACAATAAATAAACTAGAAAATGTTGACTTCAATGTTTTGACTACTTTGGCTTATTTTGGTATTCCGGTAAAAACAAACGGCACTCTTGATACATCGGACACGGGCTATCAAGTTTTTAAGAGTCCGAAAGCAACAGCTTTATTTGAAAAAGCTCATTCACACGGAACAAAAGTAGTTTTGACATTAACGCAAATGAACAACAGTACAATTAAAAGTTTTTTGGATGATAAAAATGCTCAGAAAAAAGCAATTAATGAAGCTGTGAAGTTAGTTAAAGAACGCGGAATAGATGGCCTTAATATAGATTTTGAATATACGGGAAATCCCGGCCGCGAATATAAAGATAAATTCAGCAGCTTTGTGGCGTTAGCAAAGAAAAAGCTCAGTCAGGAGATTCCGGGCTCAAGACTTTCCGTCTCAGTTTATGCCTCATCTGCAAAAGCTCCGAAAATGTATGACATAGCAGCTATCTCAAAGTCATCAGATTCAATTTTTATGATGGCTTATGATTTTGCGACAGCCGGCGCGGATGTTGTTATTCCCACCGCTCCTCTCTACGGCTATCGCGAAGGAAAATACTGGTATGACATTGCTACTGCAGTTGAAGATTTTCTAAAAGTTATGCCGGCCGAGAAATTAATACTTGGCCTTCCGTGGTATGGATATAATTACCCTGTTTCCTCCCCCGGGGTCAAGGTCGCAAGGTACCAGGGTTATTCTTACTACTATTGGTGGGGGAGAAGAAGGTATAGGGCATATTATCGGCCTCCCGCATCTGCTCAGACATACGCAAACGCAATCAATAACATAGAGGAGGATGCAAGCGGTTGGGATGATTATGGGAAAGTAGGTTGGAAAGCGTATAAAGAGGGAGGAATCTGGAGAATGATATTTCTTGATGACAGTAAGTCATTAAAAATTAAATACCAATTTGCAAAGGAAAAGAATTTAGCGGGAGTCGGAATGTGGGCTCTTGGATTTGATGACGGAAAGCATGAGTTATGGAATCTTTTGAATTTAGAATTTGGAAATATGCTGGCAAGAAAGTAGCTTATATTATGGAATCGTTATTTAACATCAAGAAATCAAGCGTTCTCTCATTCGTCTTAGGTTTTTCAGGCGTAGCCATAATGATTATTTTGAATTCGATAGGACTTAAGCCTGTTAAGACAATTGACGCGATCATTCAAAGAGAGACAAAAGTTCAAAAAGTTCAAGATCGTATTACCCCAAAACTTGAAAAAATAAAAAATAACTTTAAGATCAAAAAAAATAAAAATATTGTCCCTCGGGTATACGGAGATAATACGCAAGTTGAGGCAAAAGCATATGGCGCCATCGATTTCAATACGGGTGAAGTCCTGGTCCATAAAAATCTCGAAATGTCTCTTCCGATTGCTTCTGTTACAAAAATTATGACCGCTGTAGTTGCTTTGGATTTGGCAGAAAAGGATGATTTATTCACTGTGTCAAGAAAAGCCTCAAAGGTCTCTCCCACAAAAATAGGAGTTGTACCGGAACAAAAAATGACGCTTCAGGAATTGCTCAATGCCCTGCTTCTGACTTCAGCAAATGACGCGGCAGAAGTAATAAAGGAAGGTATAAATGTAAAGTATCAAGGCGAGGTTTTTGTTGCGTCAATGAATAAAAAAGCAAAGTTTTTAAACCTTAAAAATTCAAATTTTGCGAATCCTCAGGGCTTTGATAATAAAAAAAATTACAGCTCCGTTGGGGACTTGGCGGTTTTGACCCACTATGCTCTTTCAAATTACCCGATAATTTCTGAGATTGTTAAAAAAGATTATGAATTTCTGCCAAAGAACCAAAATCATAAACAATTTGATCTTTACAATTGGAATGGATTAATTGGTGTATATCCAAACACAATAGGTGTAAAAATAGGAAATACCGGTCTTGCGGGAAAAACAACAGTTGTAGTTTCCCAGCGCGAAGGAAATAAAATTATATCAATTGTTTTAGGGGCTCCGGGTATCCTTGAGCGGGATCTTTGGGCTGCTAAATTACTTGATCTTGGATTTGAGCAAAAAGGACTCAAAGCTGCTATGATTAAGGAGGATGATCTAAATCAAAAATATAATTCCTGGAAATACTGGAATTGATTATTCAATTGAAAAAAATTAAATTTCACCCGCGCCTTTTTTTCTCCTTATCCTTTTTAGTTATTGCTTTAAGTTTATCATTTTATGGACTTGGAGAAATAAAAAGACTTAAGTCTGAGGTCTCCTCCCTAAGAGGTGTCGGGAAACAGCTTGAGTTAAACCGGGAAGAGCTTCAAAGTTTAAAAAATCAGGACCAATATAAAATTAATCAAAAATTAAACAAAGAAATTGATGATATTAACACAACATACAAAAGAGCGGCTATAAGCTTTGAGAGTCTGGATGATTTAAGTTTAACCACGAAAAAAACAGATGACATGAAGAAGGATTTTGCCGCTATCTTAAATTTTCTGTCCGAGCGGAATTACGCTTCTGCTGCTGCTAAAATTGCTTTTTTGGATAGCGAAATTAAGAAAGAAAAAGATAGAATTACATCGAGTTTCTCCTCTTCTATTATAGATAACGCTAATATTGTTTCAAGCGTATCTCCTCCGGGGGCAGGTTATCAAAGACAGCAGGTTGGAGTTCTTGAGTCTTCTTTTGTTGTTGATGTTGTTGCGGCCGATTTATCCTCAACCAGAATAATAGTTGATACGGCATCTACCAGCGACTGCCGTGACAATTGCCCGGTCTTATCTTTAAGCGACTATATCTCGCGGAACGGGGCTTGGGCAGGAGTAAACGGTTCTTACTTTTGCCCCGCTTCCTACCCTTCTTGTGCCGGCCGAGCTAATTCCTTTGACACCCTTCTTATGAATAAAAATAAAGTTTATTTCAATTCAGAAAATAATGTATACAGCAATGTTCCGGCGGCAATATTTCTTCCGGGCTCAATTCGTTTTGTGGGAAGATCTCTTGAATGGGGAAGGGACACCGGGGTTGATGGCGTTTTGGCCAATCAGCCGCTTCTTCTCTCTGGAGGAAATGTTGTTTTTGGCGGAGATGGGGATCCCAAGAAAGGCTCACGAGGAACAAGGAGTTTTGTGGGATCCAAAGGGGGCACGGCTTACATCGGAGTTGTTCATAATGTAACGGTGGCCGAGATGGCTCATGTTCTGGCGGCGCTTGGACTTGAAAATGCCTTAAATCTTGACAGCGGCGGCTCAACCGCTTTATGGGCGGGAGGATATAAGGCAGGACCGGGAAGGAATATACCAAACGCAATATTATTTGTTGGAAAGTAAATCTAACAAGGAATTTGTCAAAAATTCATCAAGGAGTATCCTTGCGGGGTATTTAGGTTCTCAGAAGGTTATTTTGATCACGAAACAATAATATCCAAGCTTTACCTTTAAAAATCTTACCTTCCTTTATCCCTATCTTAACACTTAGGCTTTAAATTATGGGGATGTGAAAGTAATTGCAAGAAAATCATTGAGCTTTATTCTCCTGGCATTGGCTTTTTTTATTTTTTTCCTTGCGCTTTTTGGTTTGGGTACATACGCTCATTTTCTCCCTGATCTCGCAAGAAAAGAAACTATTGTAAATAACAATGACACCGGTTTAATCTTGCTTGACGATCAGGGAAATTATTTTTTCAAGTTTTATGAAGCAAAAAACAGGAAGTATGTAAAGCTTTCGCAAGTATCCGATTATGTCAAAAAAGCCGCAATCGCGGTTGAGGACAAAGAGTTCTATGATCATAGGGGCTTTTCTTTGAAGGCAGTAGCAAGATCTATCCTTCTAAATATTCAAAAAAGCACACTTACCTATGGAGGATCAACTATTACACAGCAACTTGTTAAAAATTCGCTTCTAACAGCGGAGAGAAGTTTAGTCAGAAAATATCAGGAATTAATTTTGGCCCGCGAAATTGAAGCAAGATACAAGAAAGATGAGATTCTTGAGATGTACATTAACTCTGTTTATTTTGGGGAGGGGGCATTCGGAATTGAAGAGGCTTCGGAAATATATTTCGGGAAAAGCTCCAAAGATTTGAATTTATCCGAAAGTAGCTATTTAATTGGTCTTCTACCCTCCCCTTCGAAATTTTCTCCATACTCAGGTGATAGAAAGTTATCCAAAAAAAGGCAGGAATTTGTTTTAGAAAATATGAAAATAGAAAAGTTCATAACTCAAGAAGATATTGATCGTGCCCTTTCCTCAGAACTCACCTTTAAAACAAACCCTGAGAATCTCGATCTCATAGCCCCCCATTTTGCCTTAATGGTTCGCGACAAACTTATAGAGGAATATGGTGAAGAACAGGTTATAAGATCAGGATTTAAAGTGAAAACCACTCTCAATAGGCAATGGCAGAAAATGGCCGAGGAAATTCTCGCAAGAAACATTGCACTGCTCCACAGAAACGGCGCAAGTAACGGTGCGGTTGTTGTTATGGACCCCAAAACAGGTGATATAAAAGTTATGGTAGGAAGCGTGGACTGGAACAATGAGAGTTTTGGTAAGGTTAATATGGCCCTTGTTCCAAGGCAACCGGGTTCAGCATTCAAGCCGATTGTGTATGGTACTGCTTTTGAGGAGAGATTGATCACTTCGGCAACGGTTTTGCCTGATGTTCCATCAACCTTTAGGATAGAAGACTGCAGATTTAACTGCCTTTACTCGCCTCGAGATTACGATGGAAAGTTCAGGGGGAATGTATTGGTCAGGCGAGCGCTGGCCAATTCCCTTAATATTCCGGCTGTTCATGTAATGAAAAAGGTTGGGGTGTCACGGGTTTTATCTAAAGCCAAATACTTAGGTATCTCTACCTTAGGAGACGAATCCAATTATGGACTATCACTGGTTTTGGGTGCCGGAGAAGTTTCCCTGGTTGAAATGGTTGATGTTTATGCTTCGTTTGCAAATGAAGGAGAATATCAACATTATAAATTTATTGATGAAATAATAGACAAAAAAGGAAAGCATATTTATTTAGAAAAAGATGAGGCACGACGCGTTTGGAGCCAAGAGGTTGCATTCTTAATCTCATCTATTTTGTCTGATGTTCAAGCAAGGGCTGAAATTTTTGGAAATGCTTTGAACATTCCAATACCCGCGGCAGTAAAAACAGGCACAACTACATCATACCGCGACGCATGGACAATTGGATATAGTCCAAGTCTTGTCATAGGTGTCTGGGTTGGAAATAACAATAATAGGGCAATGGATAATGTTGCAGGTTCCCTGGGCGCCGCCCCCATATGGCGCGAGCTAATGGAAGCGTATCATAGTGGTTTGCCTCGGCAAAACTTCACCCCCCCTCCAAGAATTGTTCAGATTCCTTTATGTTCGTCTGCGGGAAAGGAGTTTTTTATAGCAGGGACCGAGCCTCGGACAAATTGTTTTGTAAATCTTACAGGAAAAAAAGCCTCAGGCTCGGCAGATATAAAATTTGATAAAGATGAATTCAGAAACAGATCTGGAGAAAACAGTGGAAAAAACTCAAAAGATAACGATGGCAACGACGGATTAGAGCTAAATTAAACAAAAGGTGTGGATAATGTATTTAGGATCAACAAGGAGTATCCTTGTTAGCAGGGGTCTGTGGGTTTGAATTCCGATCCATGAGAGCCCACGGAATCGCCCTTGGAATTGTCTTCCATCGTGTTTCCGCAAACTTTTCCCTGAGGTTCTCTTTGAAACTTAATTCCCCCCGACTTATTACCACGGATTATATTTAAATAGATGTCATTGTTAATTCCGTTGCCCTTCTCGTCTCCTCCGAGTCTTACCCCCGCGCCTTTATTATCAAAAATTTCATTAAGTCTGAAAATATTATTTTCTCCCCGCGAATCAAATCCCCCCGAATTTGAATCTTTTTGTCCGGTACAGCGATTATTTTCGATAATATTTTTTGCCGCTGCCTCCTTAATATCAACACATTCATTTCCTTGAGTATCAAAAAAGTTATGATGAATCCAGTTATTGTTGGATTCGTCAGGGTCGGATGTCGGATTTTTTCCGTCCTTGAGCTGTTCAGGCGCTGTTCCTATATATACACCTTCTCCGTTTTTCCCTCCGTCACCAAAGACAAAATCATGAATTCCGCAATTTTCTATAGTGTTATATGCAATTTCACTGAATTTCACAAGATAGCGTAGCCTTATACACTCCCCGCCGGCATTTCTTATGGCCATATTGAATATTCTTGTCCCCGTAATACCTACCTTGGGCTCTTTACCTAAAATATACAAAAGCTTATCGCGGTATCCGGAAGCTGAATTTGAAGAATCAAACTTTCCGTCTAGCGTGAATCCTGAGAGAGTTATGTAGCTATGGTTAATTTCAGCAACCCGGGCGTTTGCTCCTCCTTTGACAACTGCCTCTTTTGGTCCCGTAATGGTGATTGGAAACCCGCTTTCCCCGCTTCTTTTTGACACAAAATTTTGAAGATATACACCCGGAGCAAGATTTATTGTTTCTCCCGCGGTGGCCTGATCCAATGCTTTCTGAATTGTTCTGAAGGCAAGATCGGGAGATGTACCGGCATTTTGATCGGAGCCTGTTGGGTTTACAAAATACTCAATACCCGCACTCTGCCCGTTTTGAGGTGATTGGATGGTTTCAGGAGTTGGAACATCTGAAGCAAAAGTAGATGGTTTGTTTTGCGAATTTTGAGCCCTGGAGTCTCCATAGAGTAGAATATTTCCAATCAAAAGGCTTAGGATGAGAAAAGAAGATGCGAGAATGGTGAATTTGAGTGACGGGTGTGGAATTTTTTTAAACATGAAAATGCTGCCTCTAAACCTTAATTCTGGAGTTTAGAGGACTCAAGAAATATTGTCAAGCAATTGATAAGGATACTCCTTGTCGTGCGTGATAAGGATACTCCTTGTCGGTAAACCTCCTTGTCGGTAAACCGATATTCCTTTGGAATGTTTGATCCGGCCGAGCCCGAGCTAAATTGAATAAGTATTTCTTTTGTTCTTTACTATTGTATTGTTGTTTAAATAGTTGACGCCACCGTAGACTTCCTTTGAGTAAATCCCATACGATGAATTTTTTTCTATCAAATTATCAATTAGTTTATTATTGATAGCAGCGCCTGTTATGAAAAAGCCGGCTCTGTTATTTTTAACTTTATTATTTGCAATTTCATTACTTGAGGTTTTTATGTATAAAGCTCTTGGACTTTGCGTGATTTCATTATTTTTAATTATGTTTTTGTCGGATTTATCATACAGAAAGACTCCGTATTTGGCGCTTTTTGCGAATGTATTGTCGCGGACATAGTTATTTGTTGAACTGCCGTATATTCTTATTCCGGTTTGATTCCGTTCCACCTGATTGTTCAAAACCAAATTGTTCTTTGAAGCAAAAATTGCAATCCCATCGGAATTCTCATAGACCCTGTTGTTTTCGATAAGATTGTTGTTTGAATCCTTATGGAGCATAATTCCATGAAGGCCATTATTGTAGGAGATGTTGTTTCGAATGATATTATTTATGCATCTTTTGGAAAAGATCAAGCCGTGCGTTCCATTATCGTAAAATTTATTGTCCTCGACTAAAAATCCGTTTGAATCATCGTGTGGATCAAGTCCGTATCTCGCGTTTTTATAGAACTCATTATTGCGCCAAATCATAGATGTTGCGCCATATGTATATGCTCCAAAATAGTTGTGGTGAAATTTACTGTTTAGAACCTCGCCGGTTAGAAGACTATAGGGATACTTTGCCGGGGTCATTCTCATTGAGACGCCATATACAGACTGATCCTCAGGTTTTGTTCTTGGATGCCCCAAATATGCTAATTCCGAGTTATAGATATCCATTCTTGCCCCATCTTTTACTAAGATATAACTTCTTCCGTCATTATAATTTTCATCAACCTTATTTTTTTGGCTGTTCCATGAAGTGATTTTTGCTCCGTTTATCTCTAGAACCCCGCTGTCTACCCTCAAAAAAACGAATTTATTCTCATTGCTTTCAAGTCTTAACCAAGTAACCTCCGAAGGATTTAATGCAAGCATTACTCCGGTATGCAGTTTCAAACTGGTTTTTAAGTGCCACACTTTTGGCGAAACCTCTTCTAATACATCTGCTCCCATTCTCTCCCGAACATCTTTTAGTGTTATTCTTTTGCCTCTGCCAAAAACTTCAATCGTATCCGTTATTGGGTTGCGCCACATGGTAACTATCTCAGGAAGTCTTCTTATTTGGTAATAAAAAGTAATAGGCAGATAAAAATTTAAATTTTTTCTGGGAATACTCAATACATAACCCGGATCAATCGCGTACCAATTAGCTAAAACTCTTGAGTTTGCCGCAAGTAAATCATCCTGAGTAATTTCGAATTTCTGAGCAATTGAGAAAGTGGTGTCTCCGGGTTCGGTAACATACCGGGTTATCGCCGGTTGGCTTGAAAATTCCCCCCAGCGTTTAAGTAAATCGGATGAAGGGGAAGGTTTTAAGGATTCATTTGAAATTAAATTATTGGGCGAGTCCGGCGCAGACGCCAAGGTCATTTGTTTGAAAAGATAAACAGACG
>MFPJ01000036.1 GCA_001782675.1 Candidatus Levybacteria bacterium RIFCSPLOWO2_12_FULL_39_17
GGAGGAACCTTAAACCAAGATGGTTCATTAACTGTTGAAGTAATAAAAACCGGAGCAGATACTGCAATTGCTCAAATAATGAAACTTATACAAGAAGCACAGAGTTCAAAACCAAATGTCCAGCATTTGGCGGATCGAGCCGCAAGTGTTTTGACAGCGGTTGCGGTAATTGCGGGAGCGGGCACTTTCGGTTATTGGTTTTTTATTTCTCCTCAAGGCGCAGTTTTTGCGGCGACTCTTGCCGTTTCGGCAGTTGTTGTGGCATGTCCTCATGCCTTGGGTCTTGCTATACCGACCGTTACCACAATAACCTCAACCCTAGGCGCAAAAAACGGCATTTTGATAAAGGAGATGAAAGGTCTTGAGATTGCAAGAAAAATAAATTATGTAATCTTTGACAAAACCGGTACATTGACGAGAGGAGAGTTTGGCGTAACGAAAATAATCAGATCTCAAAGTTCAAATCTTTCTGAAGAAGATATGCTGAAATTGGCGGCATCCGTCGAAACGAATTCCCAACATTCAATTGCTCAAGGAATTGTGAAAGAGGCAAAAAAACGGGGCCTTTCGGTTCCAAAAATAGGCGGCTTCAAATCCTACCCCGGGAAGGGAGCCTTGGGCGAGGTTGGCGGAAAAACAGTAGTTGTGGGTAATAGAGGATTGCTTTCCGAGTTAAAGGTTGATGTCGGGAATATTAAAATTGACATAAAAGACGAAACTCCAATATATACCTCTGTTAACGGAAAGTTTGAGGGAGTGATTTTGCTTGCGGATGAGATAAGAGAGGAATCGAAAAAAACAATTGAGAAACTTCATGATATGGGAATAAAAACAGCAATGTTGACAGGAGACACAAAAGATGTGGCAGAAGTTGTAGGAAAGAAGCTTAAGATAGATACTGTTTTTGCGCAAGTTTTGCCGGAGGATAAAGTCAATAAAGTGAAGGAGCTTCAAAGCCGCGGCAACACTGTGGCAATGGTTGGGGACGGAGTGAATGATGCGCCCTCCTTGACCCAAGCCCATGTAGGAATTGCAATAGGCGCGGGAACAGATGTCGCGGTTGAATCGGCCGATATTGTTTTGATGCGAAACGATCCTTTAGATGTTGTAAAAGCGATTTCTTTAAGCCGCAAAACCAATTCCAAGATGATCCAAAATCTTATTTGGGCAACAGGGTATAATATTCTCGCGATTCCAACCGCGGCAGGAGTTTTCTACCAGGCTTTTGGGATATTGCTCCGGCCCGAATGGGCAGCCCTTTTGATGTCCGCAAGTTCAATAATTGTAGTTTTTAATGCTCTTCTTTTAAGAAGAGCTGACATTAGTCAATAAAACCGTCATGCAAGGAAGAGTTTGACAAAAACCCTGCCCAATATGCATAAGAACAATTTCTTGATATTGTTGGTCTTGGTGCTGATTTTTGCTTTGCCGATTCTATTTTTGGTAATAAAATCCCTTCAGGAAAACGCCAAAAAAAGCTCTCAAGAATCTCCATCTGAATATTTTTCAAAGCAGACTGTTTCAGTTGATGACGACCCTGTCATGGGTGATAAAAATGCGCCCATTACGTTGATCGAGTTTTCGGATTTTGAATGTGGCAACTGCAGGCTTTTTTTTCTGCAAACCCTCCCGCTCTTAAAAGAGAAATATATTAATACGGGAAAATTAAGGCTTGTTTATCGTGATTTTCCTGTCAAATCCCATGATCCTTTGGCAACGCAAGAGGCAATGGCCGCAGACTGCGCCGGAGAACAAAAAGGAGATGAGGGATATTTTGATTATCATGATGGAATCTTTAATACGACTACTTCCGGAGGAAGAGGACTTGAGGTGGCCCAACTTTTCTTAATAGCAAGTAATTTAAAGCTTGATGAAATGCGTTTTAAAGAATGTTTTGAATCGGAGAGATTCAAAGAGGAAGTTAAAAAAGATTTTTTTGACGGCATGAATAACGGAATAACAGGTACGCCAACGTTTTTTCTGGGATTAACTACGCAAGACAATACTATAAAAGGAATGAAAATTTTAGGCGCAATGCCTTATGCGGCTTTTAAAATAATTATCGAGGAGCTTTTACAATCCAATGAAACAAATAATTAGTAGAAATATTATTCTAATGACAATAGTAATTTCGTTTTTTTACTATGTTTCAATTATGGCCTTGACAAACAAAGAGCTTGTCTTAAGCGTCATTTTTTCTCAATTTTCTTTAACCAATAAATTAAAATTGTTTTTCATTATTCTTTTTGGATTTGGAAGCGTGAATAGTATAAATTTCCTACTGCTTGTTTCTGTCTCGATACTTACGGGAGCGAATCTTACTCTTTTATTCCAAAGATTTAAATACTTGATCAAACATAAAATCGGCCTATTTTCCGGGGGGAGTTCCCTTGCCGGAGTGGTTGGAAGCGGATGCGTTGTAGTTTGCAGCACCATTCCTTTTATTATAGCCTCAAGCTTTATAGGAGGCTCCATCTTCCTTCCTCTTTTTGAGAACCTCAAATATATTTCCCCGGTGTTGTTGTTGTTATCTTTGATCCTAATGCTCAAGAACTATAGAGAAGTTTGTAAGATTCGTAGCGCGGCTCGAAGAGCGGATTTAGGCGGACGGGTGATGTGAAATTTAAGGATAATTTTCAATTTCCCGGTCCATTCTCTTGCATAATTGGGTTGTTTTAAGGCCTTTTGTCGAATTTCCCATAAGCTTATAAAAAGCGTATCATTATGATTTATAAGAAGTCAAGAATCGAACCAAGCCTTGAAATTGATGATGAAAAAGAGTATAAATGCTCCAACGTAGAATATCTAGCCACGGAGCTAGTAGGATGATATGAATCAAAAACCAATCGCTGCGGTTGTAAGCTTTCTTGTTTTAGGTTTTGTCGGGTACTTCATTTTTGGAAACATAATAAATAAACCGTATAAAACCAACTTCGACTCTAGTAATGCGCTGAGTGGCAAGCAAACCTCTGAAACCAACTTCGACTTTGGTGATGCGCCGGATGGAAAGCAAGGACAGTTCCCATCGCGTCTTATATCCAATGGCGCTCGCACCAAAAAAACCGATGATGTGTGGCTCGGACTAGTAGCAACCATTGAAAAAGACTCCAAACAGGTGAATATAGATGAAGCCGACGACGGAGTCAAGCTCAACGCAACTTCCTGCAAACAAAGTACAGCATACTTCTTTGTTCGTATTAAAAATCCAGGCAAAATGAAAGGCGCTGCCTATCTGAATTTGTATGCAGATTGGAACAAGGACGGCAGATGGCGTGGTAGCGATGAGTGCGCAACGGAATGGATAGTACAAAATTTTCCTATTGATCTTGGAAAACAAACAAATGAAATTGCTGTTTACGCACCTCAATTTACCGCTGGAAAAAACACAGAAAAGATTTGGTACCGGGGAGTAGTCACCCTCGATCAGAAAATGGATGAAACCGCGACCGGTGAATTTGCAAGCGGTGAGGTTGAGGATTACGGACCTAAGTCACCAGGGGAGGAGAAATACTACAATTTTTATTGTATGCCTGATCCGCTCACAATCAATCACGGTTCTAAGGGTGGGGTAAAAATTCTTCCGGATTTCTTTTCCGAGCCCATTTTTGACTTACAATTTGGTAAAAATTTTAAACCCAAAGACCCAAAACGCCAAGTCGCAATCCAGAACAATACTTTTACATTTGAATCTTCCAATAAGGATATTGATCCTCCAAAGCGAAGTGTTCCTCATTTTGTTGATATCAGAGTGCGGTTTGGAGCAGGCGGTAAAGAAGCAGAAGTTGAGAAATCATGCACTGTGATCGTTGAGCACGACGAGGCTACGATAAAAATCCCAAGAAGAAGTTTCCCCATTCCTTCTGAGATTCCACAAATAAAGACTGAATCAGGTGGCACAACAAAAACCGAGTCACCGGAGTCTCCGCAAACTGAAGCTCACCCAATCCAAGAAGGAGCGCCTGCCTTTATAAAGAATTAGTTAGCTGGCAAGGGTACCCCTTGCCATAGGAGTTATGAGAAGCAAAAGCAATAAGCGGTTGGTTTGAATTACCCCTCTTGCAAATACTGAAGCAATATGCATATGCTATATATACTGTGAAACTATTGATAAATCACAGATTGTTTTTCTTCTTTCTTGTTCTGTTTTTTGTTGTTGCGGGGGTAGACTTGTTGAACCTGGACAGGTTTCTATATAAGCAGTTGTGCTCGGCGGTTTTACCTTGGACAGCTGTTCCCTGTGCGGATTTTTACGATATACCCATTTGGAATGTTTACCTTTTGCTTGCCGTTCTTACCGCTTTATATAATGTTCACGCAGAGATTCGAACCACCAACAAACATCTCGCCTCACATAAAAAATAATTAAAAAGTTAGCGGAATTGTGATTGTTTGTGGATAAAAAACTACATAATTACCATTAAATCATTGACAATTACATTAAATTGATGTAATTTAATAATAGTTAATTATCAATGGATAATAATCCCTTAAAATCATTCCTCAAAATACCCTACGATGTTCTTGAAGAGATGAATTTGACCGCAAATATAAAAAGAGATACCGTAAGTCATGCAGAGCTTGAAAAAGAGTACAAAGAGTATCTTCGTAAAGAAAAATTAATAAAAGCAGTGACGATATGTTTTAGCGATATCGAAGGCAGATTTCACATGCTTGATTATGATAAAAAGTATTTTTTGGAATCTGCCGAAAATCTTACATTCGACGGTTCATCAATCCGTGGATTTTCCGAACTCAAAGAGTCAGACTTGAGGCTTTCTGTTGACTGGTCGAGTATTCATTGGCTTCCGGCAGACATTTTTGGCTCCGGAAAAGTAATCCTTTTTGCCAACATAAAGAATAGAGACAAGACCCAATATGAATCTGATTTTCGGGGGATTCTTCAGGAATATACAAAAAAACTTGAAAAAGAACAGCAAATCATTGCGTATGCCGCACCGGAAATTGAGGGATTTTTACTTGATGGCGTTGATGCCGAGCAAAATTTTAATGAAAAAATCGGATTCAAGCTGATATCAATGGGTGGATATTATCATTCGTTGCCTCTTGATAGATTGCGTCTATTTATTGATGCGGCAGCGGAAGCGCAGCGAGCGATGGGTTTTATGAACGAAAAAGATCACCCGGAGGTTGCCCCTTCTCAATTTGAAATGAATTTTGCTTATAAAAATGTATTAAGAACATGTGACCAGACGCAACTCTATAAATTAGTCTGCAGGCAGGTCGCGAATAGTATGGGAATGACCGCTTCATTTATTCCAAAACCGGTTAGTGGGATTAATGGAAGCGGTATGCATATTAACATCTCTTTGGCAAAAGCAGGACAAAATATATTTTACGATAAAAAAGGCCAAGATGGTCTTTCAGAAGACGCTTGGGATTTTCTGAGGAGAATTTTAAATCACGCTCCTGAAATCTGTGTAATACTTAATTCAAGTGTGAACGCATATAGGAGATTGGATCCGCATTTTGAAGCGCCAAACCAAATAAAAGTGTCACCTATTGATCGGGGAGCGATGATTAGAATTCCAGCTGCAAATGAAAAAACTTCTCGTATCGAAATTCGCTCTGTTGCGCCGGATGCTAATCCGTATTTGTGTCACTATGCTATCCTACGCGTAGGTCTTGAAGGCAAGCAGTTGCCATCGGATAAGTCAAAGAGGCAGCGCGTGAGATCTCTTCCAAGCGATATCAACGAAGCAATTAAGCTTTGTAAGTCCAGTAAGTTCATGGATAAAATTATTGGGGAGAAAAATAAAAGAAAATATTTGTACTATAAGGAATTAGCCGCTGACAGATCACCAAGAGAACTCGGAAGAAAAGTAAAAACTTCAGAGATTATTTTTCATCACGAAATTACAGATCAAGTTCTTTGGAATTCATTTTGACCGCAGATTCAATATTGCTGCTGGGCGGTAACTCCAATCTCGCGTTACTGCTTCTTGGGCAATATGCGGATCGAATTTATCAAGAGGCAAAGGACTGCTGGTTTCAGACGGAAGCACTCCTGGTTTACTACCACCTTCTTGTAGCATATGATTTCCAAGATTATAACACGGCCATATAGCATCGTCAATGTCACTTTCTGATATAATTTCTTTTATGGCGAAAAGGGTGAAGAGGATAAGGTCGAAGACGATTAAAACTTATGCTTTTATTGATAGTCAGAATTTGAATCTTGGCGTCCGTTCTCAGGGGTGGAAGTTAGATTGGCGTAAATTTATACAATATTTGCATAATAAATACGGTGTCATTAAGACATATCTATTTATTGGTCAAGTAGCCGGAAACGAATCTTTGTACACTTTTTTGCAAGAGTGTGGCTATATTTTAATCTTCAAACCAACTTTGTATCATCGCGTAGGGGATAAAACCATCATCAAAGGCAATGTCGATGCCGAACTCGTTCTTCATACAA
>MFPJ01000037.1 GCA_001782675.1 Candidatus Levybacteria bacterium RIFCSPLOWO2_12_FULL_39_17
CAAACCTTCTTTGGCGTCTTGAATATTCTTCAACTGCAAGATCAATATCTTCAGTCTTGATGTCCGGAAAATATTTGTTTAAAAATATTAATTCGGAATAGGCGCCTTGCCACATCAGCAAACCAGATGTCCTCAACTCTCCGCTGGTTCTAATAATCAGGTCAGGGTAAGGATGGGGTTGTCCGGCAGTATCCAGAAAATTAGCAAAGTTCTCTTCATTCAGTTCATTAAAATTAAAATCGGACTCATCGGCGGCTTTTATTGCCCGTAATATTTCGTCTCTGCCTCCATAATCAAATGCCAGGTTGAGTATATTTCTTTGAAATTCTTTTGTTTTTTCTTCGGCATTTCGAATCTTTTTAAGCAAATAGTCAGGCACCCTATCGGCTCTTCCAAGATGAATAATCCTTACCTCATCTTCTATTGCTTCCTTCAAATAGCGATCAATCATTTCAGCATAAAGCCTCATAAGATACCCAACTTCTTCTTTTGTCCTTTTCCAATTTTCCGTTGAAAATGCCCAAAGAGTGAAAGTATGGATTCCTAACTTTCTTGCATATCTGGTGATTTCAACCGCAGCGTCAAATCCCTTTCTGTGTCCATCAAAAGTTGGGAGGTTTTTTTCTTTTGCCCAGCGCCTGTTTCCATCGGGAATAATTGCTAAGTGATTCGGAATGGTTTTATCCATAAAGCAATGATGCTCAATTTTAACTCAAGTGTATAAGTAATTACAAATTAATTTGTTTGTGCGCAGATTTTGGTTGAAATAGCTTCTAATAGTTTTGTAGTTTGGTCTCCGGTTTGGGCTTCGAAATAGTTCTCGGGCTTTGTCGCAATGCTTCTCAGGAGTTCCGCAAGTTTGGGATCTCGGGATTGAGCTGAATCATATATTCCTAATGTATAAACTGTGACCCCCAGATTTTTAATCTCATCAGCCGGATTTGGATTATATTTTCGTGGATCCTGGTCAGCACCCGGATTTTGTGGACAACCCACGCCGGGACATGGCGCTCCGTCCGAAACTAAAATGAAATTAAATTTTCTTTCCGCAGGAAACTTTGGTAACGCCTCTTTTAGTTTTCCCAGTGAAAAAGTAAGAGCATCGTGAGTTGGAGTAGACCCATTGGCTATTAGCGCATTCACTTTTGAAGGAATTATTCCCTTGACATCTTTATAGTAGGAAATCGTAACATCATCGGTAATACTCAAGCTGCTAAATGATTGAATGCCTATTATAGAACTATCTGATAGTTTATTGGTGAGGGCAAGCATCGCTTCTTTAAGTCTTGAAATTTTTGTTTGCCCCGAAGGCGTATATAAGCTCATTGAACTGCTGCGGTCCAAAAGAAGATCCACGGTTGTTTGTCCCGAGCATTTTTTAAACTTCAATGTTTTAAGCTGTAGCGAGTCTTTTCCTCCCGGAGTTATAGAGGACATATCGGGAATTGCCTCCTCGGCATCTGGTAATGGTTCTTTTAATTTCGGAAAGATGCCTCCCGCAAGCATTATGCTTCCGGCGATAACTATTATCAATAGAAGAGTGATCGTAACGGATCCCCTGAGAAAACTGAAGATACCTTTCTTTGTTTTAGACCGCGACTTTTTTCTTCCCATATAATTAATTGTGTACAAAAAAGCTCCCTTTGTCAAGAAAAAAAGGAGCTGCTTGTTTTTTAAGAGCAATTTTTGTATACTTGCATTTATCACGCACACTCGAATTAATGTTCTGTCTGTTTGATAAGGCAAATCGGGTGGAGGAGAGCCGCCTTCGTTAAAACTACGGCGAGCTGAAAAGGACATGAGAGATATTACATTAGAAGAACTGCTTGAAGCCGGTTGCCATTTTGGCCATCAGGTAAATCGCCGCAACCCCAAGGCGGATGAATTCATTTTTGAAGAGAGATCAAACATTCACATTATAAATCTTGAAAAATCCCGCGAAGGCCTTATTAACGCGGGGAAATTTCTCTTAGACCTGTCCTCAAAAAATGGCTCGATTGTTGTGGTAGGAACAAAAAGGCAAGCAAAACAAATCGTTGAGGATGAGGTAGAGCGCGCGAGAAAATCTGAAGCAAAAAATATTTTTTATGTTAATTCCCGCTGGGTTGGAGGTACGCTTACTAATTTTTCGGAGGTTTCAAAAAATTTTAAAAAATTGAAAGAACTTAATGAATTTTTAAATTCAGGTAAAACTTCAGAATATACAAAGAGAGAAGTTTTGCTTTTCGATCGTGAAAGAAATAAATTAAAAGAATTTTACGGAGGAATTGTGGATCTTGAAGGTGTTCCCGATGCGCTGGTTATTATTGGTACCCATCTTGAAGACACAGCGGTTAGAGAGGCCATTTCAAGCAAAGTAACAACTGTTGGGATTGTTGATACAAATGCCGATCCGACAACTATTGATTATCCAATTCCGGCAAACGATGACGCGGTTGGATCAATTAAACTAATTACAAATTTCCTGGTTGATGCATGGATTGAGGGAGCAGGGGTTGCAAATAAGAATCTAGAAGCAAAAGCCGCGGAAGAAGAGAAGGAAAAAGCAATAGCTGCCGCAAAAGCAAAAAAGGAAAAGGCTGCGGCAATCAACCGAAAACATAATTCATAATATGGCTGTTGATGTTTCATTAATAAAAGAATTAAGAGAAAAAACAGGAGCGGGAGTCGCAGATTGCCGTGAAGCTTTAGAGGAAGCCTGCAATGATTTAAAAAAGGCCGAGGAAATCTTGAGAAAAAAGGGTTTTGAAAAGGCTGCGAAAAAAGCGGACCGCGACACAAATGCGGGCCTTATTGAATCTTATATTCATCAAGGGCGGGTAGGAGTCTTGGTTGAAGTTTTATGCGAAACGGATTTTGTCGCAAGAACCGAGGAATTCAAGAAACTTTCCCATGAAATTGCGATGCAAATTGCGTCTATGAACCCAAAAGATGTTAAAGCTCTTGAGAAACAGGAATACATTAGGGATCCCCAAAAGACAATTTCGGATTTAGTAAAAGAAGAAATCGCAAAATTCGGTGAAAATATTACAATCGGAAGATTTAGCAGGTTTGAGCTTGGAAAATAGCAGGGCCTGCCTGCCGGCCCGCTTCGCCGAATCGAGGCGAGCAGGCATGTTTGTATATAATTTGTGATGTATGCTGGTTACAATAATTGCTTTTTTAGTAATCCTCTCTGTTCTGGTTTTGGTTCATGAACTGGGACATTTTCTTTTTGCAAAAAAATTTGGAATCAAAGTTGAGGAGTTTGGCTTTGGTTTTCCTCCCCGCGTTTTTGGAAAAAAAATTGGCGAAACAATCTACTCCATAAATCTTCTCCCAGTTGGGGGGTTCGTAAAGCTATATGGTGAGGACGAAGCAGGCGGAGGGACAGTTAAGAGTTCAAAGTTAAAAGTTAAAAGTTTTGATTTAAAGCGGGCGTTTTTTGCAAGGCCTGCTTTGCAAAGAGCCACAATTATACTGGCGGGAGTCATAATGAATTTTATTCTTGCCGTTGTTTTGATCTCTTATCTTTTTACGGCACATGGAGTCGCTATTCCCACGGCAAACATCAGAATACTCGAGGTTACTTCCAATTCGCCCGCGGAAGCCGCGGGGCTTAAAAAGGCTGATGAAATAGTAAGTCTTAATGGTAAAAAGATCAATCAAACAAAAGACTTTGCAGATTTTGCCCGAAAAAATGCCGGACGGGAAATTAAACTTGAAGTCAAAAGAAATGGGAAGGTTTTTCAGGCCAAGCTTGTCCCAAGAAAAAATTTTCCTAAAGGAGAGGGGCCGCTGGGAGTTGCAATTACAAATGTTGAGATTAAAAAATATCCGTGGTATTCTGCGCCTTTTTTTGGAACGCTTGAAGCAGTTAAATTTTCTTTCATGATTCTTCAGGGGCTTTCTGAAATGGTGGTTAATCTCGTGATTTATGGGAAAACTCCTACCGGCATTGCCGGACCGGTTGGAGTAGCGCAGCTGACAGGGCAGGCTGTTTCCTATGGTATTGTCGCAACGCTTTGGTTTACAGCTCTTCTGTCTCTCAACCTTGCGGTTGTCAATATTCTTCCTATTCCTGCTCTTGATGGTGGAAGGCTGTTTTTCATATTTATAGAAATGCTTAGCGGGCGGAAAGTCAACCCAAGATATGAAGCTCTTGCCCATGCAATTGGTCTTGCAATTCTACTTGCGTTGATACTGCTCGTAACTTTCTCTGATGTTGCTCGCCTACTTTCGGGAAAAAGCCTCCTCCCCAAAATGTAGTTTTAGGTATCCTTTCGATAATACAAACAAATAATATGAACTCTCTCTAATATACAACAGAGTTATATATTGATTCCCCATAGAAATAAGTGTATTCTATATGTTGTTACCGTGGACTAGTCCACGGACCAAGATGAGACGGTATAGAAGACTTACAAAAGAGGAGATATATGAAGCTTTAAATAAAGTCCGGGATGCCTTTCTGGCTGCAAAAGACGGCAACGAAGTACATGAAATAATTAACTCTATTTTAACTACCGAGGAAAAACTAAAGATTGGGCGAAGAGTCCTAGTAGCAGAATATTTGAAAGTAGACTCATTAACTATGCGAGATATTTGCAATATGTTAAAAGTAGGTAGGTCGACTCTACAATTTGTTAGTCGTCGAATAGCTTTGCATCCAAAGGGTTTTGAGTTGATAAAAATAAGAAGTAAACGAGTAGAAAACGAATACCAAAAGAAAAAACTTCGAGAGGTTGGAGGGTCGCAGCTTGTTTTTAAAAGAAAAGAATACACCGAATTTAAAAGGAAAGACGTAAAAAGATAGTTCTTTTGCCGATACCGTGGACTAGTCGATGGTAACGAATTATTCGTACTTTTAAAACAGGTAACCATTGTGTATTCGGGCTGTTTTTGATATTCTTATTCTTGAATAGATTGAATAGATATGGATAATATTGTTCCGATTGTTCGGCAGAAGATGCAGAGGGCGTTTGAGGTTTTGCGAGAAGATTTTGCGACGGTTAGAACAGGGAGGGCATCTCCTGCGCTTGTCGAAAATATTGTTATAAATGCGTATGGTGGGACACAAGCACTTCGCGTTTTAGAACTTGCAACCATTCACATTGAAAATAATAGCACAATAGTTATTAGCCCTTTTGATAAATCAATAATCTCAGAAATTGAAAAAGGCATTGCGAATGCAAATGTTGGCCTTAATCCAATTGTTGATAGCGAGGTTTTAAGGATCAACCTTCCTCCTTTGACCGAGGAACGCCGGGGAGAATTGGTAAAATTAATTAAACAGAAAACAGAACAAGGAAAAATTATGCTGCGGCAGGCAAGACATGAGGGGATGGAGGATGTTAAAAGAAAGGCCAGCGGGGAAAACTTGTCAGAGGATGATGTAATTCGCATAGAAAAGGAAATTCAAAAGCTGACAGATGAATTTACGGGAAAAGTAGACACATTAGCTAGTGAAAAAGAAAAAGAATTAATGACATTGTAAAATAAAATATAAAATATCAAAGATAAAAAATACATATCAAAAATTAAAAATTTTCGACCTCAGATTATTGTGCCGTTGAATATTTGATTTTTTATATGTATATTTACTATTTAATTTTTAATATTTAATATTTTTATGAGGCTTCCAAAAGCAATAGAGCGGGTAATTGAAAGTTTCGAAAGGCTTCCGGGAATTGGACCAAAGACAGCACAGAGGCTCGGTTTTTACCTTCTCCATGTGCCGCAAAGTGAGCTTGAAGATTTTGCGCAAAACCTCTCAAACTTGAAAAAAAATACAATTTTTTGCTCGACCTGTTTTAATATTGGAGAGTCTGATCCCTGCTGGATTTGTTCTGATTCGGCCAGAGACACAAGTCTAATTTGTGTAGTAGAGGATTCTCTTGATCTTCTGACAATTGAGAGAAGTGGAAAGTTCCGCGGAGTTTACCATGTTCTTCATGGGGTAATTGATCCCCTTAACAGTATTGGACCGGATGATATTTATATACCCCAGTTAATATCAAAAATCAACCCTTCGACTCCTTCGGCAGGGCTCAGGACAAGTCCGCTCAGGGCAAGAAATCAAAAATCAAAAATCCAAGAGATAATTTTGGCAACGAATCCCACAATGGAAGGGGAGGCGACAGCATTATATATAGTTCGGGAACTAACAAGTAGTTCGAATGGTCAAAATAGTTTGAATGGTTTAAAGATCACGCGCATTGGCCGGGGGCTTCCAATTGGAGCAGACATTGAATATGCGGATGAAGTGACAATCGAGCGCGCCCTCGAAGGGAGAAGAGAGTACTAAACTGTTTTCCGTTTTCTTGGTCTTCTAATACCGACTACTGTCGCGGCCGTTGCTTTAGTTGCTCTTGGATCAGTTTCGCGAAACGGGATAAGTCTTTCGATTGCGACCGATGTTCGGAGTTTACGAAGCGCCTCTGCTTCAATTTGACGGGCTCTTTCCCTGGTGAAACCAAATTCCTGCCCTATCTCCCCCAGAACCCTTTCTATTCCGTCGTTGATGCCGAATCTAAGTTGAATAACCAATCTTTCCCTTGGCGGCAGGGTCTGCAGTAACATTCGTACCACTTCTCTTAAGGCAGTTCTGTCAATCTCTTCGTCTAAATCTTGAGTTTCACAAGGTATAATCTCACTGAGGTTGCTGTTCATTCCATCCTGCCGGCTTATCAAGAGAGAGGGGATTTTGGGCCCTGCGGGCGGCTAAAATTTTGCCTTGTTTCTGCAGAGGTTGTCCATTGCGCCTCTGTTTTGCAATGTCTTCCTGCACGTGAGTCGGTACGCGAATCAGCCCGCTATTCATTGTCCCTTTTATAATCCTTTCCGTTATCCACTCTGAGGCATAGGTTGAAAATTGAAACCCCCGATTATAATCATATCTTGCGGCAGCAACAACCATGAGGCCCTCTTCGGCAAGACTCACCAATTCGGACAATTCCTTTCGGGCGTCATAGTTATCCCTATATCTCTTAGCCCAAGCAAATGCCAGCCCTAAATTTCCCTCAACCATCTTTTTCCACGCCGCGATTCCGCAGGCCGCAAGCTCTCTCTCATGCTCTATCATGCGTTCTAAAGCCTCTTCTTTTAATTTGCCGTCTGAAATTTTTTGTATACTCTCAAGTTGCGCGTCTGTCTTGTTTCTGTAGGCATTTACTATTTCAATAAATTTTTCATCTTGTCTTCGTCTATCCTCGTCCATATACCTGTCTGCGGCAAGTCTCGCCGTTACTTCATTAATTGCTAAATTAGATTGGGTAGCAAGAAAATTGGCAGTATTATCTTTTAGTATCCTTTCAATTCCCTTATGTTGTACGGGACTCGCGAGGCCCGATTCGGCAATGCAGCGTAGGGCCATGAGCGCGAGTCGCCCGTCAAAGATCCGAACTCCCAATTCTTTATTTTCCTCAGGAGGAACCTTGCATTGTTTTGCCTCAAGTTTATGAAGCCCAATTGAACTCAGATTGCTTCTTCCTCCATTTTCAGACTCCCACGGCTCATTGTCTGTTTCATGCGGTGGGGGAGTTTTTCCTCCATTGGAAGAAAGATCAAGGTCTGGTATTGAAATAGGCAAGATGCCCCGTTCGATTGCTCCCATTGTGCGGCTTAGTATAAGGCACAGAGATGGTCTATTGTAAAGTTCAAAATCTTGACTTGACAAGCATAATCCCTTCTGCTATTCTCGCATTAAATTATGGCGGTAGAACAGGTACTAGGGCAAATTGGCAGGGCACCGAGAACTGCGCAAACGGAGGGAAGAAATTTTATACCCTTTTCAAAGATCCCCGAATACAGGAAAGTAAATAGAGACTTGTTAAGCATACTTGTTGGTATGCTTCCCGACAATTTTGTTCATGTTGATGTTGCCTCAGGAACTGGACTTGTGGCTCAAGAAATGACTGTTCTCTGTCACGCACAGGAGAAAAGGGGGAAAATAATTTGCGTAGAACCTGATCCTTACGCAGTTAAGCAAGCAAGAAAAGACACTCCTTCAACCGATTTAGTTCAGGTTGAATTTATTCAAGGAAAAGGCGAAGACCTAGAGGAGCTGCTTGCCGGAAAGATTCCAGAGGAGGGGGTAGATAGTGTAAGTATTCATGACGCTATCCATGAAATAACAGGAAAAGATGAAGAAACAGGAGTGACTAATAAGCAAAAAGTTTTGTCAAAAATGTCAAAAATAACAAAAATAGGTGGCTTCATTAGTCTAAATAGTGCTTTTACAACTGAAGGGCTAGGCGGTGACGGATTCGGGTATGGGAAGTGGTCCAGCCACGCCTTCAGGTTGGCAAATGGCCGAATCAGAAGAGACAGAAAAGAAATTAAGGCAGAAGACGAAAAAGACGAGTCAACAAAAGTATATGAACCAATAGAATATTTGAACATGTCTCGCGAAGCAGGCTTTGGGAAAATAATCGTATTTAGAAAGAAACCGGTAACTATGACCCATGATGCGTTAGTAGCTATATCTATGTATCCAAGATTTTCCGAGGGAATATTCGAGAATTACGAACCAAACCCCGGCGCGGAAATCCCGGATCCCGCGTCTCAGAGCGATTATTTAATTCAGTCGCTAAACGATAAAAATATAACAGAACTTGGGCGTGTATGGCGTGATTATCTCTTAGAAAAGACTTCAGATTCTCCATGGTCTCGTGCTTCTTAGCTTTTTATTTGTCTTCAAAATAGCCGTAGATGTTCCTGGAGAGCTCGGCTATACGCTCGGCCGCGCCCTTGGGCGAGTTACTTTCGGATAAGATCACAATCAATATCGGATCTTTTGCAAAAACAATACCCGCGTCGTGCTTGAATCCGCCTATCTCTCCTGTTTTGTGCGCTACTTCAATTCCCTTTGGCAAATATTTTGGAATTCTGTCATTTAATTCCTGCCTTATTAAAAGCTCCAGCATTTCTTTTGATCTGTTGCCGTCAACCATGCTTCCCGAATAAAGTTTTTCGAAAAACAAAGCCATATCTCGTGCTGAAGTTTGGGGTGGAGATCCAAGTCTTGAATCTTTAAAGTTTTGCTCTTTCATAAAAGCTGAGATAGTACTATTCCTAATTCTTGAGACCAGAAGGAGGGCCGCGTAATTATGAGAAGCTGTTATCATCCGATCTATTGCCTCGGATGTTGTCATTTGGATTGTTCCTTCAGTTTGCCCTGTTTCTTCTTCATCAATTTGAAACATCTCGTTTAATTCTTTAACATCCCGTGCTAATACTTCTGTTTTTGAAAGTTTGCCTTCTTTGATAAGTTTGAATGCGGTACCCAATACCCAAAGCTTATAAAGACTTGCCGGCTCAAATTTTTCGTTTTCATTCTTAAGATATGCCTCACCGTTTTTTAAGTTCTTAATCACAATCCCATATTTCCCTTTTGTTCCTAAAAGCGATTTTTCCACTACTTCTTTAAGCGACCCTCCTCTGATTATTGGAGTATTGCCTTGATTTGAGTTCCCGGATAATGGGGAGAGTATCTTGGTTGAAGTTTTTTGGGGAAAAATTGCAAAAAGAGAAAGAGCAAAAAGGATACTACCGAGAGAAACAATAAGGAATTCCCTAGAATTCATAAAGGCACTGCAAATTATACCAAGAAAGAAGGAAGATTTATCCTGGAAAGAGTTGCATTAATTGATCTCCTTGCTCATCCAGGGAAGGAGGCATTTTAAGAGGGAGCGCATACCCGGTCAAAAAGAAAGCATAGGTTCTCCATAAGGATGGCTTTATATCCGTTCTTATATCGCTTGGCGTTATTTGGCCTGCCACAATTTTTTGAACCTCTTCTCTCAATTCATCAATTCTTGAATAGAATTCCTGATATGTTCTTGGGGGAGCAAACATTCCGCGCCTTGAAAAACCTTGGGGAAGGCGAGGGTGAATCATCAATTCAGGCATTAAGGCAAAAGCCACGAGTGTTAAATTAAAGGCTACATTTTCCTGACCGGGATTAAGTGAATATTCAAGAATCGAGCAAGCTTCTTCTAATTGATAGGGCAATAGTTCAACTTCGTTAAGCCTTAGACGTCTTGCTAATCCCCTTTTTGCTTCCCATAAATAATCCAATGTGTCACTCGCGAGAAGATCTCTAAGGGGTCTTGGATCGCGGAGTTCCCCGTTAAAGTATAATTTCATCCCCATGGCGGTATTTCTTATGGTACTTAGTTGTCTTAAGGGAAGTCTTCTGGTTTTTTTTTCGTGAAATCCTCCATCTATCTCAAGCATTAGGCAATTCTAAAACGGGATTTGTTTCCTGTCAATAGTTTTATGAATTATAATTCGGATAGTCTTGCGGGATTCACTCTTAATATTTTGTCATCATCATTTAGCACTTTGCTTCTCCCGTCGCGATTACTGGTTGTGATGTAAAGCATTCCATCGGGACCCGCTACGACATCTCTAATCCTTCCGATTTTATTCTCAAGATATTTCTTAATTTTTTGTTCGGAAGTATTGAATTCAAAAAGAGCCGTTCCTCGGAGTCCCCCAAAAAATAACGAATCACCAAGAAACGCCGCGCCTCCCGGCGCCCAAGTCTCATTCCCGCTTTCAATTCGTGGCGTTTCCATGCCGTTTTCTTTCTCCATTCCCTGAATTATCGGCCACCCATAATTTTTACCTTTTTCTATTTTGTTAACCTCATCATGATTTGATTGGCCGTGTTCCGTTGCCCATAGGTTTCCTTGATTATCCCAGGCAAGTCCCTGAGGATTCCTATGGCCATAAGTCCAAACATGGTTCTTAAAAGGGTTATCTTTTGGAATATTTCCCTGCCGATCAACCCTTAAAATTTTACCCGCAAGAGAATTAGTGTCTTGAGAAAACGAAGGGTTTTGCGCGTCTCCGGTTGTGATATAAAGCATTCCGTCCGGACCAAACTTAATTCTTCCGCCATTATGATTTGGCGCGCCGGGAATCTTATCAACCAGAATTTTTTCTTCAATCAATTCCCATTCGCTCACTCTTGCTCCCAGTTTATATTTAACCACTCGATTAAATGTATTTTCGTTTTTCTTCTCGTAAGTATAATAAAGATAGATATTTTTGTTTTCTTTAAAATTCGGATCAGAAGCAATTCCTAAAAGTCCTCCTTCTCCGATTGCCTTTACTTGCGAAATTTGCGCAATTAAAATCGGCTTACCCCCGTTTACATCAATCATCCAAAGCTTGCCCGGCCTTTCGGTAAAAAGAATACTTCCAGGCAAAAATTGGATTCCCCAGGGGACCTCAAGATTTTTTGCAAAAATGAACAACGCTTCGTCCTTTCGGGCAGTTTCTTTTTGAGTTCCGGTACTAAACGGATTCTGGCCTCCGTTTAAAACTTTTAAAAAATTAAAGGAGACCAATATTAAAATTATTAGAACTAAAAAAATTAGAGCATTTCTCATTTATTCATCCCAATGTTCCTCTTCAGGTTCCCCGTCTTGTTCAAATTGAGCTTTTCCCGCGGGTAAAGATGGATTTATATGAAAACCACGCAGATCTCGTCTACCGACAATTATTGGGAATTTCAAATGAGATCTTGCGGCAACAGTTGCAATAGTTGAGACCTTTTTTCCTCCAAGTTGAAATTCTACTTTTACTGCAGGTCTTGTTTGTTTTCCGCTTGCTGAAACCGCGACAAATTTCTTGCTTACCAGAGGAAGATTCAATTCTTGGACTACGGATTCATCAAGAGATGTTCTGTATGCGCCTGTATCTAGTTTTGCCTTGTATTCTTTTGACTTTCCATTTGAAATTATAATAATGGGCTCATATACAGAAAGAACTTTAATTTCAGTTCTGACCTTATCTGAAAATTCCTCGGCAAATACTGACCTTGCAATCTCAACCCCTCGCTCCGCTGTCTTAACATTGAGATTTTCAATTCGTTCGAGCCTCGCGCGCAGCGAAGCAAGATTAGCGTTTTGTATATTGAGACCGGGTCTGGAGTTAATCTCAAGAACAACCGGACCTCTAATCTTATCAAATACAATGTCAATTCCCGCATAGCCCAGACCGCTTAAATCCTGCGCTCGGGATGCAATAAATAGAATTTCATCCCAATTCGGAATCTTGATTCCGTTTGTTTTAATTTTTGTTCCGGGCATGAATCGAATAGATTTATTTTTATATATTGCATGTTTTGTGATTCCCGTTCTCATTCCTATTCCTGCGCCTATTGCTCCCTGGTGAAGATTTGCTTTTCCGTGAGACTCTTCTGTTGGGATCCTCAGCATTGCCATCACAGGAATTTTATGAAGAACTATAATTCTTATGTCCGGCAAGCCAATTGGCGTGAGTTTTCTGAAAAAAGGGGCGGGGATAATCCTTTCCTCAATATAAGCTTTATCCGGAAGGGATTGAAGAGAGTAGATTCCATCAAATATATCAAGAATATGAGACTGTAGTTGTTTCAGTTTGTATTCTTTATCCGAGATAGTTGTTCCACTCTCATATCCCCATTTTTTAAAGACCATGATTCCTTCTCCCCCATATCCTCTTGCAGGTTTTATCACAAATCCTTCAGCTGGCAAGGCCCAGGAATAATTTCTAATGCTTTTCCTTGTTGAAAAAATATGTAAAAGGCCGGCTGTGGGGATATTGTCATGAATTAATAGTTTTTTGGTTGCAAGCTTATCGTCAGCTCTTCTTTTTGCGGCTGGTTTATTATATTTTGATATATATAGAAAATTCCGGGCATTCATTCCCAAAATACTTCTACTGATTGACATATTTTCTAAATGGGGCAAATCTATGGTATTCTGTAAGCCTTAATCCAAAATATCTCCCGAGAAGTAGATTTATCGGAATCAGGATAAAGATAATTTCAGGATAAAGTAAAAGGTAATTTCTAATAATTCCCACGGAAAGTATTACATATCCGGCAGCGCCAAGCATCAAAGTGAAAAAAGTAATAATGATCGCGGGTTTGCTGCCGCGAGCCAGTTGCAAGGCTACAATTTTATCGCTTAGAAGAATCAACAAAAGCACGGGAAAGAAGGAGAGCTGTCTTACGGTGAGAATCCCAAGGGAAGCGCTTACTGTAAGCGACATAAAAACAAATATTGCGACCAAAAGCATTGAGAGAGCCATTTTTGGAAGCTGCATAATTCTTATTTTTTTCAAAATTAACCTTGCTACAAATGAAGCAAGAAGAATGGTTATGAGAAGAATAGCTCCGGCCGTCAGTCCTGTTGCAATAAGGGTTATTGCCAATGCAATTGGCACAAGCATTTCAAGAGTAGGAAGGCCTATAATCTGCCTGAAAAATACAACAAGCGTTGCAAGAAAAGGCAAGAGCAATATTAGAATAATTGTATTCGCAGGAACTCCGGAGCGCACTGCATACTGGACAAAAAATCCCGCAAAGTTAAAAAAGGTAATATCCTCAATTGGCCGGCTCGAAAATAATTCTATAAATTCTTTTTTTGCTTCATCCTCTTCGGGTTTGGTCAAATCCTCCTGCGTGAGCTTCTGAATTTCTTCTTTTTCCGCTGATTTCGTAGCTTCCTCGGCGCTCTCTGTCGCCTCAATGTTTTCCAAAAGCGGATCTTGGTTCTGAGCCGAGGCGGGTACAGATGGAATGCGCATAAATAAAAGAGCAATGATTAAGGCTAAAATTATTTTCTTAATACCGTAAATATTAACAGAACTTTATTTCCGAATCAAATTTTGCCTTGCTTCTTCTTTTTTCATTTTAATTCAAATTTTATTTTTTCCTTGTCTGCTATCTTTCCCAAAACAGGGAGCATTTTTTCTATAAAGACCTGCGGTCCTGTTATAAAAATTACCGGCTTGGCGGAAAAATCTATCTCTTTTTCAATAATCTTTTTTGTTATGAAACCGTGGTAAGCAGGAATATAAAGCTTTTCTTTTTCTTCAGAAAAAATATGTATTATTTTTAAAGTAATTTTTTTTGAAATTTCCTCGAGCTCCTTTTTATAGGAAATTGTTTGCTGAGTTCTATTGCCGTAGAGGAGGGTTATCTTCTCTATTGAATTCTTTTTAACTATGTACCTTAACATTGACATGAAAGGAGAAATTCCTATGCCCCCTACAATAAAAACAGCATTTCTTATTCCGTTTTTCCATATAAATGAACCCATAGGAGAGCTAATTTTAATAATTTTGCCTTTTTTTAATTGAGATAAAGCTTTTGTCCAATTGCCATAAATTCTTATACAAAATTCGAGATAGGATTTATTCTCAGGAGACGAGGCGAAAGAAAAAAAATGCTCTCTTGTCTTAGGGTGATCAGGAATAATAATTCTTGTGTATTGTCCGGGTTTAAAATTTAAAACCCTGCCTCTTAAAGGTTTTACCTTGAGGATAAAAACATCTTCCGAATCAAAGTTAATATCAATAATTCTATGATCAAAAAATTTCATATTAAAAATTCAGGAAAAGCATCCTCCTGGGTCTTTAGTAGATTTAATTGATAAAAAAAATCTTTTGGGACAAGCTTGAAAAAATTATAACACTTGGAGTTTTGAGGGCAGCTTGTTTCAAAAGTTGGGCAATTTTCTTGGCCAGTTTAATCTCAGAACCTTCTTGGGGTCCCATTTGCCATCTGCCCTTTAAAGAGCGTAATGCTTGCGGTTAAGAAAGCAAGAAAAAAAGAGTAAGAAGTAAGTAAGAGTGCATTTTACCCGTTTTCAATGATATACTTTTAAAGATGAAAAGCTCAATATTCAAGGTCTTAATTTTTTCAATAGCTTTTGCTTTTGTCGAAGCAGCAGTTGTTG
>MFPJ01000038.1:0-23676 GCA_001782675.1 Candidatus Levybacteria bacterium RIFCSPLOWO2_12_FULL_39_17
CGAATGCTCCGAGCCAAACAAATACAGGCCTAAGTTTTCTATTTTTTAGATCCGCTGTCAAATTTTCAAATCCAAACCCGGCAAGTACGGCAAAGCAAAAAGAAAATAAAACTATAATTCTTGAAGCAGCGCTAGTTGATAGTACCGGAATCTTTAAGGTAATTAAAAGATCAAGTATCGGAGTTTGAAAAGCAAGAAAAAGAACCATAAGACCAAAGAAAAAGAAAAAGAGTATTAGCGGAGTTCTTTTTTTTAAGCTATAAAAACCAAGCATTAAAGGTGTAAGGCCGATATAAGCATTCCACTCCGCATAATGTCCAAACCAATCATTTCGCGTTACCGGATTGCCAAAGAAGTCGGGAGCCAAAAGGGTGGGGAGGTAACTCCAGGGAATTACCTCCGATTTCATAAAAATTTCGCTTCTAACAGAATTCAAATAAAGTTCGATCGAAGGGATAAGTTGAGGAGCAGAAAGAAGGAGTCCCCAAAATACCGATGCAACATTTAATAGAAAGACTTTGATATTTTTTTCGGTAAAAAAATTAAACAAAATATATATCAGAATAAAAATAAGAAAATATAAACTTGTCTGAAAATGGCCGCTGAAAAATGATAATGGAATACTAATTGAAAGAAGAAGTGAATAGTACCATTTTTGAGTAGAGCTGATTTTTTGAATGGCAAAAAGGGCGAGCGGCAAAAAAACAATAGCATACCCGAGTGTCCCATACATCATCCATGTGGTTAAAAAACCGCAAAACATAAAAGCAAGTGATGAAATAATGGAAGCGGTTTTGCTTAATTTTAATGAACGGACGAAAAGATAAGTAAAAAATCCTGCCATCAATGGCTGAAGTAAAATTTGAATGCTCCAAGCATCAATAAAGGGAAGAATAAAATACAAAATATTCAGAGGACTTAGAGCTGCCGACTGATAGTTGGCAAGAAGAGGTGTTCCCGAAAATCCATAAGGATTCCAGAGAGGTATGCTTCCCGATTTCCAAGTGTCAATAACGAGCTTCTTCCATGGATAGATTTGGCTTATAACATCCGGTGTCGCATTATTTTTTATTGGTCCCCAGAATTCAGGGTAAGAACTCCATGGAGCAAAAAAGTTAACAAGATAATCCGAAGGAAAAGGAACTAACCCTTTCAGAAAATAAGGGTAAGAAAAGATAAGCCAAATGAAAACCAGAAATAGGATCGGCCAGGTTTTCCTGAAGGACAAGATTTTTGATTTGAAAATTAAAAATTTTAAATTCATTTTAAATTAAAAATTGAAAATTTAAAATTAAGGACTACAAATACTATAATAGCGCCAAAAGACAATAAAGAAATTAAGTTTGCTATCTTCCTTAATTTCGTGTCTTCAAACTTAACATCAACGATATGCTTTCCGTTTACAAGCTTAAAAGTCATGAGCCCCCTATGGTTTGGATCCTGAAACTGTACTCCCCGATACTCTTTGCCGTCAATGTAAACTTTCCAACCCGGAAAATACAAAGTATTTTCTTTTATTCTGCTTGAGTATAAGGATTCTATTTCGTATTGATGGTGGATGGATATTCTTTTCAGCTTTTGAATCTTTGCTTGGCCCTCAATAATCTCAATGGTGTCAATTGGTCTTTGCTCCATAAATCTTACTGACCAGCGCGGAGAGCTTTCTCCCGTATCCGTCGTGCTTTCATAAATTCCCGTATAAAAACTTTCGGGTTTGTTAAGATAATCTTTTGCTTTCCAATAATCTTTTGTTAATCCTATTGTGGAGATAACAACTAGAATTAATAATATTCTCTTAAGTTTCGAATTTTTTATCGAGTAAAATAAAAATCCCCCTAATAATGCTGTTGAAAAAACCGAAACCGATAAAAATCTCCATGGAAATTGAAACTTTTGAAGGGTGGTAAATGTCTCCCAAATAAACTCGGACTCTTTTAGCATCAAAAAAACCGAAAAAATAAAATAAATGAAAGTTATAATGTATAAGAAAAATAATTTCTTTTCCTTTTGTAGCAATCGACGAACTACGAACAAAGCACCAAAAACAAAAACCCAATTAACTATTCCTATCTGAACGGAAAACTGGCCTGTTCCGCCAAAGCTCCAAGGTCCATATATCAAATCTTTAAAATCAACAAACCTTGTCAATGCTTCTGTCCCTGTTACGATATCCCGGAGAGTGTACTTTCCTTCAAGAAAAGCAGGAACCAAAAAGAAAGACGACAAACCGAAGCCCACTAGAGTTATGAATAAAAAATTAAGAATTAAGGGTTTTCGATTTTGCGAATAATAAATGATGTAAAGAAAATATAATGCTATAAACGGCAAGAACATAATGGCTATAGCATTATGTGAAAGAATAAGTCCGGCAAAAGAAATTGAGCATCCAAGAAGATGCCAATATGAATATTTTTTCGAAAGTTTTAAGAGGAAATACAGAATCAACGGCGGAAAAACAAATGCAACATGCTCTCCAATTGCTCCTCTTACATATAAATCTACAAATCTGTAAGGAGTAAACATGTAAAGAACGGCTGATGCTATTCCGGCAGTATTCCCCAAAAAGTTTTTGATCCAAAGATACATGGCAATTCCGCTTGCAACGAATGCAAGGGCGAAAACTAGTTTTGTCGAATCAACAAGCGAAAAACCCAGGAAATGAAATAAGGAAGCAGCATAGGAAGGGAACGGATACAAAAACATCAGGATTGGATGTCCATATCCCCAGTTTAGATTTCCTGCCCAACGCGGAACAATATTTCCTTCCGAAAGATTCTGATAAAAATTAGCAATTCTTGCAACATGATCCTGCCCGTCATGCGTCACCGGAAGTCCCGGATGAAGAAGAGGAAAAAGAGGAATCAAGGAAATTAATATAATAAGAATAACCCCCCAGGGAATCCTATAAATCCGCATACCCAAATTATACACCGCAAATGGGGGAGAAATAAAATTTAATTCGTGTCCTTTCCTATCATTTCTTCAACTTTTCTTTTCGCTTCTTCCAAAAGCTCTTTTGATTTTTTCCTCGCCTCATGCGACCTCCTCACCAACCCCGCAATCTTCCCTAAGTAGAATGATAAATTAGATACTTCTACTATATGATAATGATTTGATATAGTTTTCCATGAAATCAAAATTAGGTTGTCCGTTTTTGGCTGGTAGTTTTATTTTTATTTGTCTCATTCTGGCTTGACTGCATTTACGCCCATAATTATAGCGATATTGTTCTTTATTAAGAATTGTCACTAAAAACATAGCAATATACTTATTCATTCTGAACTTCGGAATAAGTTTTTCTACATGGTCGCTTGCTGAAAAATTTTCGGGCTGATAAGAACAATAGCCTAAAACAGCACTATCAATAGCCAATATGTTTCCTTCTTCTGTATAAAAATCATAAAAACCTTCTACGCCATTATTTGTGGCTTGCGTAGTTACATAAGGATATTTACCATATCCATATTCTTCTAATTCTAAAATAGGTGTAGTTTGACTGCCTGTAATTTTAAACAAATAATTTAAGTCAAAGTTTCTCCAAGAATCTTGCATCAATGAGAAACTAGAATTAATTAATGGGAGTTCATCTACTAATTTAATCTCTTCAATTTTAATTTCTAAGAATTCCGTGGGAACCTTTTCGGGTATGGGTAACATATCAAGTGTAATATTGGCTTCTCTACCGTGAGATGTGTAGCGAAATCTGTTTGCTTCAATTGCTTTACAATAATAAAGTTTTTCATTATAAGACATTTCTCTTTTAGGAGTTAAGACTTTAATGTTTTGTGCCGTATAAAATTTATCTTGTTGAATAAAAGAACTTAATAAATAAGTGCCTCCTAATGTAACAGTAATTAAACCAGCAGAAAAAGGCTCGGTGTCATTATAAGTAGATACTTTGCAGATAACTCCTAAGTTTTGGCTACTTCTAGAAACAAAATTGATATCACTATTGTCCTCATTAGTTTCTAATTTATATAAATCAAACTGATTACCATACCGTACGTCAAAAATTTTATTTAATGGTACTAAATTCATTTATTCAAAACATTAAATGCCACATACTTTTTAACCTCGTTTATAAAATCTTCTTTAGAAAGACTTGAATAATCAGTTTCCATATATGCTTCTGCCACCCATTCCTCTTCTGCTGAAACTGCTTTATTTATACTAAATCCCGCTTCGCTTTTTCTATTAATAAAATAAGAAATCCACTTTTCTTTTATTGAATCCCATTTACCGAAAGCATCAATTCTCCCTTTAATTTTTCTTTTAACGAATCCATCATCTTTATAATATCCAAAATATGTTTCTTTATTTTTTGGGTGAGGCTTGTGGGCAGTAAAAATCATCGCACATGATACTACAGCTACTTTAGAGTTTGCAAATAATTCGTTCGGCATTGATAAAACCGCTTCTAATGTATGCTTTTGCAATAATTGTTTTTTTAGCTCGTAAACCTTACCATTTTGAGCTAAGGCTCTTTCCATTGGCACAATTGCAATACATGTTCCACCGTCTACCAAACACTCTAAATTATTGAGAATAAATTCTAATTCTTCTGTATCAGTTTTTTTATCACCTTTATATGGGGGATTTAACAGGCCAACAGTTGGCATTTTTTTCTTAATTGCATCAATTATATCTTTATCAAAGCAACTTCCTCTCATTATGTTTGTTTTACCATCTTGATGGATGTACATATTTGAAATCGCAAGAGCGAAAATGTGAGATTGATATTCAACACCAATAAGTTGGTTTGCTTTAATATTTTTTATTGTTTCCTGATCGTCTTTTGCATCTTGTATCATTTTTTGCATTGCACTAATCAGAAACCCTCCAGTTCCCGTACAGTTATCGTAGACAATTGTTTTTTTATTTACTTGAGCTAATTCAGAAAAAAGCTCTGTGATGTGGGGAGGTGTTAGCACAATACCTAATCCTTTATCGCTGTTGGCATAACGTAAAAACTCAATATACAACTGTCCTAAAACATCAAAATATTCATGTGTTTTAATAAATGAATTTATATTTTCATCAATTTCATCAATAAGATCCTTCAAGACATTATTCTTTGTAGAAAGTGAGGTATCTGTTTTTATAAAACTAAATTGAATATCCAGATTTTCTAATTTTTTCCCAATGATATTAGCACTCTCCAATTCATCAAGTACCGTTTGAACTAATGCATCTGCTAAATTTTGTGGTGTTTTATGAGACTTATAAGAAGCTCTAAATGCAGCATTTTCCAGTGCAATTAAAATACAACTTAACAATAAAGCTCTGTCTCTTTCGGGTATTTTGTTTGAGTGGAGCTCCTCGTTTAAATGTTTAGCGAAATCCAATAAAGTATTATAATCTTGCCTAAATTTTTCAGGGCTTTTTAAATAACCATCAAGATAATTTTGTGCTGATAAAAGTTTTTCTCCAAATATTGAAGTAGCCTTTTTCTCATTTTTAAGCTGCAAAAAATGGGAGATTTTTAAGTGTCTAGCATCCTCGCCACTTACTGCGATTGCTAATATATCAAATTCTTTAGATAGGTACGAGGAATATAACAGTGTACCATCAACGGCATAATCAGAAAATTTGTCTTTACTCTTGCTTTCATGTTTAGAAACATCAGCTTTGCATTCAATTACAATAAGTAAATCAGAATTACTTTTAAATGTTATCAAAAATTCGGGCTTACCCTTCCCGCCACCCTTTTTTGAAGCTGTTTTTAATAATTTATCTATTTTAGGAATATCAGAGGCTTGTTCCTCTAATTCTACCAGATCTTTAAATTGTTCAAAATGAGAGCGAACAATACTTTCTGTTTTTCTTTCATTAGTCATATTAATTATTCTTTATAGTTAAAAGCTATTTTTAGTATAACAATTATATTTAAAAATCCAAAAGGTTTTTTATTTGTATTTTTTACCAATAATTTCTTAGGATACAGGCATCCATTGCCCTCTCTTGTTGATTGATATAACCTTACCTTTTAATTTGACAACCTCGGTAAAACAAACCATGTCATATTTTGGATTTTCAGGCTTAAGATATACATAAGGAGGGCTATCGTCCGACACAAATCTTTTTATGGTTGATTCTCCGTCAACATCGGCCATAACTATGTCTCCGGAGGAGAATTCCTTTTGGCTTCTCACTAAGACTTTATCTCCATCATCAATGCCCGCATTAATCATTGAATCCCCGGAAACCCGAAGGATAAAAACATCATCTTCAAGTTTTGCAACCTGCGGTGAAAGCTGCTGCCATTCTCCTTGTATTTCTACTGCTGTAATAGGAGAACCCGCATGGCTAATGCCCAAAAATGGTATCAGTGGCGGTTCTCCTAAAATCTCATAACCCAGGGGAAGAATTACTATGCCTCTAGCTTGGAATTCATTGCGCTTTATGAGCTTTTGGCCTTCAAGCTTCATTAGCAGATCGATTACTGATTGATTGGAAACTACACCAAGGCTGTTTTTCATTTCTTCAAAAGAAGGAGGGTAACCTGTACCCTTGATATATTTATATATCACCTCAAGAAGCTGTTTTTGTCTTTCGGTAAGAGCAGATTTACGCATGAAATTATATTAACTGACTATATAGTCGGGTGTCAAGTAGCAAAATAAAATGACTATATGGGGAAAGTGCCGCGGTTGAAGAGCCTTAGGTAAAAGTCTTTCACTCCTTTTTTTTGCCATTTTCGGCCGGTTCTGATTAATTTAAGACTTTCCCGAATTAAGGAAGCTTTTGTTCGCAATGGTGCATAGGTCATGCCGAATAGTAGTCGGTTTCGAGTAATATAGTAGTCTTGAAGATCTGAGCCTGATCCTCCGGAAGATTCTGCGTTTTTGTGCCAAACTATAGCTGCGGGTTCGTAAATAATTTTATGTCCCGCTTTCTTTATCCTTTGCGAAAGGTCCGCATCTTCGTAATAGAGAAAATATCTATCGTCAAACATTCCGACATTCTTAAGAACATCAGAACGAACCATAAAACAACATCCTGTTGCCAAATCCGTTTCCATTCGAATATCGAATTGTCCATGATCGACTTCATCCACCCCAATATTTTCCCCAATTAAATTTTCCCAATCCATTTTTCCTCCCGCATACCAAATCACCTTCCCCTTATCCGATTCTTTATACCGATCCTTGTGGAATTCATAACCTTTCTCGAAATAAATTTTTGGCACTACCCCACCAACACTATCGTGTTCTAAAGGCTCTAATAAATTTTTAACCAAGCCCGAATGTACAATAGTGTCATTATTCAAAAGCATTACGAAATCCGCACCGCTTTTTAAGGCAAATCTTATTCCCTCATTGTTACCGCCGGCAAACCCTAGATTTTTTTGGTTCTCAATAATTATTACATCGTTAAATTTTTTTCTAATTTGTTCAATTGATCCGTCTTTTGAGCCGTTATCCACGACAACTTTTTCAAATTCGAATTCCTTTTTGGAAATATTAGAAAAAGACAGAAGGCAATCAACGGTATTTTGACCACCATTAAAATTTAAAATGATCACAAAAATCTTTGGCATAAATTTAAGAATTTTTAAGTTTTTGAGATGTTATTTTTCTGGTAACTCTTAAAAGGATTTTCTTAAACGGGTTTTTGGTAACTTTTATTGTCGAACTTAAAAACCAATATTTAAATTTATTTCTTATTGCTTTTGCTTCTTTCATTAGTTTTTTTTGGAAATCGGCATCTTCTATTTCTTTAAATCCCTCCCTCTCCCAAAGCTTTGCGAAAACTATCTCCATATAAAAAGCCTGAAGCAAGCTTAAGATTAGCCCATGAAGACCTTCTTTATATCCTTTCTGGAGAAAAAAAGTCTTTAAAAAATCGTCAACCGGAAATCTTAAAGCATCCAGCCAATTGACCCGATAGCCCGAGGCGGCTAAACTTTCCGCTTCAATATTTGTATAGTTATTAAGTTTTTCTATATATTGAGAAATGGAAACATAATTATTGTGGATTAAAAAATTTTCAAGTTTTTCAGTCTCGCCTTGCACTCTTAGCGCCCGATGAACCTGATTTTTATCAAATCCTCCTTTTCCTTTTTGGAAAAGTTTCAATTGATAATCCGGCCACCACATCTCACTTTTTATCCACTTGCCGAAGATTATGTTTTTTCGCGGAAGCCAGTAGCCATTTATCGACTGTTGGCTTTTGGCTGTTGGCTTTTGGCTTAAAACTGACTTAATTTCTCTTGTAAGTTCGGGGGTTGCGCGTTCATCCGCGTCAAGCGATAAAATCCAGTCTCCGCTTGCTCTAGAAAATCCCAAATTCTTCTGCAAATCTATATTTTTAGGATCATTTTTTTGTTCGAACACTTTTTTTGTATAGTTTCTGGCAATTTCAGCAGTTTTATCGGCAGACAAATTATCAACAACTACAATTTCATCTGCCAAGTTTTTAATCGAATCCAGACAATCCTTGATATTTTTTTCTTCGTTATATGCGGAAATTACAACAGATAATTTATTCATTCTTTAATAGTCCTAACTTTTATTCCTTACACTTATAATAATAAATTTAGTAGTTTTTACAAGTTCGGGGCCCGCCAAGATAAAAAGAATGCCAAAATAGACTAACATTGCCAACGCAATGTTGAGAGCAAGAGTCGAAAATGAAGTAATGATACCCTTGGTAGACTGAATAACAATAAACATCAAAACGGCCGCTAAAAATTGTCTAAAAACAGGCCTCATGAAGGAAAAATTAATAAATCTTCTGGCTGAAAAGTAAACGAATATTGATGTTATTGATATTAAAAATGAAGACAGCGCGAAACCGTTAAAACCGTAAATTAAAATTAGCGCGGGGGTGAGGATCCATGTGGCAGCAGTCCAGAAAATCATAAAATAAAGCGTTATTTTTACGCGGCCTATTGCTGTCAAAAAGTTTGTCAAGGGAGTCGATATGGAAGAAAAAATTGTATTCAAAGCAAAAAAAGAAAGGGAAAGAAGAGCCGGTTCCCATTTTTTGTACTTAGGAATAAGATCAATAAGAAAAGGCGAATATGAAATAATAGCGGCGGCGAGAGGAAAAATAAAGAAAGAAACAAGAAATAATGATTTTTCTACTGCCAGTTTTAGAGCAGTCTTATCATGCTGAAGGCGGCTCATTGAGGGAAAGGTAATTTTAATCACATTATCCATAATAAGCCTTAAAGGCATAAAAGCCCATTTTTGAGCAAAACCTATGTAGCCAACTTGAGAAAAGGGAAGAATTTTTCCGACATAGACCGTCAGAAGATCGTCCTTAATAAGAGCCAGGATTGTATTTGCCTGAAAAGGAATCCCAAATGAAATAAGATTTTTAATAGACCTAAGGTTAAAAGATAAACCGATTGGCCAAGGCTGAATGAAATAAGTAATTACAAGTCCCACTACGCTTCTTGCTAATACTGCAATTGTAAAAGTTGTTAAGCCGAACCCCGAAATAGAGAAATATATTAATGACAGATTGTAAACCAAATTTTCAGCAATTTGAGGAATCACAAGCTTCTTAAAATCAAGCTTTCTTTCAAGTATAACCGTGGGAATCGTTCTCAATGAAGAAAGAAAGAAGGAGATGGTAAGAGAAATCAGAAGAACATAACCTGAAGCATTAAGTTTGTAAAAAACCGCTATATCTTTGGAAAAAATCAATACAGGAATTACAATTAAAAGAACCAGTATTTGTTGCAGCGTAAAAGTAGATCGCAATTCTTCCTTTGTAACTTCTTCTTTTTTTTGGATCAATGCGGCTGCCAACCCAATATCCTGAAAATATGTTAAAAAGACTACCAGGGACGAGACAACAAAGAATACTCCGTAACTTCCGGGATCAAGGAAAATCGTTAAAATAAAGCTTGCGGCAATGGATAAAACCTGAATAAAAAAAGTCCTTGAAACAAGAGCAAAGATACCTCTTACGGATTTTCTTGCAACTACATCTAAATCAAAATCCTCCATAAGTTAATACTACCAATATAGTACCAATACTACCAATCTCAAATATTACAATGATTTTGAATTGCTTTCTATTAAATTATTTGTAGTATTTGTGGCATTTGTAGTATTTGTAGTATTCATATCCTCTTATTTCTTATATCCCACCAAAGAATCATGCTTTCAAGAACGGCTCTCACGATTACGGCCAAGTTGGCTCCCGATTGCTCTCCAAACTGCCTCTTATAATGATCAACCTCAACTTGTTCTATCTTAAGATTTTTTCTTTTTGCCTTTGCTAATATTTCTGTTGTTATCATCGCGCCTTCTGACCGTAATGGCATAATCTTATCAAGTGACTCCTTCTTAAACATTTTAAAACCACAGTCAATGTCGCGAAACCAAAAACCAAAGAATATCAAATCCCAAACCCTCAGCATATACATTAATATATGCCTCGCAAAGGTATCGCGCCTTTTTCTTCTGTAACCAATGACTATATCCGCATTATCTATTTTATCTATAAATTTTGTTATCTGTGCAATATCAAATTGACCATCCCCATCCGTAAAAACAATATAGTTATAACTTGCATTTTGAAAACCCTCCTTCAATGCCGCTCCATATCCTCTATTTGGCTTGTGGGAAACGATTCTTATATTTTTATTTTCAAAAGCAATCTTCTCTGCTTCTCTAAGGGTATTATCCGAAGATCCGTCATCAATAATAATAATTTCCCACTTTACGGTAACCTTTTTTGCAACATCAAGAGCGGAAAAAACCACTCGTGAAACATTTTCTTCTTCGTTCCAAAAAGGGAAAAAAATTGACAATTCAGGAAGTTTTTTGGCCATAAAATGTATCTGATTTTCTTATTATAACAATAAGCAAGGCCAAAACTCCAATTAGTGAGAGCGCGTTTCCGATTCTCTCAACCAGGGTCTCTTTAAGCTCGGCAGTAAGAACATGAAATCCTGAAGGAACATTTAGATATAGCCCGTCTTCCCTTGCGGCATAGAAAGCTTTCTTACCGTCAACTCTTATTTCCCACGCAGGAAAGAAGGCTATATTTGCACGCACTAATCCATTTGTCTCAAGGCTTGCCGTGGCCTTTACTTCTTGGGTTTTTTTATTAATTAAACGAGTTTCTCCCCGGCCGGAAATTATGTCAAAACTGCTTTCCCGCAAGTGATTTTTTGACTCGGGTCTTCTGAAGTCTTTTGGCAAATATTCATCAGAAATTCCTGAAACAGTCCATTTAAGATATGTTTCATTGGTGTAAAAAGAATTATCTCTGTCATCTATTGTTTTGGGATTAAAAAGCGCCGCATTATATGTTAGTGTTAACAAAATGATGATTGATGCTAGGGCAATTGAAATTTTATTGCTTAAATATTGTCTACCCTGCCAAATCAAATATCCTACAACAATGCTTATAAAAAGCCCAGTAAAGTTGAGAAATCTCCATGGAAACTGAAGAAAGTCCATGAAAGGCAAGCGCCATATGATAGATGAATATTCGAGAGTTAGGAAAATAGACAACAAAAGACTGACAAGAGAGAATGAAATTATAAATAATTTGTCCTTGTTTTTTTTGAAATTAATAAGAAATAACCCAAACGCAAAAATCGAAAGTAAAATATTAAGTTTTCCTAACTTAAAACTCATTCCATCAACGCAAGTTGGCGCCGAACCTCCAAATCCCCAAGCGCTATTCCAAAGTTGAGAAGGACAAATGAAGTGATCGGCATAATGCGATCCGCCTCCCACCTGGGATAAAACATTTGTGTATTTCATTTCAAAAAGCGCGGGGAGGGAATAAAAAGCGGAGAGAAGAAAAGCGGTCAAAAGGATAAATAGATAGGAGAAGACCAATCTTTTTCTTTCCTTCTTTGTAAATAAGGACAAGACAATAAATAAGAAAATGAAGATAAAAAGCATAAAAGCCGATAGGTTGTGAGAAATAACCACTGCCGCGATTGACAATGCGCCAAGAATTAGGTAAAACCTTGAAATTTTCGAATTATAATGAATCTTAAAAAGACTTAGAAAAACAAGCGGCAAAAAAGCGTAAGCAAATAATTCAGCCAGATCTCCTCTTACGTAAGTATTTACTGCGTGGTAAGGAAAGTATAGATAGACAACGGATGAAACCAATGCCGGGCTCTTCCCAAAAAATTCCTTAACTAAAACAAACATTGAAACGCCGGATAAAATTAACGCAAGAGCAAAAATAATTTTTGTTGCAACAAGGGAATCGAATCCAATTAGAGTTAAAAATCCGCCAACATAATATGGAAGCGGAGCATAAAAATTAAAAATAGGATATCCATATCCGTAGCCCAAATCCTGCACCCATCTTACCGGAAACATTCCGTCGTTTAAACTTTTTCCCATTTCAAACACCCTTGCCACCTGCGTGTCATCGTGAACAGTAAAAAACCCAGGGGAAAAGAATGGAAGAATTGAAAAAACCGATAAGAAAAAATATAAAAAGAGATTTAAATTCTGCTGAATAAACTTAAGCATGGTTTTTTGTTAAAATCGCTTAAACTTTGACCTTTTGGCAACCCAGATTAAAATTATAAACGAAAAAATTGTTAGGACATCAGCTCCAAATCTTAATGGGGTTTCATTAAAAGATAATTCAACCTTGTTTTCGCCTTTATCCAAGGCTACATCCATAACCCCTAATTCATTTTTGTAATCTATTGGCTTTTCTCTTCCATTGACTTTCGCAACCCATCCCGGATAATAAATTGTATTTACGCGAACTTTGGCATTTTCATTTGAAAAAACAGTAAACTCTATTTTTTTATTATCGTAAGCAATATCTTTTATCTCTGCCCTTCCATTCACAATTTCGACCTTTTCTCTGAAATGATCCGTAGGCTTTCTTTTAACCCATTTTGGCATATATTCATCTTGCACGGTTGTTGTTGCTTCGTTTGTTGAGAAAAGCGAATCGGGGGTATTCTTAACTTTTACCCCGAGTATAAATGCTTGGCTATTTAATAATGTCAATAGGATAATTAAGCTTCCGAAAGTGATTTTTAATTTAAACGGCAGATTTGAAAGAATAAAGGCAAGAAGGAATGACGCCGAAACTATTGAAATCGAAAGCATTCTGAAGGGAAACTGAATAAAAGAAACAGGAAGAATTCTCCAGAAGGCCGAACTTGCGGGCAAAGCAAAAAAAATCGATATTAATCCGATGATAAACAAAAGAATAGTCAAACGGTGCTCATTTGGTTTAATTTTTTTGGTAACGAAAAGAATAGGAACTGTTAAGAAAATGATAACTGTTGAAATTCCAATTAAATTGAAATCGGAAAAATATTTAGCCCAGTCGGAAACCTTGGTTTGGGAAAAAACAGTATATTGAAGATCGAAAACTGCCGGAATCCAAAAGAAAGAAGATAAACCAATTCCTAAAAGTAATTCACTTCCATGTTTATAGATCATGGCCATTTTGTTTTTTGAGATTAAAATGTCAAGAAGAAAGTAAAGAATCAAAACTCCCAAAAATAAAACTGCCAGAGTATTATGAGAAAGAATTAAAAACGAAATTCCTGCTGTTGTCCAAAAGAAACCTGCCTGCCGGCAGGCAGGGCTTTTTCTTTCTGCCTGCCACAGAATGAAAGGAAGAATAGTAATTGCTAGTAATTCTCCTATCGAACCTCTTTTGTAAAGATCAAAGATATGATAAGGGGCATAAACTAAAAAAAGAGCTCCAAAAAAAGATGAAACTTTATCAAACAATTTTGAAAGCCAAAGATAGGAAAATAACCCTGACCCTAACATTGAGAGTACAAGAAGAGCTTTAATTGTGTCTGTAAAATTTAAACCTAAAATATGAATGGGGATACCAAGATACATGAATCCGGGGTAAAGAAAATCAGCAACAGGATAACCATAACCGTTGTTTAATCTTCCTAAAAATCTCACCGGAAATTGCCCATCGGCTAACGCTTGATAAAAAGCTGAGAATCGAATTATCATCCACTCCCCATCGTCAGATTCAAAAAATCCAGGCAAAAGCAGAAACCAAATAGAAGGAATCATCAGCAAAAGCAGAATTACAATCGGCAAATATTTTTTAGCCATATTTCTTTTTTATAAAAATCGCACTTGATAACAATAAAACAATCGCTCCCGCCGATGCATATAAACCATAATAAAAACTCTGAGGCCTATATTCAAAAACGACATTGTGGTTTCCTGCCGAAACAGGAACCGCCCGGAAAGTATAATTTGCTCTGTAAATTTTAGATTTCTTGCCGTCGATAAAAGCATTCCAACCATTGAAATAATTATCTGATATAAAAAGAATCTTATTAACTTCCGATTTTATAAAAATATCTATTTTGTTCGGGCTATAGTTTGTCAACTTTACCTCCGATAATCCTTCTGATGGCTTAAAATTAGGTATACTCTCTTCGAGAATTATTGTTTTTGAAAGGTTGATATTTTTATCAAATATGGTACTTATAATTTGATCGTCCTTTCTAACAATATAATCTGATGCCAGAAAAATCCTTGACAATGCTTCTTTGCTTTCATAAATTTGCCAAGGCCCACTTTGCCATTTCAAGAAAAATCGATTTTCGGGAAAAGTGATGTGATCAGGAGCCAAAGTATCAGAAGGGGTAATTTTATTCAGAATATATTTAACTCCTAAAAGATCTAAAATCCTTTGTCGGAAAACGCTCTTTCCTATGTCTTCATTGCCAAAACCGGGAATAGTCACATTTGATCGCTTAACATTTTTGACAGATCCATCTCCAATTGTACTTATGAGCTCTGCGTATCTTTTATTTATTAACGGGTTGTAACCGTCCGTAGAATATAATTTCTCAAAAACAGGAATATTTGGTTCAAAATAAGCACTCCCATAGCCCCAAAATCTGTCGATTCCTTGAATTCCTTTTAATTTATCAACGACTTCGGTTTTGGGAAAAAAGGATTGAACAGGAGAAAAGGGCGTTATTTTTTGAAAAAAATAAAACAGATCAAAAATGGTTAGTAAAAAAAATAAGACCAAAGCCATTTTTTTAAATCTGGAAATAAAATTTAAAAATACAAGAATTATTGTGGAAATAAATATTAGAGAGGGCAAAAGAAGGTTTCTTTTACTAATTGACAGATTGTTAATAAATGCCGAATCCAAAGGCAGATATGGCGCTGCAAATACAAAAGCCCAGGAAAGGAAAAAAATTAATGCCAAAATTGTTAAGGATATGATGGAGTTTTTAATTTTCTTTTTTCTCTCAAATTCCTCAAATCCATTTGCGGCAAGAACTGCCCCGGAAAAACAAAATAAAAACATGATTCTGGTTGGCACTGCGGTTGAGAAAAGAGGCAGTTTTAATGAAAAAATAAAATTTGAAAGAAAATTATCAAAGCTTAAAATAAGAACAGCAATTGAGCTCGACAAAAAAAACCAAAAAAACTTACTCTTTTTTTGAAAAAAAGAATAAATGATAAAAAATAAAGGGACTATTCCAATATAAGAAACTCTCTCAATATAAGTACCGTCCGGCCAATAATTGCGGGTTGCAGGATTTCCAAAAAAATCGGGGACAAACATAGTTAATAAATGAAATGGGGGAATTAATAATTTTGAAAAATCGGCATGCGGGGTTCGGGCGGAATTAAAAAACATTTCCAAAAATGGAACCAATTGAACAGATGAAATTAAAACAGGAAGTATAAAAATGGGGATAAAATATAAAAATTCTACTTTTTTCTTTTGGAAGCGATGATCGAATGATCTTCTTGGCAAGGCCGGGCCTTGCCATACTCTAGTATTCGTTGGATTGTTGGAATGGATAAAAAGAATAAAGAGCAAAAAAATGAAAGAAAATACAAAGACATAAAAGGCCAGCTGAATATATCCTGCCAAAATTGAGAATGTTAAGCTAATGATTACCAATAAATAGAAAATTGGTTTTCGAGTCGCGGTTAGCTTCAATATTAAATACAAAATTAAAGGAAGCCAAAGAATTGAATGCCCAAGGTTGCCATACTCCATCCAAACGACAAAATAAGAAGAAAAGGCAAATATTAGACCTCCAAAGAAAGAACTTTTTGTTCCTAATTTCAACTCTCTTAAAAATAAGTAAGTAAAAAAACCTGCTAAGATAGGTTGTAAAATTATGTAAAGCGACCAGGCGTAAATAATGGGCATTATAAAAAACAATAGATTGAATGGGTAAAATGTTGCCGATTGGAAAGTCGCAAGATGAGGATTACCGGAAAGAACATATGGATTCCATAGGGGAAATTCTCCTTTCCGAATAGTTTCTATAGAGAAATTTTTATCCGGAAATACTAAAGTTATAACATCAAAATCCTGGGCTTTATTGGGATAGGACCCGGGGTTATATCCCATAAAAGGGTATGATGCGTAAGGAGCATATTGCCCTACTAAAAGATCGCCGGGAAAAGGGATTTGTCCAAATATTATTGTTTTATTGAAAAAGGCAAGAACAATCAAGATGATAATCAAAAAAGCAGCGTACCTTTTAACGATTTGGGGTAACTTCATAAAGGCTCATATAGGAATCGCCTATTCCTTTTTGATATCGGGTCACCAACTTAATCGGCCAATTGTCCGGAGAAACCTGGGTTGTGTTTAGTACCAGATAAACTTTCATTGTCGCGGCTTTTTCAACTAAATCCCTTGGAATCTCCCGCGGAAGCGGCCATATTCCTCTTTTTTGAATATTTTTATTCTCATCCAAATAAATTTCCATAGCATATGTCGGAAGAGATCCAAAAGTCCCTTCTGTTGCAACATAAATTTTCTGTGACTTTGCCTTCTCATTAAAAAAAGAAACAATCTCCTTGACTCCTCCACCTGCCGGCCAGGCGTTAACAAATTGATCCGTATCGGCTTTCGCAATCGGAGCTCTGGCAAAATCTGTCAGAATATAGAAATCGGAACGTAGCATTAATAATGAAAAAGCCAGAAAAACTCCGGTCTTTATAAGATTATTTTTAAATAAGTCTAAAATGTAATTTAAAGAAAACGCGGAAAGGACAAGAAGAGGCATTGTCATAAATAATATAAATCTTGGATAGAGAACTTTTCCAAACAGAGCAAGAGCAGCAAGCGGCAAAACAAACCAAATTAAAAGCAGGAGTTTTTCTTTTAGAAACTTGTTGCCTCCCAAAAAAAAGGAAATGAAAATTAAGAGAAACATTGGGATCGTGGAGTAAGATATAAACCAGTCGATTAATCCGTTAAAATTGCCCAGAAAAAATTCAAATGGATGCTTAAACCACTCGTTAAAGGGATAAACAAAAATAGAATTTTTCTCACCAATTATATGGAAAAAGGGAGAAAGTCTTAACATTGAATAAAATCCATAAGCCATTAAAACGGAAATTAAACAAAGTCCTACCCATTTAGCAATTTCACGGATTTTTTCGTTTCTAAAATTAGAGAGAATAAAGGAGAAGGGGATAAGATAGATGGCAAAGAAAGCGGAAGATTTGGTTAAAACTCCAAAACCCAGTACCATCCCTAAAATCAGAGCAATATCCAACCTTTTGTGCCTTATCAATAGAATCTGCAGATATAAAGCCCAAATCATGCCGGCTGCAAGAAGTGAATCATAAAGGGCCATTCGATCATAGACTAAAGCAAATGGATAAATGATGTATAGGATAGCAGCTATCAATCCGGCTCGATGGTTTTTAAATATTTCTTGCGCCAATAGATATATGCCAATAATAGCAAAAAATCCTGAGGCAACAGAAACAAGACGACCAGACAGGAGAGGGTCGGAAACTACTCTCATTATAGTCATATTAAGCCAAACAAAGGAGGGTTGCTTTCCGTCTGTTAGAGAAATAAAACGCCAATTGGCATCAAAACGGGCAATCTGTGACCATCTTGTATAAATTGCTTCGTCTGTAAACATGGGCAAGGAGGAAATGTTGTAAAGTCGTGTGGCAAAATATGCCGCAAAAATTCCCAGAGAAAGAAGAATTTGATTAAAATAACGCTTTATAAAGGCCATAGAAAGATTATACTCGAAAAAAGGTGAGGTGAGAAGTGTGAGGTTAGAGGCTAGATTGTGAGATGTGAAATGAGATAAAAATCACACATCTCATTTCATTATCCAGCTTCCAGCGTCTCACCTCCTACATCAGCGATGCATTAACTTTCGCCCGATGATCAACACACCTGATACCATAATTGACGAAATCATTATCCAATTCAAGATTGTTGGGACTGGCGGGTTCCAATTCCCAAGATAAATAAACGGAGCATACTGAAGGAGCGATGCAATTGATATTAGAAAAACAGGAATCAGTATAAAGTATTTATCCGAAACAAGTGATGCAAAAGGAAGCACAAGCAAAAGATACCATGGTTGGAAATTAGTTCGGGAAGACGCCAGAACTACTGTAATTATCATCGAAAGAATCAAAACATAGAGGAAGAAATCCTTGCTAGATTTAAATAGGCCATAAACAATTATCCCGGGAATTAGAAACACGGTTGCATATTTTATTGCGATAGACAAAATAAGGGCTGTAAAAGATTTTATATATTTTTTTTCGAGAAAAGCGAGAATTCCCAATAGCCCGAAAGGTATCATAACGATATCGATGTGAGCTGAAACCAAAGATTCAACCAAAACAAGAGGATTAAGAGCGAATACCGCTACCGCAAGCACAGGGTCCGACCCTAGCCTCAGAGCGATCTTACGGATCAGAATAGCGCTCCAAATAAAACCGAATAATGCGAGTAGCTTAAATAAGTAGAACGTTAACAGAAAATATCCAAAACCAATAAAAGACAAGGGAATTGTTAAGGCAAGCCAAAGAGGCCCGTAAGGATAGGCTCTATGAGTCCAGTGCATAAATGAAAGCATGGGATCACCCGGATAATCCAAAGCCTTGTGTTCATAAGGGTTTTGGTTGTAATAGGTTACGATTTTTGCATCAAAAATATAATTAAAAAGATCATAAGAAAAAGCATTGTACGCAAAGAAAAGAATTACGGAAACGAAAATAATTATTTTCCAAACCGCTCTTCCATCAAAAATGTTATTTTTTACAAAATTTAAGGTTAAAGCATAAAGCGTGAACATCAGGAACATTATTAATAGGAAAATTAAAGTTGAAAGGGGTCTATTAAAATATCCAATCTGCTGAAGAAGTTTCTGAATAGTCTGCCAGACAGAAACCTGCGAGAGCGTTAGCGATAAATCAACTTGAGTGAAAGAATAAAGTAATAAACCAACAGAGGAAATTATCCAGCCGTAAAAAATAAATTTATTCATTCTTATTCAAGACGTGGGAAGTTAGAGGTTAGAAGCTGGATTTATGAGGTGGGAAGTGTGAATAAATTAACTCTCACATCTCACTTCATTGTCTAACTTCACATTTCTCACTTCTCACATCAGCATTAAACTAATCGTAGACTCCTTTTAAAATATTGTTCTTTATTCGAAGCAAATCCATCAAGCCCTCTACTGAATCTCTTATCGGACTCACTCGGCGAGTCTCCACATATAACCAATCAACGGGAACCTCTTTTATGTTATATCCAAGTTTTTCCCCTATATACAAAAGCTCTATGTCAAATCCTGCCGTAACTGATGAATTTTTTATTGATTTAAAACCATGATGAACTTCTCTTACTTTGGAAAAAATCTCGCGAGCCGCTTTTTTACTGAATAATTTAAAACCGCACTGCGTATCGCTAATTCGGGGAAACCCTACCAAGGCAGAACGCAGAACTATCATTCCCTTTGCCATGAATCGGCGAGTGAGAGGCGCTCCCCGTCTATTGCTACTTCTTGATCCTATAACAATATCATAGCCGTCCTGCGCAAACCGAAGCAGTTTTTCAACATCTTCAATCGGGGTTGCCTGATCCATGTCGGTGAAAAGAATATAATCTCCTCTTGCCTCAAGCACACCTCTGGTCACAGCTCCCGCTTTACCTATGTGGTTGTTTTCAATTAACCTGAATTTTTTATTTTCCTTTGTAAAATTCCTGACAAATTCCCTGCTTCCATCATCTGACCCGTCATCAACAACAATTACCTCATAATTATATTTTTTTCTTTCAAGATGATGCTCTACCTTGTCAAGAGTCCCCTTGCGAAGATTGGCTATTTCATTATATGACGGAATTACCACGGAAAGAAGAAAAGATTTCATTAACCAATATTATACAGGAGATTAAAGCGTTTTTGAAATATATCGAACTTGAGATTGAGGCTTATTTTAAGGTAAAATATACTGCTCATTGAAACTCAGCCCCATCGTCCCCGATGATCGCTGTCATCGGGATTCCCCGATAAATCGGGGGGCTAGTGGTCTAGAACATATATTTTGCGAAGTATAAAAGACGGGAGTTGTTATGTTGGAAGTACAGAAGATATAGATATAAAGATTGATCAAGCATAATAAGGGATATTCTAGATATACTAAAAGTAAGAGGCCATGGAGGCTTGCGCACAAAGAGGATTATAAAACATTATCAGAAGCTAAGAAACGAGAGCATTATATTAAATCTCTAAAAAGTAAAATTGCAATTGAAAAATTAATAAGGCGAGCCGCTATCGTCTAGTGGACTAGGATATCTGGTTCTCATCCAGAAGATCGCGGGTTCGAATCCCGCTAGCGGTACAATTCATGGAGGTCTCGAATTGAACTCTAATCGTAAACCAAAACTTGCGCGACATAAGACTGTAGGAAAAGGAGTTGTGATTTTAAGAGTTGGGCCCAGGCCCACTCTTTAATTTCTTAATTGGAATAACCATATCTAAAATTATATCAGACTTAAATTTCGTTCCGTTGACTAGTCGACTAGACGACGATACGATTATTACACTTGATACTTTTATACTGAATGCTCGATACTGGGTTAGCCCGTTCGACTCACTCTGTTCGCTCAAGGTTAATCGGCGGCGATAGGGGCTGGGGCAGTGATGTTTTGGGAGGGTAGCTGTTCACCTTTGATCCCTTCAAATCCTGGAAGTCTCTTGGTAAGAGCAACTTTTAAAACCTCGTCCATATGAGACACAAAGACAAATCGAAGGTCGGAAATTACCTGCCTGGGCACATCTTCAAGATCCTTACGATTCTCTTTTGGCAAAATTATAGTCTTTAAACCTGCCCGGTGAGCCGCGATCAACTTTTCCTTTACTCCGCCTATCTCAAGCACTCGTCCCCGAAGAGTTACCTCCCCTGTCATTCCAACCAAATGGTTCACCGGAATTTTGCAAAGCGCCGACACAAGCGCGGTTGTGATTGCAATCCCGGCAGACGGTCCGTCTTTTGGAACTGCGCCTTCAGGAACATGCACATGAACATCAATTTTGTTATAGAAATTTTCTTTAATTCCAAACTTTGCCGCTCGCGAACGGATATAAGACGATGCAGCCTGGCATGATTCCTTCATTACATCCCCGAGTTGCCCTGTCAAAATAAGTTGGCCTTTCCCCGGCATTAAGGCAATTTCAATAAACAATATTTCTCCCCCAACTTGCGTCCAGGCAAGCCCGGTTGACATTCCCGTTTCATCTTTCTTCTCAGCCAAGCTTGATGAAAATTTGGCAGGACCCAGAAATTTACCTATGTTTTTTGCTGTAACTTTGATCTTCTCGGTTTTCTTCTCGGCAACTTGTTTTGCTATTTTTCTGAAGATTGAGGCAAATTCGCGCTCAAGACCTCTGACGCCTGCTTCTCTTGTATACCTTTCAATTATGTAATGAATTGCATCGTCTGTTATTTCAACATTTTCATTTTTTAGCCCGTGCGCTTCCAATTGCTTTTTAAGCAGAAATCTTGCCGCAATATTGAATTTTTCCTCCTCGGTATATCCCGCAAAATTTATTACCTCAAGTCTGTCGCGGAGCGCAGGAGGAATAGTATCGAGAATATTGGCAGTAGTTATAAACATTACATCGGACAAATCATAAGGAACATCAAGGTAGTGATCTGAGAATGAATCATTTTGCTCAGGATCCAACGCTTCAAGAAGCGCCGATGACGGATCTCCTCTGTAATCTGCTCCTAGTTTGTCTATCTCATCAAGCATAAATACAGGGTTTTTGGATCCCGCGTCTTTTACTCCCTGAATAATTCTGCCCGGAAGCGCGCCAACATATGTCCTTCTGTGCCCACGAATCTCTGCCTCATCCCTTATCCCTCCAAGCGAGACCTTTACAAATTTTCGCGCAAGAGCCCTTGCAATGGACTTTCCTATTGATGTTTTTCCTACCCCCGGCGGCCCTACAAAACACAAAATTGGACCTTTCATTTTCCCTGCCAGCTTATGAACTGCCAAATATTCAACTATTCTTTCTTTTGCTTTCTTCAAACCGTAATGATCCTCGTCAAGAATTTTTTCCGCTTCTTTAATATCCACATTATTTTTTGTTTTTTTACTCCAGGGAAGAGAGACTAAAGTCTCGAGATAATTTCTAATATAACCGGCTTCAGGATTGTAAGGGGTTGTTTGGGAAAGCTTCTTAAGTTCTTTTCTCGCTTTTTCTTCAACATCTCTTGGCATTCCGGCCTCTTTTATTTTTAGAAGCAGTTCTTTAATCTCGCCATTTTCCTCGGAGTCCCCGAGTTCTTTTTCAATAGTTTTTATTCTTTCGCGCAAAATTGCCTCTTTTGCGCTCTTTTCAAACTGCTCCTGTGTCCTTGAGGATATCTTTCTTTCAAGCTCAAGAACTTTTACTTCACGGGACAGAATATCCAAAACCTTCTCAAGCCGCTTTTTAATATCAATGGTCTCCAAAATCTCCTGCCTTTCCGAGCCTTTAATGTCTAAAGTTGAGGCAATCTGGTCCGCGAGTTCTCCCGGAGTCACCTCTGACATAATATTCATAAAAACGAGAAAATCCGCCTGCTTGCCAAGAGAAAGGGCTTTTTTAAATTCGGCAATAAGATGATTTGAGAGAGCTTTAATCTCGGCAGTCTCTTCAATTTTTTCATCAATTTCTTCAACTTTTGCCAGGAGATATCCTGAGCGCTCATCATACGAAACAATTTTTGCCCGGGCAAGACCCCGAACGAGAGCGCTTACCTCACCATCCGTTCTAATCATTCTTTCAATGTGGGAAACAGTACCCATTGAGTAAAGATCTGAAGGTTCCGGATCATTTTGCTTAGGGTTACGCTGCAGGACAAAACAAACAACTCTTTCACCGGCAAATGCGGATTCAAGCGCGGCCAGGCTCTTTGGCCTGCCGAAAGTAAGAATAGATTCCGTGTGGGGAAAAACAATGCCGTCGCGGATTGGTATTACCGGAATAAGATTTTCGTTTCTTTTGTTAGAAAGTTGTATCATATTTTATTCGCTTCTGACGGAAATGTTTTAGCAGTATAGCAAAGGCTTTGCTAACTGTCAAGCTTTAAGTGATAGCAAATAAGTTCGGCTTAAAACCGCGAGTGTTTCAAGGGTAAATACAATATAGCCAATATTGAAGGCTGAGTCAATAAGAAAAGAGTAAGAAATGCGTAGAGACTAAAGTTAGAAGAATTGATCAAAACTAAGTTCTTAACTGCTTAAAACATAAGCCAGGACATAGGACTAAATCTATAAATACTCATTTTCCCTAATAATCTTTACAGTTCCATCCATCACTCGCATTATAGCATTTCTCGCTGAACCATAAGGTTAAAAGCGAACATTAGAATGCTCAACATCTTCCTTACTCATTTTCGACTGGTGTTTAGCCTCGTGATTTAGTAA
>MFPJ01000038.1:23709-26398 GCA_001782675.1 Candidatus Levybacteria bacterium RIFCSPLOWO2_12_FULL_39_17
TTCGCTCATGGCTATAGCCGCCTAAAGAAGTGAGGAGAATGTCCTGAGCGAGGTCAATTTATTGACCGAGTCGAAGGAACAAAAAATATGCCCTTCTACATCTACTTCCTTAAAGATTCTAAAAATCGTCTTTATATTGGCCAAACCAATAAACTAGATGTTCGAGAACATCAACAAATTACAAAATCCTCAAAATCCGCAAAATATGTTAAAGACGGAAAAGATTTCAAACTCGTTTACAAAGAGGGATATTCCACAAGACTTGACGCAATGCGTCGCGAAAAACAACTTAAAGGATGGACTAGGGCTAAGAAAGAAGCGCTAATTGCAGGCGATTTAAAATCACTTAAGAAATTATAGTGACTTGCCAAACTTGAAATTCTTCCCAAAACATTCGTACCACACCCTCAACGTACATAAAGTTTCTACTTCTATGGTATAATAAACTCAATATGGATAAAGTTGCTATGAATTTTGCTTTACCTGTCTCTATTCTTCGTGAAGGCGATAGTTTTGTTGCCTATACTCCAGCATTGGATTTATCTACTGCAGGATCTACATTTCAGGAAGCACAAAAAAACTTTGGAGAAGCTGTTAATATTTTTTTTCAAGAACTTATGGAGATGGGGACGCTGAATGATGTACTCAAAGATCTCGGATGGGAAAAACAAAATAATAACTTTGTACCACCCGTAGTTATAGAGAATAGTGTTCAAAACTTCTCCATTCCCGTTCTAAATTAACCTATGCCTGTGCTAACTCCTACTTCTTGGAAAGAATTTGAGAAGTTTCTTTTATTTGTGGGCTGTACATATAAACGTCAAACTGGAGGTCATAAAATATATAACCGTGAAGGTTTGAAACGCCCTATTGTTATTCCTGCTCACGGAACAATACCTGTTTTTGTTATACGAAATAACTTAAGATTGCTGGGAATTACCCCAGAAGGATATTCCGAAATATTAAAGAGAAAAAAGTCCAAACGATCCTGAAGTTGGATTGAGACCAAGATTTAGAGCTCGATGGATAACTTAATCAAAATAATCCAATACGTTGTAAATCGTAGCGCTGAGTTAAAAGATAAATACACGAGTGAGGAAAAGACTCCTATAGAATTCGTATGTATATTTTGCCAGAATGAGAAAGAGCACAGAAATTTTACGGATTCAATAACTTCTATAGGAAAAATTGTTGAGGATACCAAGAGCGGTTTTACATATTTGTTAGACCATCCTATAGATACGAGTTCGGGACCGTTAAGGTTGGTAAAGATTCGAAAACCTGATGCCCATTTTACCCAAAGAGGAGATGCCGATTTTAACACTGACTACGAAAATTTTAAGAAAAGGTATCAGAAGAATAGCATGTTCGAGCTTGTTAAAAGAGAAACTTTTGAAATGCTCCGATTATCCAACCCCAATTTCGATGTAATGACATGCTTTTCTAGCATACCTAAGAGTAAAGATTTGGGAGTAAAGTTATAAGGATAAGAAGGTTCTAGACCGGCACCTACAGCCAGTAAAGAGAAGAAAGCCGTTGGGAGGTAGCGCTTGCCGCGCCTTTACCCTAAGTTCGCCGAAGTGCCCACCCGCCGCGCCTCCGAAACTGTCGGCTCGTAAAAGTCGCTGAAAGCAACTAAAAGAAAAAAACGCAAAAAATTTTAAAGAACTTTGACCGAAAACATATTTTGTAGTATTATCTTAATGGTACTAAATCTTTGAGTATAGTGCAACATAATAGTACTACTATAAATAGTTTATGTCAAAACAAGATTATCCACTAGCAAAAAACCTAAAGAAATTAAGAGAGAAAAATGGCCTTTCGCAAGATAGGCTTGCAAAACTTGCCGATGTTGCCAACAACACAATTATTAAAATTGAGCAAGGCGAGAATATAAACCCAACTCTTGATACCTTGAGAAAGGTTGCTAAAGCACTGAGCGTTTCAATAGAGGATTTAATAAAATAATATGACACAAATAAGACTCCAAGAACCAACGCTAGAAGAATATAATCTTGACGCATCAATTTATAAAGACTATAGAGAAAAGAATGCTAGGCTTGAAGAAAAAGTTCGCAATCTTGAAAAGACTCAGAAGTCACTATGGGTAATTATAGTTTATGCTTTAACCCTTGTAAGCACTTTATCTCTGTCTTGGTATATATTTCCCAAGTTAGCCTTTTTACCATATTTATTGTTTGGCACTAAGGATTGGGATGCTATCTGGTATCTTATTGTATTTTACTCTGGTCTACTTTTCATAGTTTATATTTTTGAATTTATAGCCAACATAATTAGCTTTGGTAAGCTCAGTAAAATTAAGGGATTAATTAACAAAACTCTGGAGGAAATAGAAGAACTTAAAAGAGCTACATCTCAGAAAGTACAACCCTTTGAAAAAGCAGCTAGTGATTACTATCAGGCTCAGCTTAGAGATTTCTTTGAAACTAATCTTTATAAAAAGAGGTCGGGAAGTCAACAATTCGAGGAAGCTCTCTCTGAGTTTTCTTCCATGATCGAAGAATTATCGACAATGAACTCTATTTTTATAACAAATAATACTTCTTATTGGGATTTACGAAAATATAAAAACTATCTAGAAGAACGAACTATTAATCATAATTTCCAATCATCAAAGAAGAGCGAGAGCCTTAACTCTGTTCGTAACTTTGTTAGAACTTTTTCCAAA
>MFPJ01000039.1 GCA_001782675.1 Candidatus Levybacteria bacterium RIFCSPLOWO2_12_FULL_39_17
TGTTGTAACGGTTATTTCAAACTGCAGATTTTTCCCTTCTGTTTTTAAAGGCTTTGCGTCTACAAAAACTTGCCCACTATCGTCGGTTTTTGTTGCTAATTTATCAACTTCTTTTGTTGGCAAGACTTGAGTATTGGACTCTTTCTTTTTTGACTCAAAGGATGCCGAAATGAAAATTGCAACAGCCAAAATTATTAATACGAAAATTACACTTCTCATTTTATACTCTCCAGTCTTTTCGACATTATAAAAATACCAAACAGGTTAAATGCGATTGCAACCCAAAATATTTGGATTTGATATTGCGCGATCAGGCTCAAAAAGGCTGTCGCCCCGAGTAGCGGCAGGACATTAACCAGATAATGGGAGCAGCAGGATATCATTGCGAGAGTAGATGTTCCGCCGGTTGCGGCCACCATTCTTCCCGCATTCTTCACTGTTTCTTTAATATACATATAAAGGCCTACCTGAATCCCGAAGCCTCCCGATAGAAGAACAATAAAATACCAATAGGTCTTAAATTGGCTAAAAGCAAAAGCAGGGCCGGAAATTAATCCTGTGATTAAGAAATAGATTCCCAATAAAGCCAATCCGCCCGTTATGCCGAATATTGCTGATTTTAATTTCATATCTTTTTAAATATTTTATAAATTACAAAAATAACAACAGCCAAAAATACAAAATTAATGAAAAAATTATTCCCCACAATGTCATTGACACTACCCCCTGCGTTCAAAATCATTCTTGAAAAATCCTGGGTGTTTTCCATTGTGAGCCTTCCTGTTACGGCAAGATATAAAGTTATGATACCTGTCACAAAAAAAATTCCGCTTGCAATAAGATTACTTAATGTAACGCTGTATGCTTTTGCGCCAATGGAAAATTTCAAAACACTCTTTTTAAGAACACTCACTTTATCAACTTTCCCTGACAGAAAAAGAGAAATGAGAAACAAGGGCGTTACCATTCCTAAAACATACATTGCTCCAATTAAAAGAGCCGCCCAAAAATTAGGAGATATTAAAGCAAAAGCAAGAATTCCAACCAAAACCGGCGCGCAACAAGCACTTGTAATGCCCGAAAAAATACCCAAAATAAAAATTGAAAAAGGATCTGTTTTACCTTGAGCTTGACCACCAAGACTAACCATGAAAGGAGATTTTATGCCAAGAAAAGTGACGGCCGAAACCAGGATAAGAATCAAACCTCCAGCAATATATAAAGAATTATGGTACCTGAAAAGAAGCTTTGAAATAATCGCAACCCCTAAAACGGCAGGCAAAAGTACAGCGGCAATCCCAAGGCCGAAAATCAAAGTCATAAAAAGCACTTTCTCCTTCTCTTTAAAAACGCTGCCTAGATATGCAGGGAGAAGGAAAGTAATACAACATGGGGCAAAAAGGGCTACCATTCCTGCCACAAATGACGCAATTAATGATGTTTGAAAAAGAACATTCTCCATAAAAGTTTTGAGGGTTTAGGCGCCGCAACTACCCGCGCCTTTGAGGGCCGGCCAAGCAATTTGACCCACTTCCCTCCTTATTGCCTGATATCCCATGGCGCTCGAGAAGGTTTTTGACAAGATTTGGGACGCGGGGACTTTAGCATAATCTCTTCCGGCTTTCGTAAAGTGGTAAGCCACATCAAGATAAGTTTGGGGGAACCAGTAGGAATTGAACGCCAAAACAGTTTTGTAAATTTCTTCTTTGGATTTACCTTGGGAGACCATAAGTTCTATCAACCCCAGTGCCGCCATTCCGTGGTTGCAATCCGGAAATGCCGTTGAGTTCCCGCAGCAAGGCCTGAAAACTCCGTCCGCGATCGCTTCAACAACTTTTTGCTGTTGATCATTTAAGTTAATATATGAAAACTTTGAATAAATTTGCATGGGATCCATCTTTCCGAGCGTATATCCTCCGGTTGAAGCATAATTCGCGGCAGACCCGTTTGTAGTAATCATTGGGCCTTCGTCTAAAATTTTGTTCTTGTTCGCCAGTCCCAATCCCCACAAAACATCTACCCAGAATTGCGCATTTTCAGCATTTACTTCGATTTCCGAAACATTTCCCTTCATGTATTTTTCGACACTTGGAGGTAATGAATCCGCGCCCGCAATGGCTTGGGCAAGTTTCTTTTCATCAATTACACCGTCATCAATCATTTTTTTACCCAAATCTCCCCATGCTATTTTAAATTTGTAGCCTTTTTGGGGGATTACCGCCTCCTGCAAGGTAGCCAAGTCTATGGCCTCTTGAGCGTTTTTAGTTACCGATGAAGATTTTTTTGATGCTAAAAATTTATCGCTTGCTATTCCTGCTAAAAATCCCGAAAAAAAGAATACCAGTGCGATAAAAATAAAAAGAATCTTCTGTTTCCGTTTTTGTTTTTTGGATAATATTGCCATTTTATTTTGCAACTACTGCCGCGAACCCAAGTTCAACATAAGGCTTATCCGGATCATTGGTGTCAAAGCTTATTGTTCTCGCGATAGGGCCTATGCCTTGCGGGCCATGAGCCGTGGGATCATAAACCGCGACTATCTCGGCTTCTTCCTTGGGTTTTAAGACTCCCTTGAATGCCGACTCCGAAGAATGTCCCTTCATCCCAAAAGATTCACTCTTAAAATCGCCTTTCTTAAAAAATGCCTGCGTACACATACAGGAAGTGAAAATATTCGCGATAACCAAATCCTGAGTTCCCTCGTTTTTGATTTTATAAGCATGGGTTACATTCCCTCCGGAATATTTAACATCGCCAAAATCGTAATTTGCCTCAACGATACCGATTTTGGCGCCTTGCGCCTTCTCAACCGTTGCGCCATCTGAAAGATTTGAAAGATAAATTGTCCCTCCGAATAAGATACCGACTATCAAAAGAGAGATTATAATAGTAGCTTTCTTGTCCATAAAAATGGGCACCAACAAAAGGAGGAATCCCCCAGTAGGGGATATCTTATCCTGTTTTAACTATGCCTGTCAAGAGCTATTTTTTAGCCCACTTATTGTATAGCTCAATCCAACAATTCCTACGACCAACGGCACCGGGCTGTCTGCTCTCAAAACATCAAGGTTTACTGTTTCTTGAGCCCGCCAAAGTGAGATTTCGACTGTCCCGATTAAATCCGGGAAGACGAACACGAACGACGGCGGGCTAAATAGATATAATGTCTAAAATCCTGTCAAAAAGGGGTGACCTTACCGATGCTACGTCACCTGTTTCGGCAGAAACAGCAATTGTCCTTTCAATTAATACCGGGATAAAACCAAAGAGCCTCTGATCTGATATTCCTTCCATTTTATAAACTAATTCCCCATCCTCTTCTTCAAGGGTAATGCTATCAGCAAGAAGCACGGGCTCCTCTAATTCTTCTTCAACGGACTCCGTTTCCGCGACAAGACCAGCTTTCCCTGTTGCATCGCTGCCGCGATCCAAACCTCCACTTGGCGAGACTATCCCCCCTCCTATTTTACTCAATATCCCCTTTGTCAAAATGTTCCGAACAGCAACATCGGGAAGCACGGCGACGGCTTTCTGACCGGCAGGAGTTGTAACTATAAGCGTATTTGTTGAAAGGTCAATTGAGAGTGGGAACTGGGTTCTTGCGCCCAAATGGCGCTTTGCTATAACAACCTCTCCTCCTTCTGTTGCAATGTTAATGTCAGACTGCGCAAGCCTGACTTTAACTTCATCAAGCGTTTCATCATCGAGCTCCTCTTCTGTTCCGTCCTCCCGCTCCGCCTTAAGAACTACCCTGTCAGCACGTATCTCAAGCCTAGTTTTTACCCCACTCTCTGTTATGTCAATTCTGGTTCTCCCATCTTTTGTTCGGGCCCTAATTCTTTCTCCCTCAGGAAGTCTTATCTCTGTCCTTGTTTCGTTAGGTTTTGTTTTAACACCCGTTCTCTTTTCATCTTCATCGTCATCAGAGGAAACATTCGTATTGCTTGTTGAAGCAGATGTGCCCGATGATCCGGAATTATTACTTCGCGAAGAGCCTGAGCCGGAATCATCATCTGAATCACGTGATTCTCCCGAACTTCCTGAGCCACTGCTTCCGGTCCCGGAATTATCATCGTCTCCGCCTTTCGCAAAAAATGAGCTAACTCCTAAAACATTCGCGGTGTTTGAAATAATAGGGGTCACTAGCTTTAAGAAGAATGTCCCAAAGATAGCAACCAAAAAGACATATATTATACATTTATAGACAATAATTGCAGAGCTTTGCTTGTTTTTTTTTATATGCCTTCTCTTTGGCTTTACCATTACATTATAGTAAGACACAGGTTGGTAGAAAATGTCAAGAGAGCCGCGCGAGGGCTTTTTGCTTGTCTGTAAAAGGAATTCTAGACTTTGAAACGGCTTTTCGCATTACCTCAATTGTCTTATCATAAGTTTCCCTGTCAACCGGATATGGAATCGCGTCTTTTCCCCCATGCGCAAAGGAATATCTTGCAGGGTCTTCATAAGAAGGTTTTGCTCCATAGATAATTTCCGAAACTAAAGAAAGCGCGCGAACTGTTTTTGCCCCTACTCCCCGGGTTGCCACCAGAGATTGATAATCTTCCGGTTTGTTATAGGAAAGTTTTTGCAAGATTTTATCCAAATATTTGCTGTCTGCAAATTCCTCAAGCTCAACCGTATGATGTCGAAAATCCCTTTTTGAAAGCTCTAGGGCAGTATATTCTTCTCCAGATATTCGCACGGCCATCATTTTTGACATTTCATTCGAGTGTTTTCGTAAAAGTTCTAAATCCGACTTTACCCTCTTGTATCCGTCGCGAATTAAATCGACTGAGGTTTGGCGAGTTTTCGAACTTTTGCCTGCAACCAAATTCAGAACATCTTTCTCAAATCCTTGCGACGCGATCCCCCTATGCGGCTCATTCACAAAATCAACCGATTCATTGTCAGTTGTCAGTTGTCCGTTGTCAGTTGTTAACCTGTCGAACCAATGATATCTTCTTGCGGATCCGCCTTTGGCGGACATCCCCTGCTGAACAACCGTCCATGCGCCATTTCTTGAAAAAAAGAAGGTGTGGTGATAAAGTTGATATCCGTCCTGGACAAGCGACGAATCGACTTTCGCCGACATTTTGGAGTTTGAAACCAAGGCTTCAGTTGAGCTCTTTGGTAAATTCAGTCTTTCTCCCCAAAAAGTTATTTGATCAGGAGTTTTTCTTGAAGTTTTTCCTTTTCCTCCACAAATAAAAATACCTAAATTTCCTTCCTCTCCTCTAATTGCTTCTTTTAACGCACCTGTTAAAACAGTGGTCAATCCGGATGCATTCCAATCAAATGCCAGGACTGTTCCAAGAGACTGGAACCAGACAGGGTCGGCAATTCTTTCAATAAACTCATCCGGCCCATATTCTTCGACGAGTACACGAACCATTTCCCGGCCAAGCCGCACCATCCGTTCAAACAGCCATGGCGGACACCTCCCGTGGTCTAAGGTGAATGTGGCAATACCTCTACGCATGGCAGTAAGTCCATTATATCACTCAACGTGGAAGTGGGAGGTGAGAGGTTGGAAGCTGGACTTATCTAGCTTCACATTTCGAACTTCCCACATCGCTTTAGGAGTTGCGTTCGAGGAATTTTTCAAGAACATCCAATTGCCTCTTCCACTCTTTCTTATAATTCTCAATATAATTGTACCCTTCCTTTAATGGTTGAGGGTGTAAACGAATCATGTACTCCCTTCCTAATTTCTGTCTTCGAATCAGCTTTGCCCGTTCGAGCACTTTTAAATGCTTTGAAATAGCAACAAGTGAGATTCGGAAAGGTTTTTTTATTTCAGAAACCGTCAAGGGCTTCTCTATTAATCTTTCGAGAATTTTTCGGCGCGTCGGATCAGAAAGACAGTGGAAAATATTGTTCAAAAGAAGATGCGAATCCTTAACCATCCGGTTAAATAGTATTCGAATGAAAATTATTTGTCAATACTCTGAAAATCGGGCTGCGAAGTATATGATTATTGACAACGGACAATTTTTTGTTTTATTATTATTCCAGATGGCAAAAAACGCACAGAAAAGCAACAAATTCCTCTTAGTATTGCTAGTAGCCGTAGCGCTCGCTATCCCTGTAACTCTAGCTCTTATTTCAAACCGGACAAGCCTTACACAACAAGCGACGTCATATCCCGATCTTAATAGAGTTGAGGAGATTGTCACGACTAACAACCCTGATGGCACAATGGGTCCTCCTTCTTGGCTTAATAATTTCGCCCAAACTTTACCGGCCTATCAAAAAGGGCAGCTTGCATTCTTTGTAACCGATCCCCCTCCTTCGGGCGTCGGAAATAGAAAACCCACCATTACCTTACCCCCGCAAGCAAAACAAGGAGGAGTCGGAGGCAATGCGAGCGGTTCCGGAGGGAGAGGCTCGCAAGGACCACGGGCCGTTATATCACTTACTCTGACAATATCAAAAGTTGAAGTGCACCTTGCTTATTTGGGCAATCCGCAGGATAAAACGGTAGCTTCACCGAGCACAGACCGCTGGGAAACACTCAACGTCCCCAATCCAACCACGGTCGACCTGGTACAACTTGCCGCGACAGGAAACCTCTCCTCTCTTGGAACAACAGCTCTTGCGGCCGGGCGATATACTGAGGTACGCCTGTATGTTACGAGCGCCTCGGCAACTCTTGAGGACGGGACAGTGGTCACGCTCACTATTCCCGGAAATAATAATATTGTTAGAGTTGTTAGAACCTTTACCATTGTTGCGGGACAAACGAAAAAACTGACAATGGATTTTGACGCACAGCATTCAGTGATAAAAACGGCGGATCAATATATCCTCAAGCCCGTAGTCGCAAAATTAATAGAAAACTAACCCCTCTACCATTAAAATCTTTTTAAATACCCCAGTAATCGATAGCGATTTAGTCCCGTTTACTGGACAACGGGATTAGACTGATAACATAATCTAAATTTAGAGTTCTACCCTACTACTAATTAATAGGGAGTGAGCTTGGAAAGCAGCCTTCACTATTGTGATAAACTGAATTTATGGATCAGAAATGGGAAATTATCTATTACGAAACCTCTCATGGCAACTCACCTGTTTTTGAATTTATCCAAAACCTGGATCCCAAAATTAAATCCAAAATAATAGGGGTAATGGATTTATTAAAAGAACTTGGTACTTTGGTAGGTCCTCCGCATTCAAAAAAAGTAACCAGCACACCTTTATGGGAAATTCGCATCCTGGGCAGTGACAACATTAGAATCTTTTATGTGGCAATTGTTAACCGCCGCTTTTTGCTACTCCACGCATTTTTGAAAAAGAAACAGAAAATAGATAAAAAGGATATACGGACGGCACTAGATAGATTAAACGAATATAAATCACGCTAAAACTAACTCTTGAAAATATCATAATATTGTGATATTATTATTTTACTATGATGAACTGGGAAACACACAGAAAAATATTAATGAGGGATCCTGAAGTAAGAAAGGCCTGGAAAGAAACCAGGCTTGAATATGAAATTGCCAGGGCTTTAATCCTTGCAAGAGTAAAAAAGCATTTAACACAGGCGCAACTTGCCAAAAAACTTAAAACCAGACAATCTGTTATCTCCAGAGTAGAAAGCGGCAAGTCCACCCCTTCCCTGTCATTCCTAAAAAGACTGGCAAGTGTCCTCGGCGCTTCCCTTTCAGTAGAATTTAAATAACGCCAAAAAACAACAAATTATTTCCGTAAAATAAGAGAATTATATTTTACATCCATATTCAACGCGTAGCCATACCTTCTTAAAAGACCAACACCAATTATCGGGATTCCTTTAGAAATTAAGACATTCACTACATTAGCAATACCTTCTAAATCCACCAAAGCCAAAGAAGCTTGCATATAAACCTCATTTTCATCCGCCAAAGTAACACGTTCCGTGTGAGTAGTTTGAAGACCTAATTCTAAAGCCTTTTCCGGGGATATTTTTAACTCTCCCGTAAAACCTGTATCAACTAACGCGATAAGTTCCTGGACACCCAGTTTCCAGCCAACAACCAAAGAAATAAGCGGCCTATTGTTGTGGATTACTCCTTTAATCATAAACTATTACGAGCTAAACTGGCTAAGGTTTCGGCCGCTGAGAAACCTATTTTTACAACATAAAAAACTTTATTTGGATGAGTCTTTCTTGCCAATTCAACTGCTTCGCTACTTGTATTGCCGATAAAGATATCTTTGCTTTCAATATCTATAGCCATAAACTTACCGTTTTGAGCGGGTTCATATTGCAATTTTATCGTTTCGTATATTTTCGCTCCCGCCTCTGCTATTTTCTGAATATCAGTTTTTTTAATTAGGTCGTCATTATTCATAAGTTTTTAGTTAACAATTGTAGTATAATGACAATTCCAAAATAAGACAATCCCCAAAAAACAACCCACAAAATCTAAATTCAGAGTTCTACCCATTGTGCTATAATGGCTTCAAAATCCAAATCCCAATCAGGGAACTGAATTTTCTTAATCTAACCCCATTTTTTCTGTAAAGAAAATGTGTAAACCTAAAACACCCGAAGGATGTGAAATCTCAGTTCTTCTTAACAGTTAAATTTTTAATATCTGCGCCTTCATTTAAATAGGCCCTAAAACCTATCATGCCGAAAGAGTTTTGAAAATCTATTTTTGGCAATGAAGTTATCTTCGCTCCAAAACTTTCTCCAGAATTATCTTTAGGCAAATTATTTTCGCTTTTTTTGATTCCATCCTCGATATGATTGATATCTACATGTGTAGGTAATACCCATATAAAATCCCCCACTGTATCAATAGTTAATTTTACTTCTCTATTATGCACAATTAATTTGACATCTAACCAACCTTGTTTATTACTTGATCCAATTTCCTCATTACTCATAATATCCCACATTCCTTGGTATCTCACGTGGGGTATCACTAGGAATTTATTAGACCCGTCGTATGAAATTTGCAACATAAAGTAATTGTCTAAATCAGCGGCTCTAAATATTAGCCCTAACTTTCTGTCATAATTGTAATTAAACGGTTTCTCTGGAAAAAATTGCATTTGAAACTTCATCTCAAAATTTCTCCATAGATGTTTGCTATAAAGACACCCAGCTCTTGAAGAATTTACTCTCAGTATCGTAGGGCTAGTGAAAAGTTTTGGTTTTCCATTATATATCCAATCCTTATTCCAGCTTTCAGCAGTCAATTTATATAAATTGACTCTCTTTATATAATCTCTAAATCGATCATAAAGCTCCTTAAGTAACAAAAATGTCAATACCCAGAATAGAAATAAGACAATCCTTATCGGCACTAACCAATAATTATCTTGCGGAAGATATTTTTGTGCACTAGCTAGGAAACTTATCACAGACAAGGGTAAAAACTTGGCAATAAACGATATGTAAGCAAAGAGCACAAACCAACATATTAGCAGAAAATAAAGCCAACTATTTTTCAATATGTCTAGCTTGAATAAATCAAAAAAATCTTTAGTCCCCATAATGTATTAAAGTAAAAAAATATATTGGCCCGCGACCTGGAAGGTTAAAGAGATTAAACTCTATTTTGAGGATTAATTTCTTTATTAATAAGAGCAGTCAATTCATCTTCCCTCCCAGTATAATCTTGCATCTCCAGTGAAATCTCCTTCTTTTGAAAATGACCAGCTACGTCTACATAAGTAACATTGAGTGTATTATTATTGGCCTGTTGTATGTCGTTAATATTTTGGTCAAGCTCCTGTTTTACTTTGTTAATATCCATTTAAATCACCTCCTAATTTTAACAGTCTTAGTGGCCGTTTTCATACATTACTCTATATACGAATTTAATTTTACCTATCAATGTCAATTATTCCTTTTACCATTTATTTTGTTATAAAACGGGCGCCTGCCTTCTTTCTCTGCAAACTTATCTAACCAATAACTTTCCCATTTAGATTGTTCGGTAGAATTTTCTATTATTGAATACTCAATTACATCAAAATCCCACTCTTGCCGATCTAATGCGTTCAGTCTTGACAAAATGTTACCTTTACCAATATAAACTATTTCGCCATTAGCTCTCTTATATCTATAAATACCTTTTAAATGTTTTAAATCTGATTCGCTACTTTTAGTATACTCAAAGGCTGGGCATAACTGAGCAATCCAGAAACTTTTATCTTGTACGTCTTTTTTTACTTCAAATTGTCTTTCTAATGGATCCTGAAATTCAGAGATTTTTTTAATAAATGGGTATCGATTAATGAGCTTAATGGCCCCTGTCGCTTTAGTGCTATGCGAAGGATTATCCGAAAAAAGAGCTAATGCGTTATGGCCTCCTTCGTTATCAAACCTAAAACCAATTCTGAATTCCTCCTCGTCAATCTCTATTTTAACTTTGCTAAACTTCTGTAAGTTAGCAATTTTTACAAATACAGCATTAAAACCAATATGCTCTTTACGGATGCTAATTTTGGGAAAAGAATCTCTAGTAAATGAATCAGTTCTTATGAACGGTTTAAAACTCATTTTTATATAATATCATATTTTCAAGTTTTTTTCAAGAGGTAGTTTTCTAGTTCTAGTTCAACTTCTAGTTCAACTAGTTAATTCTTGAATTGACGCTTGAAAAACCACTTTGGAGATTTTTATTTTCTGTCTAAAAATACAAATGTGATTTCCCCAAAAAAACAACCCCGGTTTCCCAGGGCTGTTTATTAGTTTCATTGAAACTTTAAGGCAATATACCTAGCGATTGCGATGGCAATAACAAGTAATTAAACTGATTATTCCTGAGCATATTATTTGACGTTTTAACATTCTTTGCTTCTACTGCATAAAGAAGCAGTCCTGCTGAAACCCAAGGCGTACAACCTGTTTTGGCGGCGTCTTGGTGAGAACATCCGGTCCAATAATGACCTGTTACAGTACTCCCACTTATATTACCAACAGCGCCATACCCAAACTGAATACCGTTTTGCGCGATATAATCAACCCTACCTTCACCGGTTACAGTATTGTTTTCGACATTTACATTGGCACCTTCGCCATTAACTGTAATACCGTTCTTTTGATACGTGTAAACTTCATTACCGGATATCTCTCCGGCAACAGTTCCTGTACTGAGAGCTCGGTAGTAAATTGCTAATCCATGCTGTGAACCGTTCAATGGCGTTTCTCCGATATCATGAATTTCGCTATTTTTAACATCTACGGAAGGATTATTCACGTCTCCATTTACAACAACGCCAAAATAATTTGCTCCGTGAATATCGGCTCCGTCTACGTCACCGCTACTGGTATCATAGTAAATGCCAATATTACATCCTGTTGCATCAACGTCACCGCTAACTGTCCCTGCTGGATTTATTTGAGCTGCAGTCATGTTAATACTGTCTCTAAAAAATCCTGTCGGAGTACAGGTAACTGCGAAAGATTGAACAACTGTTGCGGCGAGCATGATTGCTCCGGCCGAAAGACCAATTGCTATTTTCTTAATATTTAACATTTTCTTCACCTCCCCTCTTTTTAAAATCCTAAAAACTCGAATTGCAAAACTCAAAACGCTGTAAGATCACTACTTTCAGCCCGTCAATACAATATGTCTTAATATGTCAAAAATAAAAGATGCACTTCGGAGACTGTTGTTGCGGTTTAAATAAACGCTCTAATGTTCTTTGGAATGTTGGAATGAAACTACTTTCGAATCTTTTTGGAATTATTTTTGAGCCGAACAATTATCTTTTTGCTAGTTCTTGGAGTGCGTATTTATATCTTTCACTAAACTCGTTCAAATATCTAAGAAATCCAGGAGTAATTCCGCCTGCAAGGTTTTTTTTAAGGCGAACTACAATTGCCTTTTCTTCTTCATATACATCAAGATAAACTTTTTGGTCTGGTTTTAACTTCAGCTTTTTTAAAGCACTGCGAGGAATTATGATACCATGTGAATTTCCAATTTTTCTTATTTTCTGCTCCATGTTATAACTATGTTATAACAAACTTTCCATTTTGTCAATAAACAATCCGTGCTGTCAAATATTAAATAAATTTAAACTTTTTGGGGGTTGAAAAAGCAAAAAAAATATATATAATTCTCTATTATGGCAACTCTCCCAGAAGCAGATAAGCCGACTGCTCGCAGCACCGAAATAATTGAGTTGGATAACGGAGAAGGACTAAGAATGAGAATTAAGGAAGGAGGCAATGTCAGAATCATTCTCGCTTCTGGAACCGAACCGGGAGGAACTCTTAACCTTAAGGCAGAAGAGTATCGGAATGGAAACTTTTTAAGCAGGAAACCGACTCTTGATGAATTGACGGCTTTTGCAGTGTGCGCGCTCACAGAGCTACCCACTTCTACGCATAGCAAAAAACTCGCTAGGGAAGCGGCACGAAGACTGGAGGAAGCACAAGAGGAGATTAAGGGTCTCCAAAAAAAACTACTTCCAGCAATGGGAATAGATCCTTCCTTTGATCCCCTAGAGTATTAACTCCCTGATTCTTCTTTTACGCTTTCCTTTCAAAACTTTAAGTAAATTGCTGTTAATTTATGTTATTCTAGTCTGAATGTCACTCCCTTCATTGTAATGTTTCATAGTAAGCACTCTAACCATATCTCCCTTTCAATGGGACAAAAGCAACAGGAAGGCTTCTTTTTATTTTCAAGCGATTTTTTTCTTTTATTCCCACTTTTAATTCTTGGACATATCTATCCCCTACGGGCATTACGATTCTTCCTCCTTCTTTCAGCTGGGCAATTAAGGGTTTTGGAATCTTAGACCCGGCAGCCGCAACTATGATCGCGTCAAACGGAGCGTACTTTGGTAAACCTAAGGTTCCGTTTCCAAGTTCTACCTGCACATTATCATAGCCCAATTTTTTTAAGGTATCGCCTGCGCGTAAGGCTAACTTTTCAATAATTTCGACGGTATAGACTTGTTTTGCGAGCCTGGCGAGAATTGCCGCCTGATAGCCGGATCCTGTACCAATTTCCAAAACCGCTTCTTCCCCTGAAAGCCCCAGCAACTCTGTCATAAGGGCCACCAGGGAAGGTTGGCTAATTGTCTGTCCTTCTCCTATAGAAAGAGAGGCGTCAACATAGGCGCGATCCCTGTATTGCTCCTGAACAAATTCGTGTCTTGGCACGGCAAGCATTGCCTTAATTATTTTTTTGTCTTTAATACCGGAAGGTTTTATGTACTTTTCTACAAGTTCTTTCCTGCGCTGGGCAAAATAATCCGACCGCGTAACATCGCAAGGTTCTGAAAAGAGAATTCCTGTCCCGACCTTCCTTATTGTGTCGTGATTATAAAATTCGCTGTTATTTGTAAAATGCTTACCTTTGTATGTTTCAATTTCTTTAAAAAGTCTATCAAAACCAATGTTTACAGCCTCGTCTATGGTGGCTTTTTTAAAACGAACTATTAATGGTTTTTTGGGAAGGACCATTTTGATAGTGCCGTCAAAGCAAATAGCCAAGGACGCTTTTGGCGTGGGGCTGGCATGGCTTAAGATCCTTTCTTTTTTTCTCTTAAAAACGAGGTCAAGGCTCACCGAATCAGGGTCAAAGTTGGGCAGTATTTGGTTAATTTTTTGTATATGGCGCGTAATATGTTTTAGGCTTTTTTCAGAAAGAATGCAGTGCTTTGTTGATACGGTATATTTCACAATATCTTTAGCGTGTTGGTTTTAAGGAACTTAAGCTAAGAGAACTTTAGCAAGATAATATTAAAAACAGGTAATAACTGCGTTACAGGAAAGAAAGTTCAAGCTTGCTTTCGATTAACCCTTTGAAGATAGGCAGCTGAAAGGAGAATTAAAATTAAAGATATGGCAATGGGCACAATAACAGGTCCAACCCAGGGCACGGGCAAAAGAAAAAAAATATCAAGGTCCGAAAGACCTTTGGGCCATCCAATTGTAAGTCTCAGAAAAACATAATAAAAAATATCCCAAACCCCAAATGCAAAGAAAAAATAAGCAATTTGTTGCTTAAAATTTTTTCCCGAGATCCAAGCAACAGAGGCAAGCATTATTAAAGTCGCAAACTCTCTATACCTTTCAATGCTTAGTATTTGAGTATTTGAGATTATCTTAACCGCGGTGCGTGGATCCAAAAAAGCAATTCCCGGAATAAGCAGCAATGTCTCTTTTGAATTTATGGCATTATCAAAAGCGCCTGCCTGAAGCAAATTCCTTAGATAAACAACAACTGCTGCTTCGACAAAAGCAAAAGCTATTGAAAAAATTAAGACCTTGAATATTGAGCTTTTCATCTTTAAAAGT
>MFPJ01000040.1 GCA_001782675.1 Candidatus Levybacteria bacterium RIFCSPLOWO2_12_FULL_39_17
CCCACCCCAACCCTTTACAACAAATTGCAAACTTGATCCAGACTTAGAATTCAAGTATAATTTCAACACTAATATAATAAGTGCTATATATGTCCCCCGAAAATAAACGATATTATCCAACAGGATTAGATTATTGGGCTGCCTCTGCTCTAATAAAAGTATCCCAGAAAGAAGCTTTTTTTACACCTCATGGCAATCTTTTATGGCTGGGGTGCCTCTCTGAAATGAAAAGATTTTCCGCGATTCCTGATATGATCCATAGAACCGATCTATGGATCCATGCAAGAAGAACCGCGTATCTTGGGACATTACTCGGAACAATAATTGCGCGCGGGGAGAATCCGGATATCGACACAGACAAAATTTTTCGCATGGGTTATCACCACGACGATCCAGAGATTATAACCGGAGACCTCCCCTTGCCTCTTAAGCAAGCTCTGTCGGAAGAGGAAAAGTTGGTGTTGAAAGAAGATGAAACTCGCGCTATAAAAACTCTGGCTCTACTTTTTGGTAAAAACAGGCCAGAAGGATATCTATCAGATCATCATGAAATGACCGCCAAGGAAAGTCCAGAAGCCCAAATTTTGGATATTGCGGATAAACTGGACGGGGTTGGGGAGACTCTTCATGAAATACGCTGCGGGAACCCTACATTTATAAAAGTCTTAAGAAACTATAAAAGACTATTTGATGAATTCGAAAAAAAATACGATTTGTGGAATCGTTTAAAAGAGCACCCATTGTTAAAGATGAGTAAATTTCCGACTCCCAATCAAGCGAATTCCATACCTAAAATAAACTCGGAGGATCTGAAGGAGAAAGATAGGGCGTGGGAGAAGCTTTTGGAAGGAACTATGCCTCAGTTCTATAGAACATGGCTAGGGTTAAATATGGTAATCTTCCATACGAGAACAGAAAAGTTTCTTCTTCCGGGATGGTATTTAGAGCTTTGGAATTATTGGGGACCCCCGCGAGAAACCACAACTGCATCCGGGATATATATTCCCTAATATTTTCACTCCCCTGCTCTAGAACTTTGTTCTAGAAATTTCTAATTTCTAATGTCAAATTTCTAATTTCAAATTATTTGATATTGGATATTTGAAATTGGTAGTATTTGAAATTCGCGAAGCGGCTTACAGGCCCCAATTGGAAAAGAAAACCAATATAAGTATAGCTAAGAAGCCTACCCAGACATACTCCCATAAGACTCCCCGAAACAATCTCTTTTCAAGCCAAGCATGAGTAAGCCCTGAGTATGCATAAAATATACCTGTTAGGAATATCGAATATATTGAAGCATTTATCGGCCACATGTTCAGGATCAGGGAAAGTTCGGCAAGGCATAAAGAAATAAGGCCGGAAAAAAAGAAAATCTCCCGGATAGATTCAGAAGATAAACTGTAAAACCAAAGTGACTGAAAGTTGAGTAAAAATGCTATTGTAAATACAAGAATTGGTGAGATATAAATTGGCAATCTTAAAGAAAAAACGATATTTGTTAATAGGAATAAAACAATAATAGTTAAAACAAAAGAGACGATTCTGGCGGAACGCAGAAGATTAATGGTTCTAATTGCCGAAACCGCAAGAATATTTTGAGTTAAAAATAACGAATAGACACCAAAAGCATATAGTGAAGTTAAGGCAATTTTCGTTAGGAATCTGGCCGGGATCAATGGATAGAAAAGCGAGAAAGAGAGCGTAAACAAAAAGGGAAGTATAAATATTGGATAAAAAAATGTATCTTTAATATCTTCTTTTAGCGCGAGGAAAAGAAATATTACGGTTAAAATGCTCAGAATCAAAGCAACAAAAATGACAGCGACTCCTGATAGGAATTCTGAAAGAAAAATTCCCGCTGAGAGCAAAGTTACTCCCAAAACAAACTTCTGTCTTTTTGAAAGATCTAGTTTAAAAATTCCGGAAGGAACCATAAGGAAGTAAAATATACTCTATCCTATTGCTTAAGATATTGCAATAATTAAGCCTACTAATTTAAGGCAACACCTTTAATCAAGGGTTAGATTAGCTTATGAAATTGTCGGGAATCTCCAGATTTGAATAAACTTTTTGTACATCATCAAGAGCTTCAATCTTTTCGATAAGCGAGAGGACTTTATCTGCGGTTTCTCTATGATCAACAAGTAATGTCGTCACGGGTTTTTTAATCAACTCCGCATCCGTGACGGATAAACCCTGCTCAAGCACTGCATCCTTGACCCTTTTTAATTGTTGCGAATCCGTATAAAACAAGACCTGGCTTCCTGCTTCTTCAATATCCTCTACTCCGGCGCCAACCGCCAGATTAAAAATATCATCAAGAGACATATTGTTTTTATTAATTGTAATAAGTCCTTTTTGAGCGAACTGGTATGAAACTGCCCCGGGCGTTCCGAGACTTCCCCCACCCTTCTCGAGTATATTCTTAATTTCAGATATCGTTCTGTTTTTGTTGTCTGTTACAGCTTCAATAATAAGAGCAACACCGCCGGGAGCAAACCCTTCGTATAAAACTTCATCCATTTGACCTGCCGCGGCAATCCCTGCGCGCGCGATTGCCCGCTCAATATTTTCTTTTGGCATATTTGCGCTCCTTGCGCGGTCAATTGCAAGTCTCAGTTTAAAATTACTCTCCGGATCACTAATCCCTCCACTCTGCTTTACCGCAATCGTAATTGCATTTGAGAGCTTGGTAAATATCTGGCCGCGCGCGGCATCGGCCGCTCCTTTTTGTCTTTTAATTGTTGACCACTTGCTGTGCCCTGACATATTCCTCTTTGCTCAAGTTAAAATTTTAACCTGCCTGCCGGCAGGCAGGAGTTAAAAGTTGCAGTTGAGAGTTTGAATTTTTTGAATTTTGAACTGTTTTATTATACCTTTCTTTCTTGACAATTCCAATGAATTCCGATAAGATAAATCCCACGCAAATGCTATAAAGATGACTACGCATCCCCCATCACGCGACATTGCTATTCACTACGCTCTTGAAAACAAATGGAAGGAGGCCCATGGAGAAAATCTTAGGCTTCTGGAGATTGATCCTCAAGACATTGATACCCTTAATCGACTTGCGTATGCGCTGGTGAGGCTTAGCAAATTCAGAAAGGCAAAGGAATATTACCAACAGGTCATAAAAAAGGATAAAACCAATCCTATTGCCTTAAAAAATTTAAAAAGACTTGATACAATTTCAAGGTCGGGAAAAAATCTTCTGCAAAATCAATCCGATGGTATGCGTTTGCAAGATGTATTCATTGAAGAAGCAGGAAAAACAAAAACAATTGACCTTAAAAATGTTGCCGATAAAAAAACTTTATCTTTACTTCAGCCGGGAAACACTGTTGTGCTTGTGGTAAAAAGGTCAAAAGTCTTTGTTCAAATGACAAACAAAACATACCTGGGCATGCTTCCCGACAATGTAGGGATGAGAATGATCCCTTTAATTAATGGGGGAAATGAATATTCCGCATGTATCAAGGCGTTTGGAGACAAATTCGTCACAGTATTTATTAAGGAAACAAAAAAAATGGCGAAGTTTAAAAATCAACCTTCATTCATGAATGTTCCGGTCAATATTCTCTCTGAAAAATAATTAATTTATTTTTTAAATAGAATTTTTTCTCGCAACAAGTCTTTTTTTGCCTTTTTGATTTCTTTCGGCCTCGATAATTCTCTCTTTAAAGAAAAAAATGCCCACAGGAAAGAAATAATAAACAATACTAAAATATATACCCAAAACATAATTAAATTATACAATTTTAAAAAGATTTGACACTTTTCAAAATGTCTTTCGCTAAAATGACAGTTATGTCTGCCGTGCCCGTTTCATTAATCTCGCGCGTTTCTATATTAAATGCGCTCTTGAGTCTTGGAACCGAAACATTTCTTGAGCGAACTTGATCAATAATTATTGACTCCTTATCATCGCCGGTTTCAACCGAAATCACATTAAAGCCCACGCTTTTTAAAATATCCGAAACTCTTGCTCCCACCCCATCAATTCCTGTTGAATTTATAACTTCAGCGCTGATTTTTTCATTAAAAATATCATTGTCCTGAAATAAATTTCCAAAATCTTTTAATTGGTTATTCTCTTTGAAATTGCTTTTTATGTCTTTTATTTCCTGAACAACCCTATCGTTTCCTGGAACAAACACCGAGTATAAATAAATTTTCAGAAGATCAAATTGATTGATATTTTTGTTTTCAAAACTATCAGTTGAAATGATTATCCGTACCGCTTTTTTAATAGGGAAAAAATTTTTTTCAAGACCCGCGAACTCTGAAGGATTTTTCGCGATTATCAACCCATCAACAGGAACACCAAGTAACAAGCTCAGATAAAGATTGGAGCTGCCTAAAAACAAGTTTCTTTTTCCGGGGAACTTGAAAATCCCAAGCTTTTTGTCTTTCGTATCTAAATGCACCAAATATGCGTCTTTGTCCAGAAATAGAACATTAAATGTACGGTACTTAAATGAGTTGTTGGCAATGGCGAGAAAAATTTTGTAAGAAACTGAAATTAAAGCCGCCGTCAAAACAATTATCAGAAAAAACTTAATGTAGATAATACTCTCGGTTTTTTCTTTTTGCATGGAATCAGAGAAGATGTTGGCGTCTCAATCGTTTAACAAGTAAGTCAATGTCCTCTTTCTTAATATTGAAAAGGTCTAAGACCTCACTTCCAATACGAAGTCCCGCTTCCATTTCAGGCATAATAATTATATTAACGCCCATATTAACAAGATCATATCTATCTTCCTCCATGTGCGATCTGCACAAAATAATAATTTTGGGGTTTAATTTCAGAGCAGCATCTATAATTCTTTTTTGCGAAAATGTGTCCGGAACCGCAATGACAAGCGCTTTTGCTGTTTCAATAAATGCCGCTTTTAATATATCCACATCCGTAGGATCACCATAAATTGCGTATCTTGAGAGAGTTAAGAGTTCGTTAATAACTTTTCTGTTAAAATCAACAATCACATAAGGGATATGGGCAAATTCAAGCATGGAACGAGTTTCCCGGCCTACTCTTCCATGACCGCAAACAATAACATGATTCTCAAATTTCTGCTCAATTCTAAATGCGATCTCTGTTTCTTTAGGCAGAACCCGCTTAAGAAGACCCAGTCTCGCAACCCTTTCAGCAAAACTTCTTACATACCTTAATACAAAAGGAATAAACAAAAGACTGAGGATGAAGGTTGAAAGGATTAAATTGTATTCGTCCTTGCCAATTAAAACCGATACAAAAGCAATCTGCGCGATAACAACCGAGAACTCCCCGATGTTCGCAAGATAAGACGAGATAAAAACGCTTGAAGAAGGGGAATATTTAAATACTCTCAAGAGTATGTAGGAAACCAAAAACTTTAGTATTACGACAGTCACCGATAGGCCAAAAATCAAGGGCAGGTTTTGAATAAGAAAATCAATATTGATAAGCATACCTGTTAGTACAAAAAACAACACTAAGAAAAGATCCCGAAATGGGCGTAACTCTGTTAAGGGGGTTAAGTTTTTTCCTTGTTCCGAGATTAAAACTCCGGCGAGAAAAGCGGCGATAGTTTCCGGAAGACCAACAGATGTGAAAAGCAAGATTGATAAGGCAGCGGTAAAGATGGTCGCCAAAATAGTGAGCTCATGGGAGGGGTAACGGAATAAAATATTCATTAACCTTGAAAGAAGAAACCGGCTAATAAGAAGAACGGCAGAAAAAATTACTAAAGGTTTTACGGCGGCAAATAAAAAATTGGCTACAGACACTCCCGAAATTGCTGTTTCTGAAAATAAGACAGGAAGAAAGAAGATCAGTGGAACAACAAGAATATCCTGAATTAGGAGAAATACAAAAACATTGTTTCCCGGAAAATCCGAAATCAAACCTTTTTCCTCCAAAACCTTGACTATTACCGCAGTTGATGAGAAAGAGAAAAGTATTGAGAGCAGGATTGAAAACCTTAGCTCCAAACCAAACATTAATAGCAATGGCAAGGCAATCGCGGAGAGTATTAATATTTGTAGAATCCCTATTAGGAAAATTCTTTTATTGAGTTTTTTTAAGGTATCGAGGGAGATTTCAAAACCTAAAGTAAAAAGGAAAAGAGATATCCCAATTTGGGAAAGCGCCAGTAACGAGTCATAAGAGTCAAAAAAATCTTTGCCGATTGCACCAAAAATTATTCCGCTTACAATATAGCCCAAGACCGGGGGAAGTTTTAGGGAGCGAGCGATAAATCCGCCCAGAAATGCAGCAATTACTATCAAAATCAATTCCGATAAAAATCCCGAATACATAACCTAAATTTAATATTAGTATATCAGCAAGCTTTTTTCGAATCAAAAATCTTTTTGGATTCAGCTTCTGCGTATTCAACATCAAAATCTACTTGTCCATCTTCTACTCTTGCGTTAATGTGTCTTATGCTAGTGCGTGCGCTTGACGCGATAACTTTCGCGCCCAGTGCTTCCGAAAGTTCTTGCCCAATCCCACCAGGAGCTCCTGTCCAGCAAGACGCAAGAATAATCGTAGGGTTTTGCTCAAAGAATTCACTTGCCTTCCTAACACCTCTACCTAGTAGATCCTGGCTATATAAAACATATCTTTCATCTGTCCCGCCAAATTGGATCAGATCCTCTCTGCCATGCCCACCAATTATTGCGAATGAAATTTTGTGTTTGGGGGAGTAGCGCTTCACAAGTTTCATAAGGGCGCGTGCTACTTCATACTTACTTTCTGCCTCTATAACCCTAATCGCAAATCTTCCGTTCAGTTGTTTTAGTAACTTTTCAAATATGGCACGATCATGATAAAACGCGCCATTATGATCATTTCGCGGATAAAGCACTATTCCATAAGGAAGATCAGTACTGCCTACTTCATCGTATTGTCTAATCAAAAGTTCGGGCGGATACTTCGCAAAGGTTTTAATACCAAACTCGTCTGTTAAAAATTTTGTAATTCCTGGTCTTTCTTTTTCAAGCAAATCTATCGCTTCCAGGTTTCTTTTTACTGCTTCACCTATGGAAACTTCATCTACTACTGATGTGGGGTATGGCGACTTACCCCAGGCAAGAAGCATGTCACGACCTTCAGAACCATAGCTCTCAAGAATTGCCCCTAAAAACTCTTCTGTTTTTGCTCGGGTTACTTCACTATCCATTAATCTTGGGAGAAATTTTGGACGATAGTGTGTACTAAAGCCACCTTTATTCCAAATCTCTGCCACGAGAGTAAATATCCTCTGTGACTGCTCAGGAGTTCGATGTTCCATAAGGCCTTCTAAGTAATAGTCAAAACTCTCAGGACGAGAAGTCTCATTCAACTTTAATTCACTCGTAATGCCCGCCTCAATCACATCTGAGTGTCTCATTGCTATATCTACATCTTCCTGTGTACGCCATATTGGACATAGAGTATCAAGACATATAAGACTTCGCACAAGATTATCCTTACTAATTCTTCTCTCTATCAAGGAAGCATTCGCGTTTATAAGTGATCGGGCTAATTTATGGGTCTTAAAATCATCCAAAAACCTAATCTGGGTTAATAGATCATCAAAATGGTGATCTGAGGTTGAAAGGGCTGAGGAGATTGCGGGAGAAAATTCCAAAATATTATTAGCATAGAACCACAGTTCTTCTTTTGATAAGTCATTCATAGTCTCCCCTAGTCTTTTTAGTGTGTCCAAAAGCTCCGAATATTTTTGCTCCTCAAGCGGTGGGGTAATCTCGGGAGGTTTTGGGGGCACGATTAAAGACCGAGGGGGTGATTTTTCCAGAGTTTCTGCTAATGCTTGATCAGCCATACTACTTAATATTTTAAGTATAGCATACTCCATTTTTTCCACCCGATTACACCTTCGGGGTGTCTTTCGATTGCACTTTTTCAAATCCTGCGCCTACTATATTCATTAGAGGGATAATCGAAACTTTATTTAGCCGAGCTTTCGATTTAAGATACTTTTTCAAAGCTTTCCCTCGAGCTTTATAACCCTGAACAGCATCCTTGTGGATTTTTTGTTTGAGCAACTTTTCTGTGGTTAATCCAATGGTTACTTTTTCGGAAGTCCGGCAGGCCTCGTTAATAAAGCGTTTGTGTCCGGCGTGCAGATAATCGAAGGTGCCGCCCAAAATTGCGTGCCTGTATTTAAATTTCATGAGGTGAGTATAGCAGATTTACCCCCGTTAGATAGTAAATTATCTAATGGGGTTAGATACGAAGTTATCTAATGGGGCTAGTGTTTGAAAAATTCAACCTGACGGAGTCTTTTTACAGCCTCATCACGGGTTTTATACGGCCCGTCTAGATTCGCGTTAGTCGATGCTGGCCCACCCAAATTTCTTTTTGTCTTTTTAGACAAAACATAATATCCGTCTTTCTTCTTGACTATCACAAATATTGTGCCTGAATTATACCACCATTGCCAATTTTTTACGAGCAAAATAGACTTTGATATCTATTATCCTATTGCAACATGTGTTTCTTTGGGAATATATTATTCTTCTATGTTAACAAATGAAGATGTAAGAAAGATTAAGGGTCTCCTTCAGCCTCTCGAAGGTAAAATAGATAAATTGGGAGAACAAATTACTGATTTAAGATTAGAAACAAAAGCTATTCATAAAATTATAGAGACTCAGGGAGCGGAGTTTGAGAAGAGAATTGTAAACCTCGAAGATCAGGTAGGAATCAATTAGCACCTCGCCTTTATCTCAACATTAATTATTTTCATGGGTGCTGAGCATTCCGCTCATGGCCGGTTTAGTCCTTATAGCACTCAAAACTGCCGGGTTTAGATTTCACCCATTGAAGCGCTACACCTATCGATTACACCTTCGATTACACCTTCGGGGTGTCTTCCGATTGCACCTGACGATTGCCGAACTCCGAAAAGATCAAGCACACCTCGGGAAATCTAGCGTTATTGCAAATCTATTGTAGTTTTGTGAGAAATTCGGAGAGCTCTTTGGGGAAGGGGGATTCGAATTCAATCCTCTTCCCTGTTTTTGGATGAAGGAAACTGATTTTTGCGGCGTGGAGGAAGTGGCGGGGGAGAATTTCTCTGTCTCTTTTCGAAGTTTTTCTGCCGGCATATAATTCGTCCGCAAATATTGGATGGCCGATGTATTGCATATGTACTCTTATTTGATGAGTCCTGCCAGTCTCAGGATAAACCTCAACCAGACTTAAGGGTTCCGAAACTTTATCCCATACTTTATACTTTATACTTAATACTTTATACTTGCTTTTTGCTTCTTTGCCCTGTGGTAGCACGCCAAATCTCATTCTATTCCACGGTAATCTTCCAATCGGTATATTTATTTCTCCCTCCGAGGGCTTTATCTCTCCATGACAAACTGCAAAATATGTTTTTTTCACCCTACCCTCTTTAAACTGTTTTTGAAGATTAACAAAACTTTCTTCATTTTTAGCAATAATCAAAATTCCCGAAGTCTCCTTATCAAGCCTATGCACGATCCCTGCCCTATTTATGAAATTGTCCGAGGGAGAGAGGGTATCTGAAATTTTAAATTTTAAATTTGAAATTTGAAATTTCTTCTCCGCCCATTCCTGCAAGGTGACTTGATTTTTTGCGGTATCGGCCCGATTTACTATCATTCCCGCAGGTTTGTCCACCACCGCGATGCTTTCATCTTGATATATAATTTTTGGGGAAACCATAAGCTAATGCTTTTTTTGATTTATCAAAAACCAAATGCCAAATACAAAAATAAGCGGCACACTTAGAATCTGGATAAATGATAAAGATAAAAAAATACTTTGCTTTTGGGAAGTTAGTAATTGATAGATAAAAGAATCAATACTTATAAGTAACAAGAATATTAAAGCAATGCTTCCATCATGGAAAATATATTTATAATGAGACCTTAGAAAAAAATAAATGATTAATATTGAAAGCAATACTAAAAGAATTTTAATGTAAATTTCAGAATAATCCCGAAAAATGATGTTGAAAGAATAAACAGGCAAAAATGAGATAACAAAAATATCATATATTCGGGCTATGCCCTTTCTCTTTCTAAATAATAAAAAAAGCGCAATTGAGCCTCCAAGGAAAAATCCCAGAGAAGATAGACCCGGAAATTTTATTAAATGGAAAAATTTAATTGCATGGATTAATTCAAATTGAAGAGTGTTGATAATAAAAAAAAATCTTCCTAAAAAAAAGGCCAAGACAAATGAGATTAATGCAAGATCAAAAATTTGAGCAAGGGAAATATTTTGGCGCAAAAGCACAAAGTCTTGTCTTGATAAAAGATAGAGGATAAATCCGCAAATAATAATTATAAATGGAAGAAGTAATAATTCCATGCTATTTTTTCCTTGCGATCCACCAGAAAAAAGAAAATAAAAATTTTTCTCTGATTAAACCAATCGCGATAATAGCGAGTCCAATAAAAAGGAGGACTGACCCAACTCCTATGATATCGGCAATGCCTCCCGCAATCAGAATAGGAAACAATGAAAAAACTCCAATAAAAGCAAAAAGCAGTCCGTAGATTTTAGACCTGAAATCTTGTGGAATATGTTCTTGAATTGTTGCTTGGCTCGGAATAAAAATAAAAGCATTCGCGAGGCCGGCTAAAAAAGCGAGCAGAAGAACAAAGCTGAAGATATTTATATGGAAAAATTCGGGCATAAACAAATTGATAAAGTCTATTATTCCCCGAGAAAAAATTCTTGAGGTGAAGGGAAGCAAAACAAGCACCGCTCCCGACATAAAGACTCCGATCTTCATCAGATTATTCTTCTTAACCCTATGCAGCACGCTTCCTATAAGCATCGCTGATAAAAGCATTCCTACCGCAGCAGGAGCAAATAAAATTATGGATAAATCTTCCGCAGGTACCTGAAGAATGTTTCTCGCGTAGCCGGGAATTAATGTTGCAAGAATAAAAATAATAATCTGTGAAAAGATAAGCAAGAAAAAAGCGTCTCCTACTTCTTTTGTTTTTCGGATTATTGAGTAACTGTTTCTTAATTCTTCTCCAATTGATTTTTTCAGGCCGGACTCGCTTAGTTTAATTTTGGACTCTATTATTTTTTTGTCGGAAATCATAAAAGCAAAAAAAGCCGAGATAACAAAAATCGCCGAAAGGCCCAAAAAAACCCCGGGCCTCCCCAGCAAATTAACAGCCGGTCCGGCCAAGACATAGCCGATAAGAATTGAACCGAATAATCCAATGCCAAAAATTGAATTGGCAGGAACAAGTTTTTCCTTTTTGACCAGAGCCGGGATAAGGGGGGCTTCTGCCGGTACATAAAATTGAGTAATAGCCGATATAATTAACGCTACGGGGTAGATGATAAAAACCGATTTTAAATTATAAAATAGCAGAATTAAAACAATGCCTCTTATTAAATTACCGAAGATTAGAATTTTCTTTTTGTTTGAAACATCGGCTATTACTCCCCCTATAAAACTCAGGAGAATTTGAGGAATTAAAATTGAAAAAAGCAGGAACGAAACGGCCAAATTTGAGGATGTTAAATGAAAAATTAAAAAGATTAAAACTATGTTCAGCATATTGAACGCAACTTGAGAGAAAAAAACAGAGAGGGAGAAGTATAGATACGGAGGATAAGAAAGAAGACTTACTATCCCATTGGATGTAATTTTCTGAAAGATCTTATTCATCAAAGCAGGAAAATTATTAGGCTCTTTTAGTATAGTTTCCTTCCCTTGTGTCCACAACAATTTTTTCTCCAATATTTACAAAGAGGGGAACGCGGACATTCATCCCGTTTTCGAGCTGAGCGTCTTTATAAACATTTGAGGCGGAATTGCCTTTGACACCCGGAGTCGTGTCTACGACTTTAAGCGTTATTTTAGGAGGAAGGATTAAATCGAGGGCCTCATCTTGGTAAAACTCTAAGGAAACTACCTCTCCTTCCTTTAAAAATTTTTTGCCTGTTAAAGTTTTCAGAGGGACTTGCTTTTGTTCAAAAGTTACAGGATCCATAAAATAAGCGCTTTGCTCTTCTTTGTATAAAAATTGAAATTCCTTTTTCTGAAGCTCTATATCTTTAACAAAAGCTCCGTTTGTATACCCTTTCTCAGTTGTCGCGCCGCTGCGCAAATTTTTAACCTTTACTTTTATATTGGCCGAGCCCCGCCCCATTTTTATGTGCTCGAATGATAATACTTTGAAAATATTCTCTCCTTCCTCAAATGTGATACCGGCGCGCAAATCATTAACGGAAATCATATGAATTTTTCCTTTCTCCTTACTCTTATTAAGCCTGAGGACGGCACAACTTCTACACCGCGCCTCTCGATCTCGTCAAGAAAAATATTTGCGCCAATTGAGTCAGCCGCCACATGCCCAATATCCACAGTGTTCATATGTAATTTTTTAAGTTCCTGAATGGCCTCCTCCGACACATGCATTTCAACAATAGTACCAATTCCTGCTTTGGCCACTTCTAAGTAAGACTCCTTGGAAGGACTTGTTCCCCCTGTCATAAAAACTGCTACCTTCCCTGCCCTGCTTGTTTCTGAACCGGAGGCAAGAAAAGGTCCGGCTTTTCCTTTTGTAGCCTCAACAAGCTCGGGAATTTCCGAAACAAATTCTAAAACTTCTCCTGCAGTCTCAAATTCTTTATTTTTAATGTGCTTTTGCATAAAATAATTTCCGAGATTATCCCATATTGTATGGATTGCCATGAGCGGCACATCAAGAAATCTTGCAGCGTCGATGGCTTGCGAATGATTTAATGGACCAAATCTCCTTTTGACAAATGCCCTTCTTTCCTCAAGCAACGCATGTGCGACATTCACCGGAACTCCTATATTTTCATACATATCCACCTGCATTTCCATTACTTCATGAAGAGAGGCAAGTGCGTGGCCACTGGGGTGATGGGAAACTAAAAGATCGATGTTCTCCCCCTTTTGGTTTAGGCGATCCACAAGCAAAGCCTCGGCAGCCCCGGCGTCTATGCCGGCCATTAATTTTTTGACTTCCTTTCTAGGATCACCGAACAAAATTCTTGAGTCCGAATATGGATTCTTCAAAGATTCAGGATCAAAATATTTTTTCTTTTTTTCCGAAAGCTCCTTGTGTTCCTGCTTTCTTTTTTCAAGAAGCTTCTTGATCTTTGCCTCCCCTCTGGGATCAGCTTTAATCCCCATTTGGATTGCTAAATCGTAAATTTCTTGAATTGTCATAGTATGAAAGTATATAATAAATGAGCCTAAATTTCAATGCCGGCGTGGTGGAATTGGTAGACACGTAGCTCTCAAAAAGCTATGACTCGCAAGAGTCGTGTCGGTTCGACTCCGACCGCCGGCACATCCATCGCAAGAGCTGTTGACAGCTGGGAAAAATAGAAAATGGATAAATCTAAAATCTTAGATACTTTATTTTTTATATTTTTTCTCTCTATTGCTATATTGTTATATTTATATCTGGTATCAGACGGCCAAAATCCTTTTCCGATGCTGTCGGGACTTCTGAAGGCAGAAGGCGGATCATTAATTTACGCAACCATAGAAGTTATAATATTTTTGAGCTTATTAAGTTTTTATCGTAAGGGAAATATACGCGCTATCTACTTGCTGGTTTTTTTGATTGTAGTAGATTTCCTAATTCGGGTAGCATTCCTGAATGCCAATCTACAATTAACGGCATTAATTCATATTGTAAGCATAGGATTGATTTTTCTATATTATCTTAGAACAAGAAAGCGAATTTAATTTAGAAGAAATTTTCATCTTGTTTAACCACTTAAAAAGTTATAGAATATACTCCCATAATGCCAAGAAAAGTTATTGGGCTTGTGGGGCCGATTGCCTCAGGAAAGGGAATCGTTGTTGAAATCCTTAAGCAAAAAGGTTATTCCGCCTACTCTCTTTCAGACGTTCTTAAAACTGAAGTGCAAAAAAGAGGTCTTGAAGTTTCAAGAAATAATTGTCATATGATTTCGAATGAGCTTCGCGAAAAACTCGGGGCAGATATATTGGCAAAGCAAACAGCAGAGATCATTGACAAAGATAATCCTGACTTAGTGGTAATCGATGCTATAAGAAATCCCGCCGAGATAGAATTCCTTAAACAAAAATTCAATGCATATATAATAGGGGTTATCGCAAACCAAAAGAGAAGGTACGAGTTATTTGCCAAGCGAGGCCTCTACTCTTCTGAAATTCAGAACTTTGAACAATTCAAGGAATTGGATGACCGCGAAATGGCGCAAGAGGGCAAACACAAACAACAAGTACAAGCATGTCTTGAACTCTCAGATGCAATAATCGAAAACGAAGGAAGCGTT
>MFPJ01000041.1:0-1517 GCA_001782675.1 Candidatus Levybacteria bacterium RIFCSPLOWO2_12_FULL_39_17
ATTATATAAAAAGTTACTTTTTCTCTCCTCTCCTGGTCTTCATATCATCTGCTGATGCGGCAGATGTGACAAGGATGATTATTTATCAAAAAAAGGATGCAGACCGCGATAAAGAAACTATCACAGCGCTTGCCCTAAAACTTGTTGACCTTGAAACACGCAAGCAAAAACTTGAGGAAGAGGAAGAAAAATTCGCAATTGTCAAAGAAAAACTGGCACAAGAAAAAGGGGAAATAGAAAAAGTTGTAAAAGGAGCAAAAGATTACCAAGCAAAATTATCAGGAGAGATTGCAGAACTGTCTGCAAGACAAAATGAGATCATAAACGCGCGATCCGGTGGATTTACTGCAACTATTGGAGACAGCGAACTAGCTGATGATTACAATGCGTCTATAAAGGGGTTTCGAGAGGCTGCGCCCTCAGGCTATTTTGCTGCTTTCGCTTTCGGTGCACATACCCATCGAAAAGGAATGAGCCAATATGGCGCCCGCGGTAGAGCACAATCAGGAAAAAACTTCTCGGAAATTTTAAATGCTTATTATGGAAAGACCCCAGTTGGCAAAGACACAGGGGGCAGCATCAAGGTTTCAGGTTTTGGAGAAATGGATTTTGAAACAACTTATCTTTATGGAATTGCTGAAATGCCGTCGAGCTGGCATCCTGAAGCATTAAAAGCACAAGCTATTGCGGCGCGTACTTATGCTTATCGCTACAAGCAGGAAGGAAAGGATATCTGTACAACCGAAGCCTGCCAGGTTTTCAACAAAGGTAAATCAGATAGTCCTCCAGATGCATGGAAAAGCGCAGTTGACTCAACACGCGGACAAGTACTTGAAGATGTTGTAACATACTATGCCTCAACCCACGGAGGATTTGCTTCACCAATTGGCTGGGACACAACAGACGGGTCAGGTGGAAGCAGCTTTGTGGATAAATCTTATGATAAATTAGGAGGATCTCCTTGGGTTTATAAAGCATGGTACACTAAAGGCTATAGCCCATCATCCGATAAATGCGGGAGATCCAACCCATGGCTTAGCCCCGAAGAAATGGCAGATATTGTAAATGCAGCAATCGCCCTAAAAACAGGGGGCATTGACACATCAAGAATTACCCCAACTACAACTTCTTGCTGGGGAGGAAGTCCCTACAGCATGGAAGAGCTCCGTAATTTGGTGTCAGGAAGCGGAGGAATTTCGTCCGCATCAAGCGTGTCTGTTTCTCAAGGAAACGGATCAACCAATAGTGTCGTAATAAATGGAGTATCGCTTTCAGGAGAAGACTTTAAAAGAGCGTTCAATCTTAGAGCTCCCGGATATCTTTCAATCCCGCAGTCTGGTTTCTATTTCTTTAATATAGAAAAAAAGTAGCTTAAATTTGTCTTTGTCTTATTCCTTGATTTATAATAAGCCCACATGCCTGAAGAACAAGAAAAAGAACTTACTGGAGAATTTATTTTAAATAATGAAAAACAGCCTGTGACAAAGGCATTGGGAGAAGAGGAAAATCTTCACTTC
>MFPJ01000041.1:1545-18826 GCA_001782675.1 Candidatus Levybacteria bacterium RIFCSPLOWO2_12_FULL_39_17
TTCACTTCTACAGTTCCTTAAGCTACCATCCAAAAAAAGTAAAATTTGAAAACCAGGAAAAAGATGAAGAGATTGTGCTTCTTGTCCGTCGTGATTTAATTACCAATGTACCCTGGATCCTGACTGCATTAATCTTAATTTTTATACCTCCACTTCTTTTTTTATTCTCTGATTTTATTACTCCGTTTATTCAAATTTCGCCTCAGACACAATTGGTAAGCATTCTCTTTTATTACCTTGCAATTTTTGGTTTTATTTTGGTTGAATTTACGCTATGGTACTTTAACGTCGGCCTTGTTACAAATATTAGAATCATAGATCTTGATGTGTCGGGAATTCTGTATAAGCATGTCTCAGAAACAAGACTTAATCTAATAGAAGATGTTTCTTATTCCCAGGTGGGATCCGTAAGGTCTGTCTTTAATTATGGGGATGTGCTCATTCAAACCGCAGGAACTCTTGCGAATTTTGAATTTGACAGGGCGCCTGAACCGGCAAGAATTGTTAGAGTTATTGCCGACATGATTGGAGGCAAGCACTAATGGAGCTATTTCAATTCTTGATTCAACTTTTTTCAAATCAGGATCTTCTCTTCCGAATTATTTTAATTATTCTTATCTCTTTTTATATTCTATTTGCCTTAATTCTGGCAATGCAAATAAGAAATTTAAACAGAATCGTAAATCAAATTACCTTCTCTCCAATCTTTAAGTTATTATCTTTTATCCATTTGGGGGCGGCTATTGCGCTTCTTATATTTACAGTGCTATTCTTATAATATGGAGACTAATGTCCTCCTTTCAAAAATTGTCGCCAACCCGCAAGAGACAACATGGGCGCAAGCATATTCAACCTTAAACCTTTTTATTGTTCTAAGTCTCAGGTCGCAAAATTCTGAAACAAGCATTGTTACGGAAGGCAAAGAGTTGTTTGAAAAAATTCAAAAAGAATATTTCTCTTTAGACGAAAAGGGTCTAAGCAGTATTAAAAAAAGCGTTGAGAACGCAATTTCAGATCTTGAACCGGAAAAAGAAGTTTCTATAGTTTTATCGACTGTAACTCAAAACTTTCTTTACATCGTTATTGCATCGGGCGGCGCGGTCATTCTTAAAAGAAACGGAAAAGTCGGGACAATTGCAGCCGGCGAGGAGGGAAAGACAGTAGCCTTCTCCGGAGAGCTTAAGCCCGATGATATTGTAATTCTTGAAACCGGAGATTTCTCGAAAAAAATTCCAATTAAAAAGCTCACTCAAGTTATTGACAATCTTGAAGTTTCCGAGATCTCTGAAAATCTTGCTCCGATTATTCATGAGGAGTCTCAAGGGACAGAAGCCGCAATTATTCTTCAGTACAAAAATATTAAAAAAATTGAAGAAGAAGGTGCTGTCAAAGAAGATATTGCCTCAAATCAAGAAGAAGGGGAAGAACAGAAGCAGGTTATGTCAATTGGTGCCAAGATCAGACTTCCCAAGATTTCTTTTCCTATCAATTTTGAAGGCGCTACAAAAAAGAAGGCGTTAATCCTTGCGATAGTTTTTTTGGGAATACTTCTTTTGGGAAGCATATTTTTTGAGAGATCAAGACAGGAGCAAGCCAAACGAGCGCAAATTTTGTCGGAGATTATAGAGCCTAATCAAAAAGGATACGATGAAGCTGTTGCTTTAATTTCCCTGAATAAAGGACTTGCTCTTGAAGAATTTGAGGAAATAAAAAGGACGCTTGAGGGGAAAAGAAGCATTCTTCAAGAAGGAACAAAAGAAAGAAAAAACCTTGATGAATTTATAGGAAAAGTAGAAAGCAAGATCGGGGAATTGAACCAAGGCGCGACGCTTTCTAACCGAAAGCTTATCTTTAATGAAGAAGTTGATCTCGTGGGATTCAGGCAAGATTCCTTATTTGTTGTAAAAGCACAAGGAGGCGAAATTAGTTTAATTTCAACAGATGGAAAGGTTCAAAAAAGTGCAAAATCTGACAATAAGAATATTGAGAGCTTGGCTTCCGATTCAAATTCCATTTATCTACTTGGAGATTCCGGAATAACAAAAACGGACAAGAAATCGGGGAAAACGACGGCCATTGTAAAAGACGCGCAAGAACTGGTCTCACTTGACACTTTTGGGTCCAACCTTTACGGTTTGAATGCTAAAACAAAAACAGTCGATAAATATGCCGGAGGATCTTCTGGAAGATCCGATTATTTTAAAGCCGATGTTACTTTAAATAATCCCGTTTCAATGGCTATTGACAGCTCTATCTGGATTTTAGACAGTGGAAAAGTACGCAAATTCACAAAAGGTACCGAGGAAACATTTTCTATCTCCGGTTTAACAAAACCCATTAGTGAAAACTCAAAAATCTTTACAGGTCTTGATTATGAAAATGTTTATACACTGGACAAAGATACAAATAGAATAATCTCGATTTCAAAATCAGGCGAGGTCAAAAATCAATATGTTTCAAAAGAGTTATCTAATGCTTCCTCTTTTTCCGTAGATGAATCCCGGAAAAAGATATATGTAGTTATCTCCGGGAAATTATACTCCTTTGACCTTTAAGTATTAATACTTCATACTTTATACCTTCTTCTTAATACTTTATACTCTTACGGCTTCCGAAATTGATATAATTAAGGCATGAAAATAATCAACCGATATGCTAAAACTTTTAAAATTGAGGAGAAGCTTGAAGCAGGGATTGTTTTGCTTGGGTCTGAAGTAAAAGCGCTTCGCGCCGGACACGCGGACATATCCAATGCATATGTTCGAATTTCAGGACCCGAAGCATATCTTATTAATGCCAAAATCTTTCCTTATAAATTCTCCAGAATCGAAGGATATCAAGAAGATCGAACAAGAAAATTATTGCTCCATAAAAAGGAAATCCTTGCCTTAAAATCTAAAATGGATCAAGGGAAGTTTACAATTATCCCCTTGTCGCTATATTTAAAAAACGGCAATTTTAAGGTGGAAATTTCGCTTGTGCTTTCAAAAAACAAGCGCGAAAGACATAAGGATGAACGAAGAAAGGCAATTGAGCTCGAAGCCAAACGGGAGCTGAAAAACACTATCTAATTTGTGGAGATGGGGAGGAATGACCTCCCGTCCAAAACTGCATCTATAAAAACATCTACAAGCTTCTTCAGTCTTTAATTGTCGATACAACATACTCCGGCTAACAGGATTTGTTGTAACCAAGGTTTATTTTTTCAAATAATAATCTAAACCAAAACTATTATCATATCCAAACTTTGTTTTTGCCCGTACCTTATCGTTTGGAAAAATAGTGGTACGAACAGGTCTTAGTTGTAAGCGTACGCAAGATTTGCGCGCGCAAGACTTTGACCGCTAAGAAAGTTCCTAGCATTTATTTTTGATTCAGGTTTACGACTTTGAATCATTGTCGGCTTGCAGTTTTTAAAGAACAATTCTGTCGATGCAATGCATCCCCAATTGAAGCTAATTATATCAAACTACAGGGGCAAATTGCAAGTTTAGTTTAGAGTTCCTTTGCAAAAGTGATTCCCAAGACTTTTTTGGTGCCGGCTCGTTTTAAAACCTTGGCGGCTTCGTGAAGCGTTGCGAAACTTGTTGCGATATCGTCTATGATTATAACGGACTTGGGAATTTCTGTCCGCCGGCCGGCGGATTCGCGGATATTGAATGCGCCCCGAATGTTCTCAAATCTTTCTTTTTTACCTAGTTTATACTGTGGTCTGGTATCTTTGACACGGACTAATAACTTATTACTTATAACTAGATGGAAATATTTTGCGACATAAGATGCCAAAAGCTCTGCGTGGTTATACCCCCGTGAACGGAACTTCTTCATGCTTAAAGGAACGGGAATCAAAGCAGGTGTATATTTTTCAATAAAAGAATAAAAAGATTCATTTTGTAATAATCCTTCAATCATAATCTCACCAATCGTATCTTTTAGTTTTGATACATAAGGTTTGTATTTAAACTGCTGAATCATGCGCTTTGTAACAGGGCTGTAAGCGACTACCGAAATCACACCGTCTAATGAGTATCGAGCCTTACACACCGGGTGCGTAAGGCCATTAACTGATGGCCGAAAACAGACAGGACATTGAAAATTATCATTAAATTTAATTCTTGAGAAACAATCGGAACAAATAAAATCGCCGAAGCGACGGCAGTTAATGCATTTTTTTGGAAATATTAAATCGAGAAAAGACATAATTAAAGTTTATCAATTTTAAATTCGAAATTGAAAAATCTATATTATGGGTCTACATTTTTGTAGTTATTCCCAAGATATTCACAATTTGTACTTTTTACTATAAGCTCTTGTCTATTTTGAGGCTAAAATCCCTAATTCTATGCGACCCCGGGGCCCCCAGGGCATTGATTCTTCTTTATCGAATTCCTTCTCACAGTTTTTACAAATGTTGCACGGACCTACATCGACGAACTTAGCTTGGCAAACAACGCAGTCTCCCAAGTGATATTCCCAATTCCTATTGTGTTCATTATGCAATTCCATTAAAGTTGAGCCGCAGCTTCCGGCAACAGGAGGAGGGGTATCTTTGCCGAATTCAGCGAAAATATATTTTTTTGATAGTTCTTCATCCGAAAAAACTTTCCCCTCTATAATCTCATTTTTTATAGATATTGTATAATTCTCGATCGCATTTCTTGCTCTCACCAATTCCCAATCAGAGGCTCCGGTTTTTACAAGCCTCACATACTCATCCATAAGTCCTCCTACTCTTTGCTTGAGTCTCTCAAACCATTCTATGTTAAATCTTTCCCGCTCTCCCAAAACTGAAAGTATATCGTCCGTCGTTTTAATACTCTCATTGGAAGAAAAGATAACCGGATTGGCAAGAAAGTCTGTGTCTTTCTCAAACCTGCCACAATCATTACTAAATAAGGCCACTCTTCTTCTGTGAGCTTCGAGAGTTGCCACATTTCTGTAGGGAATCACTCTTATTTTTCTCTCACCTGTTTCGGGATCTTTTATGGCTTCTCCTATGAAAGTGAAGCTGTAAAGACCGTAACCTTCCTCTTCTGAACCGGGCGGACTAACCCAAACAAAAAGTTTATCATCAAGCCCCCCCAGTAATTCCTTCTCTAATTTCTGGAATCCTAAACACTCTGCGACTTCGCGCCGGACAGGAAGCCCTTTCTCTTCTTTTGCTCTTATAGCACGCCTGAAAATATCTCTTATCGGTCCAGGTTCCTTACCTGCCAAATATTTTTCAGATGTTGAGGAATCTGTTTCCACTCTGTAAAAAAACTCATCAAATTTTACTCCCAAACGATATTCTCCAAGATATCGCAAAATATTATCCTTTATTCCCTCCTCTCTCCTTTTTAAAATATCAAAGGAGTCAAAGTCCCCTTTAACGGGGGCTCTATAGTTAGCTCTGTCATAAGAAACCGTATATGCTTCACCATTCATATTTCATCGGGACCAAATCCTTTCCTTTTTCTTCTCAATAAAGTTTGCAAATCGGGATGCCGTAAAAAGAAAATCTGATAAGCGATTTATATATTTAATTGCCCTTTCATCAACTCTTTCTCTTCTTGAGAGCTTTACGATTAGCCTCTCTGCTCTTCTTGCCACTGCCCTTGCATGTTGAAGGTTTGCTCCGGCAGTTCCTCCTCCCGGCAAAATAAAATTTGAAAGCTTCGGCACTTTTTGTGTCATTTCATCTATTTCTTTTTCGAAGATTTCAATTTTTTTATTTAAGTCTATGCTGTCAATTGCATCGTATAAACCGGCAAGATATGAATTAACATAAAAAAGCGTCCTCTGAATATCAATTAAAAGATTTTTGAGATGAATAATTTTTTTGTTTGATAATTTAAGATTGGCGATTGATACTCCAATAATCGAATTTACCTCATCCAGAGACCCATAGGTTTCTACCCGAAGATTATCCTTCCAAACTCTTTTCCCCGAAAAAAGAGAAGTTTTCCCCTTGTCTCCTGTTCTTGTATAAATCGCCATAAAAAAACTCCCGATGTCCCCGAGAGTAAAATAAAAAGATTCCCTGCTCGGGGATGAAAATATATATTGTTTTCTGGATATAACAGTACCGGCAGTTCCGCCGACTTTCACGGCGATTTCCAATATATATTAGAGTTAGAAATTAGTTATAAGAAATTGGATATTGGTAATAGAAATTTGAAACTGGAAAGCGGTTTTGCTATTTTCTAATTTCTATTTTCCATTACTATTTTCTAATTTCCAAAAACTGTTTTCATATAATTCAACATTCAGAATAGCCGCAGCTATAGCATTTCTTGCATCCTTCTTCATGGGCAAGGCTTGCTCCTCCGCAAGAAGGACACAAGTCAAATGAGCTCTGAGTTGACACCGATTCAATCGGTGTTGAAGGTTCTGCGGAAATACTTAGCTGCTCCATGACAACGGTATCGGCAGAAACAGCCGATTGCGAAGCCGGAGTAATTTGAGCGCTGGAGGATAAGACCTGGCCATTAGGAACAATCCCGCCGCTTGCTTTCCCGTTGCCTTGCTTGTTCGCCTCGCTAGAGCTTTGGCGAAGCGGGCCGGCAGGCAGGGTCTGTCCATTTGATTGGGATAATTCATTTTTCCGGAGATCCTTTACCACTCCGTTTACGGAAAACCCGAACTCCTCTGCCAAAACCTTGGCAACCGCATCGGGAACAGATCTGACCCGGTTTTCTCCGAAGCCTACCGTTCTCATTCCTCCGATTCCCGATAACTGGGCGACAATTTGTCTTATTCTCTCGCGTGCCGGAACAGGGCTTTGAAGACGAAGGGTAATTGAAATCATTCGTCCCAGGGCATCTGTCATAGCCGCAACATCAGAACCGGATTTACCAATTGTGACAAATGCCTCAAAAGGGTCCCCGTTCTCATTCTTGTTAATTGTTATAAAAGCATCCCCGAGGGGCGTTTGAGTTTTGTAAGTTAAACCATACATAATAGGTGGTCTCTTGCTTATTGCCGGAGCTTGCTTTATCTCAGGCTGGTTTTCTTCTTTTTTCTTATCATCTACCCGCTCAAGAACGCCTGCCCGCGAACCATCCCTCATGTACGCAATTCCCTTGCAGCCAAGTTTATAAGCCAGAGTATAGAGCTTTTTAACATCCTCCACCGTATGGGTCTTGGGAGCATTTACCGTTTTTGAGATTGAAGCATCAACATATTTTTGAATTGCTGCCTGGACCTTGATGTGATCCTCAGGCGTCAGATCGTTTGCCGAAACAAACCAAGAAGGCCGCAAAATCTTGCCGCTTTCAATGTCCGCCTTATGCTTTTGATACCATTTTTCATAAAGATGGTGGAGAATTACATGCTCTCCAATTCTGTCGCGCCTGACAAATTCAAACTCAAAAACAGGCTCAATACCTGAAGTTGTATTTACCATAAGGGAGGTGGATCCTGTTGGTGCCTGCATTAGCAAAATTGAATTTCTTATTCCTTTTTCTTTTATTGATTCCTGGATATCTTCCGGCAGCGACCGAATGAATTTGCCTTGAGGATAAAGTTTCTTGTCAAATTTTCCAAAATGTCCTTTCTCCGCTGCCACCTCAACTGATGTCCGATATGCCTCATCTCTTATAATTCTGTAGACTCGTTCGATAAACTTTAATGATTCTGCCGATCCATAACGCAAATGAAGCTTAATTAAAGTATCTCCCAAACCCATTGTTCCAAGACCAATCCTTCTTTCTCCCTCAAGCTGCGTTTCCCTTATTCCTTCAAATACATAAGTATCCATGTCAATAACATTATCTTGAAAACGAGTGGCGGCACGAATGACTTTTCTTAATGTTTTAAAGTCAAAAACTCCTTTTTTATCAATGTTATTGCCGCGGACTAAAGACGAAAGATTAATTGATCCAAGGTTACAGACTCCCCAAGGGGGAAGACCTTCCTCCCCGCATGGATTTACGCAATTAATCCTGTTCCAGTACCAATTGTTGTGGAGCTTGTTATAACGCTCCATAAAGACTACTCCCGGTTCGGCCGACTTCCAAGCAGCCTCCGCAACCAAGTCCCAGATGGCTCTTGCTTTTACCTTTTTGTGAACTATAACCTTTTTACCCTGTGCTTTCCATTCAAAAATATCTCCATTCCACTTGGTATCATATTCAGGATCTTTTTTGTCCGGGAAAACAAGTTCCCAGTCAAGGTCTTTTTCCACAGCCTCCATAAAGGAATCTGATACGCAAACGGAGAGATTTGCACCATTAATCCGCGCAAGATCCTGCTTGACGGTTATAAATTCCTCAACATCGGGATGCCAATCCCAAAGCATAAGCATTAAGGCGCCGCGTCTGGTCCCGCCTTGCTGAATAATATCTTTTGTAGCAACAGAAAATAATTCCGCCCAGTTACATGGCCCTGACGAGAACCCATTCACTTTTTCAACCCTCTGTCCACGGGGCCTAAGAGATGAAAGATTAATACCCACCCCGCCGCCTCGAGCCATAATTTCAACCATTTGTTTTAAAGAGTCAAGAATTCCTTCTCGTGAATCACGAGGCGAAGGTATGACAAAACAGTTATAATAGGTTACTTCAAATCCTGTGCCCGCGCCGGCCAAAATCCGGCCGCCGGGAACATATTTGAAGCCCGACATTGCTTCATAAAATTCTCTTTCCCATTTTTTTTGGTCTTCCTTTTTTTCAATTGCGGCGACTGCCTTTGCTATCCTTTTCCACATCCGATCAGGAGTCTTTTCAATGGGATTTCCCTTTTTATCCTTCAGGGAGTAACGATCCAAAAATACTTTTTCCGATAATCCTGTAAGTTTCATAATCTAAATATCATTCGTATAAATTTGCACTAGATCTATATCCCTGCAGTAATATCTTCTTGTGATGACATCTATCAATAATAGAAAGTAAACCTTCTGGGTCTTTTTCGTCCTTAATTACTGGAATGTCTTCTGTTTTTCTGTAACAACTAATCGCAAAAGAACCGGTGGTGGCATAATCACTACTTCCTAACGGGGTTATGATAGATTTGCCCTCTGTCAAATTAGCTGTAGAAGACCCTATGGATCCCCCTGCGTTTCCTACTTCGACAATCTCTGATGAAAACGCTTCCAGAGAGCCAAAAGATTCAGTTCCATTTCCAAAAGAACTCGATGGATTTATAGTGGATCCTAAAAGATAGTCTTCGTTATTGTTCATATTTAATTAGCTACCTCCCTTTCTTTGTTGTTATTCATCTTAATCACTGTTAGATGGGTGGAGCCCACTTCTTCTTTTTCGCTGAGTATTTTAAAGTCATATATTCCTTCCTTAGGGAAAGTTATACCAACTAGCTCTAAAAGCAAATTGCTTCTCCCATTTGGACCTGTCTGAACACCCATCTCTAAAGGTGGTAGAATTGATCTTTTTTCTACCTTATGCTCTGCTTTAATATTCAGCTTATAAGCTGTATTCGGCGTACCACTTAATGTTGCAACTAAAAATCCCTTCGCTAAAACAGCAGTTGGATTTGTGGTCCGAAGTTCTTCGAAAATTCCTAACGCGCTTAGCTTGCCTTCCTTAGATATGAGCGCATAATCACAAAGAAGTATTAATTCTGTTTCTAAATTTTGTTTGTTCATATTTTTATTTGATTAGTTTTTTTAGTTCTTTCTCAAAATCCTCTAAATCTACGAATCGCTTAAAAACGCTTGCGAATCTTATATATGCTATCTTGTCCAGTTTCTTAAGTCTTGCGGCAACTATCTGTCCTATTTTTTTTGCGTCTGTTTCAACTGATTCCCCTGACATTAATTCGCGTTCTGTCTCATCTACTATATTATTAATAGACTCCATAGAAACAGTTGTCTTCTCACAAGCTTTCATTACCCCGGACTTCAATTTTTCTCTGTCAAACTGCTCTCTTTTTCCGTCCTTTTTCTGGACAATTAAAGTAATGTTTTCTATCCTCTCGTAGGTTGTGTATCTTTTCCCGCAAGAAACACAGGTCCTTCTTCGTCGGATATTGCTTCCATCCTCAGAAACCCTTGTCTCAACTACCTCCGAATCTGCGCTTTTGCAATAAGGACAAGTCATGTGAGAGTTAAAAATTAAAATTTAAAAGTCAAAAATTAAGTTAAAAGTTTAAATTTTTTCAAATTACAATTTTGAGTTTTGCCTTTTGACTTTTGAATTAGTATTAAAGTGCAAACAATCCTTTAAACACCCATATGTAGTGCCGAAATAAATGGTAGGACACTATATCAGCATAGTCAACTATCAACTTTTGTATCAAACTAGATCAGGTTATTTTTTAGCTTCGCTTTTTGAGGCAGGAAAAAATTTTAAAAAATTGAAGAAATAGAAATTTGTTTTGAACAAAAAAATTATCCGGGTTCTAAAAAAGATCTAATTCACTTAGTCCTTAACTGAATCACAGATTTTTCAAACTCCGAGAGTCTTTTTTCCTCTGATTGAAGCTGGGATAAAAATTCCCGAGAAACTTTTTCCTCCATCCCCCTTACCAACTCTTTGTGTTTTTTTGAGGATAATTCCAGATTATGTAAAACCATATCAATTCTCTTCCCCATATTTCTTGCTTCATTTGCCGAACTTATTGCCTGATGAAAATAATTATTGCTTTTTGACAATGTTTCAATCCCCAGCTTATCTTTTCCTTTGGCGGCTAACATCATCGCGGAACTTATTCTCTTATCCGAAGTCAGAAGGTTAAATTCTGCTTTTTTAAGCGGATCGCTTATAAGAACCCCAACGATCCTATCTCTTATTGCTTTTAAAAAATGGAGAGGATTGTCAGGGAGAATTCCGGGATAGGGCAAATCGTACCCTACTGTCTGGGAACTTTCTGTTGCTTTTTCTTCGGAAGGCAATTGGGCAGAAGCTCTTGAAGGAAAAATTGAGAAAAACAAGAGAAAAGAAAAAAATATTAAAATTATTTTTCTCATTGATTGATCGCATAATAATACCACATTCAAACACAATAACCAATAACCAAGCTTTCCAATTATCAAACACCCTTGTTGAATTCTAAATTCGGGCGAAATCTAAATAAATTTTAATATAGAAATTGGTTTTTTAACAATTGTCAGTTGTCAGTTGTCAATTGTTATCCCCCTTGTGTTGACAATTTTTTCAGATTAACCCATACTTAAATTAGGCTGCCCTATGAAACTAAGGTCTATTGCTTCATGGTTTTTTGTTTTTGGTTTTTTGTTTTTGGTTTTTTGTTTTTTGGTTACACCAACAGCCAACGCGCAGTTTTCATCCACCGGCTCGCGGACAAACTATTTAAATACAAATCCTGATGTGCCCCAAAATTTCCATACCTATACCCAATCTGTTCTCTTGGAGATCGCGGCTGCCGCCTCCTGCCAGATAGCCGGGTTTGACCCAATGAATCCAAGCGGCAAGTGTTTGGGAGTGGATCCGGCGACAGGCAAAATTGGTTTTGTTGAAAACGGCGGGGGATTAATTGGAATTACCGGCCAAATGATAGCGGCGACTTTTGATATTCCCGTTTCAGGTTCTCAATATGTAAGATATTTGGCGGGAAATTTTGGAATTGCAAAAAAAACCTACGCAGGAAATACGGGAGATCCCGGATTATCGCAAGATCAGCAAAATTCAGATCCAACAATAGACGATGTCTCCGGGAACGGTGTAGGATTCTCCGGATTAAGCAAGATAATGAAATTATGGATAGTTTTTAGAAATGTAGTTTTTATGTTTTTTGTTTTGATATTTGTTTTAATCGGCCTTGGCATAATGTTCCGGATAAAAATAGACCCCCGGACAGTTATGACTATTCAAAACCAAATTCCTAAAATTATAATTGCTCTGGTCTTGGTTACCTTTTCATTTGCGATTGCGGGTTTTTTAATTGATATGATGTATGTGCTTCTTTTCCTGATTTTCAATATCTTTTCTTCTGCCAATTTGGTAGATGTCGCTTCCTTCAGTCCAAATTCAATACAAGGCGCAAATCCACTAAGCGCTATGGGATTTTTAGGAGGAACCGGCATCGCAAAAGATGCCTCTATTGGAATCGGCAGTATAATTGCTAGCCTTTTTAGTCTTGGGACATCCGGAAGAATTATAGCTGGTTTTATAGGGATGGTCATTGGCGGATTAGCAGGCTCTATAATTCCGGTAGGTGGAACGATAGTTGGAGGAGTAGTAGGAGGCATTGCCGGCGGGTTTCTTGGGGGCGGAGTGGACAAGGTGCTTGGAATACTTGGGGGACTTATTGCCTTTATAGTCATTGCCGCCGCGATTCTGATTGCTCTTTTCCGCCTTTGGTTCCAGTTATTAAAAACTTATATTTTCATTTTGATCAACATTGTTTTCTCTCCTTTTTGGATTGCCGGAGGCCTGATTCCCGGCTCAACCCTTAATTTTGGGGCCTGGGTCAGGGATATTATTGCCAACCTCTCCGCTTTTCCCACCACTTTGCTTATGTTTTTGCTGGGAAAAGTGTTTATTGAGGAATTTGGACGCGGCGGATATGGAACTTTTGTTCCGCCGTTTATTGGAAACCCCGGAAACCCAAAAAATTTCGCCGCGATAATCGGACTGGGGATAATTCTTCTTACTCCAAATGTTGTCCAGATTGTAAGAGCGGCGCTCAAGACTCCTGAAGGCAAGCTTTCGGCGGGTATTGGACAGTCAATCGGCGCGGGAGCCGGAGCGGCCACGGGAACTGTGAGAAGTACTGTTGGGGCCGGAATTACAGCATTTGCTCCAACACCTATGCCTGGAGCGAAGGCAGGGCCATTGGGTATAATCAGGAAAATTGTTGGAGCTTAAAGAGAATTATTTCTTATGCTGATAGCTTAAGCGTGCCTCCTGTTTGTTTTCCAACTTGCCAACCTGCGATTAGGGGAGCCATCACGACTACATCTCTTAGAATCAGCCATAGCAACCAAAAAAGAGTAAGGTGCTTCTTCTTTTTCATTTCATTGTATTGTTCATGAGTTATTATCCCATGTTTCTCAGCTTCTCCCAAAGCTTTTAACATTTCAGGCTCACTCAAAGAAAGGGCTTCTTTGCCTATAAAAGTTTGCGCTTCTGAGGTGGGAACCCTTAATACATCCGCTAAGGCTTTTACAAATATCTGTCTTTTGCCTCCCTTAGTCATAACTAAGTCTCCCCATGCGGAGACTATAGGGAATAACCTTTCGGTTGCTGGGTCGTTTCCCTGGGGAGACTCGATTCCCCGCTCAATTTTCAGCATGGCCTCTAGGATTGTCTCGATCTTCTCCCCTCCAACATTATTACAAATGGCCAATAAATTATTTGATGCCTCGAAAAAGTTGGGGACATCTCCTCCTATCGCTCTTTTATACATGGTGTCTCCGGGTCTTGCATAATCAAGTTCTTCAAAAGGCACATCATTCATAAAAGGAACATAAGAAAACATGATGTCTGCTAGATCGGGGGCTATATCTGAACCCAGATTTCTAATCTTTCCTATGAGCGCCCATTCTTCAGGCGAATAATCTCCTTGGTGGTCGTTATCATTTACCACTTCCCCCCGTGATGCCCTTTGCATATCTTCGGTATGGTGCCTTAACACTCTGTCTTTAAAATTAACCCATTGATCATCATCCATGTCTCCACGAATTTTATTTTCCGCTTTGACGCCTCCTGTCCAGTCGGTGGGTTTATTTTTTGCGTCTTTTTCTGTAAGGTTAATAATCTGATCTCTTATGTTGATTTTTGAAAGGTAATTTATCATTAGGGGCAAATTTACCTGGGCCACTCTCTCCCAAATTCTCTGTCTTGCCTTATAAGCTACCTCCCCTGAAAGCATCCCTTGCTTCAATAAAACTCCAAGCGCCATCCGAGAATTATCAATAAATGGCGCCAGTTCCGCAAGTAACAGTTCTTGGTATTCACCCATCTTTTTCCCAAGCAATTGTTTTTCGTATTCATCCATCTTTTTTAAATCGATGCTGTCTTTTTTCCGAAGAGCTTCGGCAGCCTCCCTTATTTTTTCTATTCTATAGGATCTTTTTGTATGAGGATCCTCTTCGTCTAAAAACTCCTTCAAATTAGTGCTTTTGCCGTTAATTTTGAATGGAACATTCTCAAACAACGCAAGCTCAATTCTCCATGAACTATACATACCTCTTGTATCAAGCATCCCGTCAACCTCAATATTTCTGACAAGCATTCCTCCAATCTCGGCTATTCTGTTTCTGCCTAGCTTCCTTCTTTTATCCTGGGCGAATTCAAAAAACCTTTCTTCCGCCACGTCAAGGAATCTTTGGGCTCCACGCTTAGATGCTATCTTAAATCTTCTCGCTACCCATCTTTCAATGCTTAAAACCCTGGCGGCATCTTCTTGGGGAAAGCCGGCATATACTTTCCCTCCGGGTTCAAGACGGCTATGGGCAATATGTTCTGCCGCCCTCATGGTTAAATTGAAAAATGCTTTTCCTACATTTAAAGCTGTCTGGATTTCCCAGTCTTTCATAAGCCAAGGATTATCTCCTCCTCTTTTATCTGTGTATCTGCTTCGTATAAGACCGCCCTCGTTTAAATTCCTAAAAGACCTTTCAACTTCCCGAGTCAATTCCTCGTATGCTTCTGTTGTTATGCCTTCATGTTTTGCCATAATTTCGGCATATTTTTCTTCATAAAGCCTCATGGCCTGTGGTACTCCGGCGATCGCATTCGTTTCTCTAAAATCCTTATAATTTATTGTCTGGGAAAAACCAACAAAATCTTTTATCTGTCCTGACGTTACTGCTACATTCATTTCGTGAAACAAGCGAGCTGCTTCCTGCAGCTGTCTGAAATGGCTATATCTTTGACGGGCTTCTTCTTTTTCTTTTGGTGTTTCTCCCATTTCCGCCTCCCCCCTTAAATGTCCCATTATGATTCCGATGTTCTCAGACGCAAAGAAGTTTATCTCATACCTCCCAGAATCTGCTTCCAAAGATCTGAAAAGGATTCTGCTCAAAATCATTTCCCGGGTTTCAGAAAACTGCAAGGCCGCAGCAAGTAGATTTTCGGGCAAACGCGAAGCGGCAGGGTCTCTTTCGTTCTCAAGCGCTTGAATGATTTTTGTTCTTAGGTTTTCCTTTTGATCGGGAGCTAATACTTCGAATTCTTCCGGGGTCAATACAAGATCGGCATATCTTCCTCTAAGCCTCTCTTCTTGCCTTTGTTCTTGTCTCCTCTCCTGCCCCTGCCTTTGTTGTCGTTCTTGCTGTATCGCTTCTCTCAGGAGACCTTGTAATTGATTCAGAAGCGCACTTGCCTCCGGAACATCTATATTTGAATTAATCCGCGCGTCTAATCTTGAAATTTGGTCTTGTAAAAAACTAGAATCAGCATTTCCGTCCATCCCTATATTTTTCACTGAAAATGCAATATCTTTAACATAAAGACTTGCGTATGCATCAGGATCAATTGCGGCAAACCTCTCCGGAGGGAGACCGGCAATTCCACTTTCAATCAAAATGCGTCTTTCCTTAGGGCTAAATCCGGCATCTTTAAGAAGCTGCGCTTTTTGAGCAATTTGCTTTTGGGTGTAGTTAAAAACCTCAGCCCTGCCACCTTCTTTTCCCTCCTCTTCTGCCCCAACATTATGTGCTGCTAAAATAGCTGATTGCTCTTTGTCCGACAGCTTGCGTCCTAAAATTTCTGCTGCTTTTTCAATACGCTTCTGGGATGAAAGCCTAGTATTCTCCACTATCAGTTCTTGCTCCTTCTTGTGACTTTGAGTTCCCGATGCTTTTTCGGCTTCTAATTCGCCCACAATTCTACGCACCTGCGCCTTTTCCACATCCCCTGCAGAATAATTACCCATTTGTGCCCTTGGTGTAGTTTCTCCTAATACCGAACGATTCGAGGGTGAACCGCCTCTTAGATTATCGGATGCTTCTGGCATTCTATTTATAGAATAGTTTATCCCCACTCCCGGTGTCAAACTTTCTTTCATATCAAGCGCAGTTTATACCGAATTGATCAAGGCTACTTGATATTAAAGCAACAGGAAGGTAACAGGAAAGTTATAGATTGTAGATTGTAGATTATATTTATTTGTTGTTTTTTTGAGCGGCTTTTTTTCTAAATTCATGACTTTTTTCTGTAGCCATATAATCTATAATATATAATAAATAATCTATGTCAAAACTTGACCTTGCGCATTTCGAGCAACTTTATCCGCAAGATACGCGACTTGAGGAAGTTGAAAAAATTTTATCTTTTATCAAGAAAGGCGCTTCATGCCAGATCATAGGCTTACCCGGAACCGGAAAAAGCAATCTCCTGGGACTGCTTTCATATAATAGGAGTGTCAGGCTCAAGCATCTTGGAGAGAACCAAAAATGGTTCCATTTTGTTTACATGGACTTTTCAGAGGTGAAAAAGAGAAATTTTGCCGATGTAATTAAATTCATGATTGTCTCACTTTCCTACTCTTTGTCTGAAAGAAATCTTAAAGAAGAGCACGATAAGATAAATTTTTTTCTTTCGGAGGTGAAAAATTTTGAGGACGATTTGATTCTCTTTCAGGCGCTTAAAAAGTCACTTGATTATCTTGCGATTGAAAAAGAGCTCACGGTTGTTTTCCTTTTTGACAGGTTTGACCAGTATACTCCGAATATCGGCGAGGGATTTTTCTCAAATCTAAAGATATTGCGAAATCGCGCAAAATATAGATTCTCTTGTGTTTTTTCATTAAATCGCTACCTGACAGAACTGGTAGATCCTCTTGTCTTGTCAGAGTTCTACGAATTCGTTGGGGAAAATAAGGTTTTTTTAAAGCTAATGGATGAGCCGGGGCTTACTTTTAGATTGAGATATCTTGAGAAGATTACGGGGAAAAAACTTGACCTAAAGCTTCACGATAAAATTCTGGAACTGACCGCAGGACACGGCAAGCTAACAAGATTGTCCTGGGAAACAGTGCTTTCAGAACCTGCGCAAGTCAAAGATTTGAAAAAACTTTTAATATCAAGGGGGTCTATCGGGGGAGCCTTGTTTGAGATTTGGGCTTCTTTGACCTCTGAGCAAAAAAAGGATTTAACCCGTTCGACAAATGAATTTTTGGAAAAAATTGGATTGACAAAAAACGGGAAAATAACGATTCCTCTGTTTGAGGCTTACCTAAAAACTTTAACTCCGCAAATATCTCAAGCTCTTTCTTATGATCTTGCTCGCAATGAAATAACAAAAGGAGACGAGAATTTGACGGAGAAACTTTCCCCTTCGGAATTCAGGCTTTTGAAATTTCTGCTGATCTCCCGCGGCAGGGTTTGCGAGAAAGATGAAATAATTGAAAATGTCTGGCGCGACAGCAAAACTCA
>MFPJ01000041.1:18983-19125 GCA_001782675.1 Candidatus Levybacteria bacterium RIFCSPLOWO2_12_FULL_39_17
TATTATAGATTATATTTTGGCAATACAGAACAGTATTGTAAAAACTTCTCAAAAACAATAAATAATCAATAAGTTGCTTGTTTGACAATTTGCTCTCCTTCCATCTATGATTTAGATATGAGAAAACTTCTCGCGCTTCTTC
>MFPJ01000042.1 GCA_001782675.1 Candidatus Levybacteria bacterium RIFCSPLOWO2_12_FULL_39_17
CGTACCCGGGAATAAACGGTACAACTTATCTTTTTGCCCACTCGGCCGACAATTTCTGGAATGTGGGGCGCTATAACGCGGTTTTTTACCTTTTAAAAGAACTTGAGGCGGGAGACGAAATTTATATATTCTTTAAAGGTAAAAGGTATAATTACACTGTTTATGATAAGAAAATTGTTGAGGCAAAAGAAGTAGATTTTGTTGACGCGGCGCTTGGTACGGGAGAGCGGATAATTCTTCAAACCTGCTGGCCCCCGGGGACGGATTGGAAAAGACTCCTAATCTTCGCGAAGCCGAAGCAATAAAGCATTGTCTTTTTGTTATTTCGGCGAGCCTAACCATATTTGTAATTTTTAAAGCTTAGCGCTAGAATAGATCATATGAAAAAGCAGCCTCTAATCCTTCTTGCTGTTTTTTTATTTGCATCAATTTTGATTTTCTTAAATAATGATTTTCCGGCAGTAAAATTTCTTTCAAATGTTACGCAAACGGTTTTTTCCCCGCCAAAAGCCCTTCTTTACGATTTGAGGGTTTTTATAAGCCGGGGGGATGGAGCAGAACTTCGTAAAATTAAGGAAGAAAACACAAGGCTTTCTGAAAAACTAATTGAATTTCAAAGATTGAAAGGTGACAATGAAGCTTTGAGAAGCCAATTTGAGACGGCGGAAACAAAAAAGTTCAATCTTTTGCCGGCTCGCGTGATCGGATTCCTGGGAAGATTTTCCAGTCCGGTCTCTTTAATTATTGATCGCGGGCAAAGACATGGAGTCAAAGTGGGAATGGCGGTTGTTTTACAAAACAATCTAGTTGGCAAAATAATTCAAGTTTCCCCTTCTTATTCGCAAGTAATACTACCTTTAAATGAAAAATTTTCAGTTCTTGGAAAAACAGCAGAGGGGAATGTCCCCGGGGTAACAAGAGGAGTGGAGGATTTCATTTTGTTGGACCGTGTGCATGTCAATGAAAAAATAACTCCCGGAGAATTAATTCTGACAAAAGGAGAAATAAATGAAAAGGGCTTTGGTGTTCCTCCCGATTTTATTATTGGCCGCGTCAATTCGGTTAACAAAAACGAAAGCCTTCCATTCCAGACGGCAAAAATTGAGGCTCTTGTTTCATTTTCGAAACTTAATCTGGTTTTTATACTTTTATCCGTCTAATGAATTTAAGATTAATTTTAGTTTTATTGATTCTTGCGTCATTGTTTTTTGAAACCGCAATCTTGGCTCTTCCTTTCCTTTTTATCGTTTCAATTTTATCGTTCATGCTTTTCCCGGATTTAAAAACACTTATTCTTGTCTTTGTTGCAGGGATACTTCTTGATATTCTCAAAGTCAACACCGTAGGTTTAACTCCCATTATAATCATCAGCTCCTTTATTGTTTTGGTTTTTATAAAGCGCGTTTTTGAAGTAAGGGATTTCAGAATTAATCTTTTAATTTTATTTTTTTCCTCTTTTGTTTTTGCAAATTTTGCTTCATATAGCGATAATCTCCTAATATATTTTTTGATTTTCGGGAGCATTTGGTTTTCTCTTTCTTATTTTCTTAAAACCCGACTCTTATGGTAAAAATAGGCCAATGCGATTGTCATTCTGAGCGTATGTATTTATGGTAAAGATTGGTCCTGCATTTTTTGATTATGTTTCATCGGAAAAAATTGGCAGGAAAAAAAACTTTGGAAATTTTATTTCTTTTGAAATATTATCCCTCTTTCCCATTCTTTTCCTGATTTTGTTCTCGACAATTATTATTTTGCGGCTTTTTTATGTGCAGATTTTAAGAGGAGATTATTATTCAAATCTTTCGGATGAAAACAGGACAAGGACTGAAGTATTGGCCGCTCCCCGCGGAATCATATATGATCGGAGAGACAAACCTTTGGTTGCAAATAGTCCTTCATTTAAAATTCCTGAGGGAGAAAAGGTCAAAAGGCTCTCAAGAGATGAGGCTTTAAAGCTTATATCCGCGGGTAAGCCTGTCGAAAACGATATACAAAGAGAATATTTATATAAAGATGTTTTTGCTCATGTCTTGGGTTTCTTGGGACAGGTTTCAGAAGATGAGATAATCCTTCCCGGTTTTTCAGAATATGGCATATCCGATTTTGTCGGGAAAATTGGTCTTGAGGCAGAGTATGAAAAAATGCTTCATGGAAAAAATGGAAAAAAACTTTCAGAGGTGGATTCGGAAGGAAAATTCATAAGAGAGCTTGGGAAACAAGAACCAACTGCAGGCGAAAACCTTAGAACAACTTTAGATCTTGATATTCAAAAGGCTGTTCATGATGCTTTTTCAGATTATACGCGCGGAGCGGCGGTAGTTTCCGACCCTAGAAACGGTGCGATTTTGGCCTTATATTCAAAACCTTCTTTTGATCCCAATGTTTTTACCCATGATGAAAGCTATGAAGCTCCGGGTGAATATAAATATCGGGAGAGCATTTTAAATGATTCCGAAAAACAGCCCCTCCTGAATCGTGCCATATCCGGCTCTTATCCTCCGGGATCAACTTTTAAGCTTGTAACAGCGATTGCAGGGCTTGAAAGCGGAGCAATAAAGTCTTCGACAATTATTGAAGATACGGGAATTTTGCGTGTCGGGAGTTTTTCTTTTGGGAACTGGTATTTTCTGCAGTATGGAAAAACTGAAGGAAGCCTTGATGTTGTACGAGCTATTAAGCGCTCAAATGATATATTTTTCTATAAAACAGGCGAGCGTACAGGAGTAGATACCATCTCTTCTTACGCCAATAAATTTGGACTGGGGAAGAAATTGGGAATTGATCTTCCGGGAGAAATTCAAGGGACAGTTCCTTCTCCTTCATGGAAAGAAAAAACGATTGGCGAGCAGTGGTATCTTGGAGACACATATAATTATGGGATTGGACAGGGGTATCTGCTGACTTCGCCCCTGCAGATCAATATGATGACGGCAGCTTTTGCCAATGGAGGTACTTTATATGAGCCACATCTTTTCAAAAATAAAAAATTAAAAATAAAAAATAAAAAACTTGTAGATAAACAATATATCGATTTAGTTAGGGAGGGTATGCGGCAATCCTGCGAAACAGGAGGGGTGGCATGGCCTTTGTTTGATTTTAAAGTTAAAAACGAAAGACTGCCTATTGATGGAAAGGATTTTATTGAAGACGATGCGACAAGCTCTGCTAAAATGACCAAAATAAAGATTGCGTGTAAGACGGGAACAGCAGAGGTTGGCGACAAAGAAACTAAGCCGCATGCGTGGATAACTCTTTTTGCGCCGTTTTATAAACCGGAAATAGCTATAACGGTTTTGGTGGAAAATTCAGGGGAAGGCTCATCTGTTGCCGGCCCCATCGCCAAAAAAATCCTAATCGATTATTTCGAAAAAAAATAGTTATTGTTTTATTAAAATTATTGTTGTATTCTTTTAATCTATGTTAAGCCAAAATGACCTAAAACAAATACAAAAGATATTCAACCCCGTACAAGTAGACGTTTCGGATTTGAAGAAAGATGTTTCGGGCTTGAAAGTGGACGTTTCGGATTTGAAGAAAGATGTTTCGGATTTAAAGACAGATGTTTCAGGCTTGAAAGTGGACGTTTCGGATTTGAAGAAAGATGTTTCAGGTTTGAAAGTAGACGTTTCGGGCTTGAATAAAGGCTTGACGCAAACACAAAAAGACGTTAAAGACATTAAGAAAGATGTTGCACAAACGCGTAAAGATGTAAAGGTGATAATTTCATATTTTGATCGTGAATACGTAGAACTTCGAAAAAGAATAGAGCGAATTGAAGAATTCCTCAGATTACCTCCAGAAAATTAGTTAGTGAATCTAAAGGCTGAGAGGATTTGGTCAAAGACAGAATTTTCGGAATATACAATTAGATAATAAAATCCATTGCGCTCAATCTCTATAATTCTATTTGTTCCTAACGGCATTATAAAGCCTTCGTATTTCCCGCTGTATCCTGAGCTGTTCAATGTATAAGTATATGCTGTTTCGCCGGAGAAGGTGATTTCTTGAAAGTTTCTTATTACCGACTTTGTATTATTCTTATTAGCAATATTGCTTTCATAATTTTGCTTTGCAATCTCTTGCGGGGGCGTGTCTTTGTAGACAGTGTTTTTGAGTTCAGTTATTCTAAGCTCGATCAAAGGAGTATTGCTTGGGTCAAATGACTGATCGCACTCCTCGCAAATAATCACTTCATTCGCTTCTTCAGCTTTTGGTGGGTCTATTCCGACTCCTATAGCCTTCATATCTTCAGGTAATTTCAATGAAAAGCTACCATAATTATTTTCAAAGGTTTTCCAGGTGGCGGTGGGATCGGGGGCCACCGGCCCAGAGGGCCTCTGGCCCGGAGGGCAGGGGGCAAATTCACAATTTGGTCCGGTTCGGCCAACCGCCGAACCATCAGGGCAAATTTTTACCTCCTGCGTGCAGGCTTTTTGTTCGGTTTTGTTCAAAACAAGAAAATATAAAGAAGCTATTCCAATTACTATTAAAAACACAATAATCGAAATTAAAATCGGGAGTTTAAATTTGGGTTTAGTCGGTGGAGGGGGACTTGCAGGTATTTGTTCGGTTGGCGAAGTTTGAACTGGCGGATTGTTTGATATATTCGTGTTTTGATTGTTTTCTTCCACAAATCAAGTATTTCACCTACAATGGTGCTTGTCAAGGAAAAATTTTAAGGTTTATCTTCCTAAATTTATTACCCCCGGATAGGAAATTTGCTGTCTTCCCTGACTTTGCTCTCCATAACCAAAACCAAAAACCAGAAAAGAGAGCAGGATAAACAATATCAAAACCCCGAATTCTATTAAGAAAATTCTTGATAAGGGATTACCTTCCAATGGTTTCCAAGTATTATCCATAACTATTTCTGATTCACCTCTTTGTTACAAGTCCGTTCACACATTAAATAAAATAAAATAAAAGAAAAAGAACAATTGCCAGCAGCATACCTCCCAGCAAAAATCCCATTTCCGAGCCGGATGAATGTCCGTGATAACTATGATTGTCCATTTTTAAAAAACTCCTTTACTACCAAATATAATTCTTTATGATTAAAAAAAATTATTAGCAGGGTAAGAGATTTGAAAGAAGAAGCGCCGGATTGCTCGGAAGCGCACCGGACGAAATCAAACGAAACTGTGGTATTCTATTTTTATGGAAAAAGATTTTTACCTTTCTTTTTCATTATCTCCTATTGGTCCGAAAAGATTTAAGAAATTACTTGAGATTTTTGGTTCGGCAGAAAAAGCCTGGAAGCGAGCAGAGGACGATTTCAAAAAAGCAGGAGTGGGGGAGAAAGTTTTTGCAAAATTTGATCTTTTCAGAAAAAAACTTGATTGTAAACAATATTTGGAAAAGCTTAAAAAAACAAAAGTCGAAATAATTGCGCAATTTGAAAAAGAATATCCTAAAAAACTTCTGGAATTGTCCGATGCGCCAATTGTTTTGTTTGCAAAGGGAAATAAAAATCTGCTTTTTGCAGAAAATATTATCGGAGTTGTCGGAACAAGAAAAATTACCTCATACGGAAAACAGGTAACCGAAGATTTAGTTTCCTCACTCAGTTCGGCAGGTTTTATTATCGCATCGGGTATGGCACTGGGGGTTGACGGAATAGCTCATAAAACAGCCATCGACTGTCAAGTCAAATGGCAAGGGGTACCCTTGCCAAGCTTGCCAAAAGGGTCGACGATTGCGGTTTTGGGGTGTGGGGTAGATTGTCCTTATCCGCGGGAAAATCAAAATTTATACGAGGAGATCCTTGATTCAGGAGGATTAATCATTTCCGAATATCCTCTCGGTATGTTAGCCAATAAAGGGACTTTTCCGGCCAGAAATAGAATTATTGCAGGCATAAGTTTAGCAGTTCTCGTGACAGAAGCAGGTAAGGATTCCGGTTCTTTAATTACCGCGTCAAACGCGGCCTCGCAGGGAAGAACAGTGTTTGCGGTTCCCGGGCCGATAACCTCCAGAATGTCGGACGGCACATCAAAATTATTGAAAGAGGGAGCGGTATTGGTAAGTTCGGCGGAAGATATTCTGGAATCATTAAATATAAAAAATATCCCGACGAATTTCATTCGTGCGGGATCCCGTATGAAAACTATCATCGGGACATTTAAAAAATTTAAGATATCAAGAGAGGAGAGGAAAATTCTTGGAGCAATCGAATATGAGGGATTAACGATTGATGAGATTTCGAGAATGACGAAAATCCCAATCGGAAAATTGTCAATAATTCTTTCAGAAATGGAACTAAAAGGATTGGTTAAAAACTCGGGAGGAAAATTTTCGTCGATTTGACAACTTTTCCGCGGCCGCGGAAAAGTTGCCCATTTCTAGCTTTATGTTTGCGTTCGGGTGAAAAATTTATATAATAATTTAATGTCGCAAGCGGGGGAAACTTTTTTTACGGTTGTCGGATGCATGGACGGTCGCGTTCAGGAGCCCGTTACCGCGTTCGGCCGAGAAAAATTCGGCGCAAAATTCGCAGATACGATAACAGAGGCAGGAATCGTTGGTTTAATTGCACGTGGTCCTGACCAGAACTTTGTCGAAAATCTAGAATTCAAGCTGTTGGTTTCAATTGAGAAGCATCATTCGAAGGGTATTTTGGTTGACGGCCATCAGGAATGCGCAGGAAATCCTGTTGATGACGAAAGACACAAAGAAGATGTCCGAAAATCCGTCGAATTTATTCGAGAACTTATTGAAGACAAAGTCCCAGTCACCGGCGTTTTTGTTGTCCGCGACGGAGATAGTTGGAAAGCCGAAGAAATTTAGTCTTGCTTTCAGTTTTTAGTTTTGCTAAAATACTTAAGTCCTAAGACAACGGGCAAACAATAAGACCCGTAGAGGAGAGCTATTAGCTAAGGACCAAAAGCCAATAGTCAAAACACTCCTCGAGGAGTGTTTTTTTATGCCGTCACAGAAGAATATACAATTGCTAGGCGAATTAAAACAGAAAGTGGATAAATCTACTGCGATGTTTTTTGTGGACTACGCTGGTCTTACACATAGGCAACTTGAGGAGGCAAGGCGGGAACTAAAAGAGGCTGATTCTGAAATCGCGATTATCAAAAATACTCTCATGAGCCTTGCGCTCAAAGAAAAGAAAGTCGATACAAAAGAAAAACTTCAAGGTCCTCATGCCACCTTATTCTCATACGGTGATCCAATTAAGACTGCAAAAGTATTGGCTTCGTTTATTAAAAAATACGGTTTGCCAAAAATAAAATTCGGGTTTTTCGAAAATGCAATCATTGATGAAACAATAATAACAAAACTCTCAACTTTGCCTTCACGTGAAGTCATTCTCGCAAAACTTCTTGGTACACTCAATGCTCCAATCTCAAATTTCGTTTATGGACTTAATGCAAACATAGTGAAGCTTGCAATGATTTTGAAGGAAATCGACAAGAGCAAAAATTAATTCAGAGTTTAGATTTCAGAGTTCAGAATTAAATTTAGAGTTTAAAATTATAAATTCTAAACGCAGTCTGAATTATAAATTTTGAATTCTAAATTATATTGAAGGGGGGTGCAAATAAATAAATATGGCAGAGAAAAAATTAACAAAAGAACAATTAATGGAAGCAATTGAGGGAATGTCGGTTCTGGAGTTATCCGAGTTAGTCAAAGCACTTGAGGAGAAATTCGGAGTTACAGCTCAGGCACCGGTTGTCGCGTCAAACGCGACTGGCGCAGTCGCAGATAACACGGCATCGACTGAGCCTGTCGAGGAACAAACAGTATTTAATGTTTGGATTCAAGATGCTGGCGCAAATAAACTTTCAGTTATTAAGACTTTAAGAGAATTAGTTCCGACTTTAGGCCTTAAGGAAGCAAAAGATTTAGTTGACGGAGCGCCAAAAGAGGTAATGACGGCAGTCAACAAAAAGACAAGCGAAGAGGCAAAACAAAAACTCACGGCCGCAGGGGCCGCGGTTGAATTGAAATAATTAGAATTTTTGCTTTTTGATATTTGATATTTGATATCGAAATTGGTACAATTTCGGAGTATGGCTTTTAAATGTGATAATTGTGGAAAATCGCGCTCGATGGGGCACAGAGTTTCCCATGCAAAAAATAGAACAAATCATGCTTTCAAACCAAATATTCAAAGAAAGAGAATAATGGTAGACGGCAAATCTATCCGTGGCAAACTCTGCGCTAATTGTATTAAAACTTTAAGAAAAGTCAGGAAAGTCCGCCTCGGATCGACCGAGTCGAGACGGGTGAAAGCCGCGAAAGAATCGAATGTCCTTCAGGATAGCCATTTGCAAAGTCCGCAAATCGCATAATTTTCTTGCCCTCGACCTGAATTTTTTCTTCCGGCAGAAGTTTTATAATTTTTTCTTTACCATTTAATTTTGCACGAAACCAGACCGTAGGCCAAGGGTAATATGCCCGGATCATGCGAGCGAGTTTGGGAGGTTGGGGCGGTTTGGTTAAATCGATCAAACCCGATTCGCGAGTTAGTCTTTCGGTAAAAGTTGCTTTTGAATGGTTTTGTTCAACCGGTTTTAATTCGCCAGATATATACTTTGGAAGGACTTGAGAAAGTAACACAGCTCCCTTTTGAAACAACCGCCGATAAAGTGTTTCCGATGTGTCGTTTAGTTTAATTATTTCTTCGATCTGTGCCAACATTAGTCCGTGGTCAACTTCTTCATCCAGCTTGATAATAGAGACTCCGGTTGTCGGATCGCCATTTAAAATTGCCGCTTGTCCGGGACTTGCGCCACGATATTTTGGCAAGAGAGAAGGGTGGATATTGATTATTCCGAGAGGGAAAATGTCTAACACGCTCTTTGGAACAATAGTTCCAAAATATGCTAAAACCGCAATTTTCGCACCAAATTTCTTTATTTTTTCAAGAGTTTCTCGATCAAATTCTTTGATCGAAATATAGTTTATGTCCTTATTTTCTAGATATAAAATTAAATCGCCGTTCTGACCTGTTTCGGTTGTTACAACGAATCTTAAATCAAAATCTTTGTTTAAAGCTTCGATAATCGGCGCAACATACGGCCCGGCACCAAAAAAAACAACTTTTTCCCTCATATTTCTATTTCTTCGAATTCGTCTTCGCCCTTTTCATTTTTATAAGAACGGTAAAGTTGTTCGCCTTGTTCTATCACGTGTTTTGTGAATAGGATTCCGTCTAAATGGTCAAGTTCATGTTGAATTACTATTGCGGAGAATCCCCTGAAATCTTTCACATGCTCTTTTCCGTTTTCATCCCGATAGCTAATTTTTATCACTTTTTTTCTACAAACATTCCCCCAAATATTGGGGATAGACAGACATCCTTCAAGCAATTTTTTTTTCGAGTTTTTTTGGCCAGAGGACAATCGTCCTTTGGACGAGGCTTTCATATACTCAATTTTTTCTGAGTTTGAAAAAGCAGGAACTGCCATGCCTTGCGCCTCAATGATTTCAGGATTTACAAAAACCAAACCCCTCTTTTTCTCATCGGGTTTTGCCAAAAAAATTCTTTTTGAAACTCCAACCTGAGGAGCAGCAAGCCCCACGCCTTTGGGGTCAACTGTGGCATCTAAAGCCTCTGACATTTCGGCAATAACTTCCTTAAGTTTTTTATCAAACTTTAATACGGGTTCGGACTTTTTGAGAAGAATAGGACTTGGTGTGACAATGATTTTCAGCATAATGCTTGAATTATAAAGAAGAACGGATTTTTCTTCAAGGATTTATTCAAGAGTTTTTAAAAGTTGCTTGGCAGCGTCGTTGTCGGAATTTATGTTTGTTAATATAAAATTGAGATTTTCTTTTGCAAGTTTGCGCAAGACCGCCGCGTTTCCCGGGTCTTCCCGGGCAAGCTGTGAATAGAAAAGCCCCAGAGCATAGTAAGCATCAACATAGTTGTTTTTCATTTTTTTTGCTTGATTCAATAGTTCTATGGTTTTAGCGGTTTCTCCCTTCTGATTGTAAAAAAGGGCCATATTATAAATAATTTTTGGATCGGTTGGCGCAAGCACTTGCGCTTTTTTAATTGAATCAAGAGCCGAATCTAAATAGGAAGGATCTAGTTGGGAGAGAGCAAATAAAACCCTTGTCCTTGTTTTGTAAAATACAACATTTCCCCGATGACGGGAGACTACCTCATCGCTTAATGATTTTGCTTGATTTGCAAATTTGGCTGCCTCCGAACCCTGATTCTGCTGACTTAATAAAACCGCGAGAGTAGCCATATTTATTGACAATTCGTCTTTATATAAATCTTCAGAGGGAAGCATTTTAACGGCTTCGGATAAAGGCGTAAAAGCTTGGGTAAATTCTCCTGCCTTATTGAGATTGTATCCCAGGGCATATTTTTTATCCGCGAGCCAGAAGTTAAGAAGGTAAAATTCATAAAAAAGGGCAACTGCCGCAACTATAAATATTCCCGCCATCTTAAAAATATTAATTTCCTGCTCGCGACTTTTCTCCTTTTTATTCGGATATGTAAAGGATTTTGATAAGGCCTCACGATTCGTGAGTTCAAAGAAGAATAGGGGAAGGAAAAAAAGAAAAAGATTAAGGATCACAACCGAAAATCCAAAAAAGCTTGAAACAAGAATCGCTGTAAAACTTCCTAAAATTGCAATCGAAATGGGAGAGAAAGCAGAATGTTTATGGCGCGATAGGGTTTTTAAGCAGTAGTAATAGAAAAAAGCGATCAGAAAAAGATACGAGCCAAGCCCGAAAGCGCCGGTTGTTGCAAGATAATTTAAGTATTCGTTATGTGCTTTGTTGTATAGATAATCCCACTCGGAAGTTAAATTATGCTCAATTGGCTTGACTTTATAGTACGCAAAGGCAAAAGTCTCGACTCCCGTCCCAAAAAGCGGATTTCTGCTAAATAATTCAAGGGCTCCGCGCCAGACAATAAGCCTTATTTTGCTTGATTCTGTTCCTCCCGTCTCTGCCTGTTTTGCAGGACTTTGCTTGCTTTTTTCTTTTGTTTCTCGTAAAGCTTCTTGTGGCTTTTTTGTCAAAGCAGTCATTAAACCTTGCGCAGTTGTGTATTTATTAAGAGTTGGAATTGGACTACCTATTAAAAATGTTGTTATGGCAAAAAGCAAAGTTGCCGCCAAAACATACCTTAAAAATTTATCCCTAATTAATCCGGCCGCGCTATATTTTCTAAATTTAAAGAAGAAAAGAAGCAAAAAAGAAACAAGAATTCCCAAAGCCAGACCCAGGAAGCTTGATTGAGATCGGGTATAAAGGAGGGCAAGGTAATATAAAAATAAAAGCCCCAAGAATAGCGCGGGGATCATGTAGGCCTTTTTAATATCTTTTATATTTATATTTGATTCCGGCAGATTCGATAGCCCGAATCCGATTCCGATAGGAATTAGTACCGCAAGAAATGTTCCCAACCAATTTGGCTGTCCTAAAGTAGAAAAGATTCTTATCGTGGGCTTGAATGATTCACCCCAGCATGAAACATCCAAAGTTCCGCGAAAAAGAAAACAAGTGGGATCATAGCCAAAATGCGAAGGGAGTCCCCATAAGGTAACAATCAGGCCTGATATTAGAGAGACAAAGAGAATTTTGTAGCTAACTGGTGCTTTTGAATCGCTTTTCGTGAGATTGGTTGCAAAAGCATAGTATAAAAATATATACGCAATCATTGAAAAGAGGCCGCCGTTGAATCTTGAATAATAACCCCAGAGGGAAACATGCGGCTCAATTGATACAATAGTTGAGATTATTTGAGAAGCAAGAAATAGGGCAATTGGAATATCAAGAGGAGTTCTTCTTATTTCGATTTGTCCGCTTATGATCATTTTTGAAGCCCACAGAAAAAAAATTAAAATCGAAATCCCAAAAACAAACCACATTTTATTGAATTCAAATAACTCGTATGTGGCGGGAAACATTACAAGAGGTACAAAAAAGAAGAGGGCATAAAAACTCCACTTGATGAGCGAGTCAATTCGGGAAATCCAATCCGATCTCATGACAACAAATTCGAGTTTAACACAAAGCAAAATTACGAACAAGATGCTTTATCCAAAAGTGGCAACTTTTCCGCAGCCGCGTAATTTTTGACCAAATGTTATAGTTTGTCATATTGACAGATCATGAAAAACCAGCGCTATACTAATTCCCCTATGAAAAACCAAAAGATAGAAAATGATATTGATGCAAAATGGGAAAGAACAATGAGGTATTTAAATCTGATGTTCGCGCAGTGGGATATAAGGGATAAGATCAAACACGAATTTCCCGAAAAATATTTTGAATCTGAGAAGTCTTTATGTCAAATATTAATAGATAGAGATATCATTGAATGCGATCATTCAAAAGCAATCCGTAGATTGAGGGAAAGAATTTATGATCTTGAAAAAAGAATCACCCGCCTCGAATCCCCAACCAATCCCTAGACTGCTGTATTTTTGCATTGATTTATTCTAGGGATTAAGCTATATTCTTATAATATGTTCGACAGCTTATTTAGTTTATTCTCGCATGATCTTGGTATAGATCTTGGGACTGCAAATATTTTGGTGCATGTTAGAGGTAAAGGTATTGCGATCAGGGAGCCCTCAATTGTTGCCCGTCATAATAAAACAAAAAAAATTATAGCAGTTGGAGCCGAGGCGAAAAAAATGTTAGGTAAAACTCCCGGGACAATTTCTGCGATTAAACCTCTTGAACATGGGGTGATTTCTGATTTTGACGCGGCTTCTTACATGCTTCAGTATTACATAAAAAAGGTGCATGAGGTGGGAACTCCTTTTTACCAATTGGCGCGCCCGCGGGTCGCGGTTGGAATACCATCCGGGGTAACGGAGGTAGAGCGGCGTGCTGTTTGGGAAGCGGCGCTTCAAGCGGGCGCGCGGGAATGCTATTTGATTGAAGAACCAATGGCTGCTGCGGTTGGAGCAGGAGTTTCTGTTTTTGAACCTACGGGAATTATGCTTGTTGATATTGGAGGCGGAACCACTGAGATCGCGGTAATTTCTCTTGGCGGGATAGTCGTAAACCGATCATTAAAAATTGCGGGGAACGAGATGGATCAGGCTATTATTAATTACATCCGTTTAAGGCACGGCCTTTTAATTGGCGAGAAGACAGCGGAAGAGGTGAAGATAAAAATAGGAAGCGCATATAAACAAAATAAAAAATCAACCCTTCGGCTTCGCTCAGGGCGAGAAATAAAAAATCAACCCCGATTAGATCGGGGTCAAAAATTGGAAGAATCAGAGGTAAAAAACGAAGAAAAACAAATGAAAAAAAATGACATGGAGGACGTGGCTATCGATGAAGGTTTGGGGAAGGAGAGGATTGCAATAATAAGGGGTAGGGATATAGAAACAGGTTTGCCCAAGAGCCTGCGTATGAACGAAATTGAAATAAGAGAGGCAATCGGACCAATAATTTCTCAGATTATTGATTCTGTTATGGAGGTACTCGAAGAGACTCCACCGGAATTGACCGGCGACATATTAGAACATGGAATTATGGTGACGGGCGGAGGGTCTCTTATTCCGGGAATTGATGAGCTTATAACTGAGAGATCAAGGATCCCGGTGATATTGGTTGAGGATCCGCTTACCACGGTGGTGCGGGGAACTGCCAGGCTTCTTGAAGAACCCAACCTTCTTAATCAAGTCAAGGTCACTGGCGGCCTGAGATAATTTTCTTCGAATCCCATTCCATTCAAAGCATAACATAAATAGCATAGCAAAATTAGTCTTTCGCTTCTAGCGGGGGGGTCTTAGATAATGAGAGTGGGTAAAAAATAACGGCAGAAATTATTTATAGTTTGAGCCTAGCTCGATTACGGTTTAGCTTTAAAAGTAATTTTAAGAAACAAATATCGTCTGAGGCTAAACAAGTACTAATAATTTGTCCAGATGGACTTTAATTCATCGATTATATTGATTCAACAATCCAAACATCTAAATTCTACCCACTGTTATTATCGTAGAGCCCTAGCGGGGTTGACAATAGGCCTTATATACATTATTATATAGATGTTGATTTGGAAGATCGCCTTAATTTGGTTATTACATCAATGATTTGTTCGTAAACACATTTTAACTTCGAAACTTAAGACAAGACAAGCTTTGCCTTGCATCTCCCAAATCGGCTTGAAATTTGAATTTGCTCCTTGACAACAAGACGTTCAGATAGTGGTAGGATCTTTTTGCAATTTTAATGAGAGTTTGATCCTGGCTCAGGATGAACGCTGGCGGTGTGCTTTAGGTATGCAAGTCGAACGGTCCCGACGCAAGTCGGGGCAGTGGCGGACGGGTGAGTAATACGCAAGAATTTACCCTCGAGTGGAAAATAACCCCGCGAAAGCGGGGCTAATGTTCCATGAGGTCCCGATTTAATCGGGATCAAAGGGCTTAACGGCCCGCTTGGGGAGAAGCTTGCGTCCTATCAGCTTGTTGGCGGGGTAATGGCCCACCAAGGCTATGACGGGTAGCTGGACTGAGAGGTCGGTCAGCCACAGGGGCACTGAGACACGGGCTCCACACCTACGGGTGGCAGCAACCAGGAATATTGGGCAATGGGCGAAAGCCTGACCCAGCGACACCGCGTGGAGGATGACGGCCTTAGGGTTGTAAACTCCTTTTGTCCCGCCTTTCACAGCGGGAAGAATAAGCCTCTACTAACTACGTGCCAGAAGTCTCGGTAATGCGTAGGAGGCGAGCGTTATCCGGATTTATTGGGCGTAAAGGGTGCGTAGGCGGTTTTTCAAGTCCCGGTTTAAAGGTCATGGCTTAACCATGAAAACGGCCGGGATACTAATAAACTTTGAGGATAGTTCGGGGTATCGGAACAGTTGGTGTAGCGGTGAAATGCGTTGATATCAACTGGAACACCGAAGGCGAAGGCAGATACCTGGAATTCTCCTGACGCTGAGGCACGAAAGCTAGGGTAGCGAAACAGATTAGAGACCTGTGTAGTCCTAGCCGTAAACTATCCCCGCTAGATTCTGGTCGCAAGGCCGGAGTCGCAGTTAACACATTAAGCGGGGCGCCTGGGGAGTACGGCCGCAAGGCTAAAACTCAAAGGAATTGACGGGGACCCGCACAACCAGTGGAGCGTGTGGTTCAATTTGAGACGAAGCAAAAAACCTCACCAGGGATTGACATGTATTCGTTCACTCCGATGGAAACATTGGAGGATCCCACCTTCAAGAGCAGAAAAAACAGAATTTCAAATGAAATTGGGCATTTGGAATTTGAAATTAGAAATTTGAAATTCAAAAACATTTATGTTTTTGAAGGTGGGATGATTACACAGGTGTTGCATGGCTGTCGTCAGCTCGTGCCGTGAGGTGTTCCCTTAAGTGGGGAAACGAGTGCAACCCCTATTCTATGTTAAATATTCATAGAAGACTGCCCCGTTTTTTACGGGGAGGAAGGAGGGGCGGACGTCAAGTCAGCATGACCCTTATACCCTGGGCTACACACACCCTACAATGGCGAAAAACAATGGGTTGCAAACCGGTAACGGCAAGCTAATCCCTGAAATTTCGCCTCAGTTCAGATTGGGGTCTGAAACCCGACCCCATGAAGTCGGAATTGGTAGTAATCGCGGATCAGCAGGCCGCGGTGAATACGTTCTCGGGTCTTGTACACACCGCCCGTCAAGGCAGCAAAGTCGGTAGCTATCGAACCCCGCTTAGCGGGGGAGATAGAGATCGGTGATGAAGCTTAAGTCGTAACAAGGTATCCCTAGCCGAAGCTGGGGATGGATCACCTCCTTTCTAAATTAGATAACGGATATTAGATTTTGGATTTTAGATATTTTTATCTTTTATCCAACATCCGTAATCCAATATCTGGTTTTCCCTTCTCCTGGGACCTTTTAGTAAAAAGGAATGGAGCCTTCTTGAGTTCGCTCAGGAAGTAAAACCATTCCTACCACTATCTGAGCGTCTTGTTGTTTGTCAAATTAATCTCTCAGCTTTGCTTCTCTTGACATTTTCCGAGCTATTCCCTACTATTATATTGTGGAGCAAAAAGAGGAAATAAAGCCGCAAACCAATTCTCTGGAGTCCAAAGAAAATCCAAAGTCCTTCTTAATCTTTATTGTTGTTGCGCTTCTGGTTCTTGGACTTTCTGCCGGTGTCTATCTTGGAACAAAAAAAGAGCAAAACCCACAAGCACCCCAAGAACAAAAAAAGGAGCAGGCAAGTTTTAATTCTATCTCAAAACATACACTCGTTTTTGGGTATTGGGATTCAAATTCTTCCCATATTAATGCTGTAGACTTGAATTCGGGAGTCATACAGGAGGTTGCCGTTCTATCTTCAAATATTAAGAAGGTTACGGTTGTTTCTCCCCAGAAATTAATACTCATCAACCAGACGGATTCAAGAGACCATGGCAAGGAAATAGCAAGTTATGATTTAGGATCAAAGCTGACAAGTCCCCTTGTCCCAGCTTCTTCGGGGTTCGGAATAGATGACTATGTCAGTTCTCCCGGCAAACGCTTTCTTGCAACATGGGAAGTAATTCCCGGAGGGTCGAGCCTATTGGGAGGCAAATCCCGTGTCTATTCTGTGGATCTTCAGAATCCTGAAGTAAAGAATCTTATTTATGATGAAACCTTCTCAGCGGGTGTTCCTGTCCATTACCCCGTGGCAGTTCTTGATAATGGAGAAATCTTTCTTGACACTTTTGAGGCCAATACAACTGCCGGGTGGGCAAACGGAATGAGTGTTTCAAATTTCACAGGACAGGACAAAAAAGTGCTTTCCTCAATGCTCAGCGGGACATACGGAACGCAGCCAACCTTATCACCGGACGGAAAATATCTTGCTTTTGCAGGCTATGATGGGAGTTTGGGATCCGGAATATTTTCGGTAGCTCAAAATGAAAACTTCAGGCAGGCAATTCTTTCTCCAAATACCGTTGAGATCCTAGATACCAATACGAAACAGCGGATAAGACTGCCAAAATTATCAGGTTTAAACAGGTATCCTAATGTCGCGTGGGATCATGCTTCCGGAAATGTTATTTATTCCCTTATTTCAAAGAATTCAGCAAATAATGGTGTTTACCTTTATGATATCTCAAAATCCGACTTTAAAAGATTAAGAAGCAGTAAGGAAGGAGAGCAGAATGATTATTCCGTCATTTCAACACTAAGCAATAATAATTTATTATCAGGAATAAAAGATCCGTCTTCCTCATCTTTGGGCAATCTTGGTGAAAAATACGCATCTTCATTCAGCGAGATCTCGGTTTACGATTATGCTTTGGAAAAAAGAACTCTCATTGGTGTAAATCAGAGCTTAATCCAATACTTGACTGTTCTTCAAAATAACTATTTTAAAGACGCGAGAGAAATAGGAAGAATTGATACGAGCAAAGGGGCTGATCGAGAGAAAAATCAACTTCAGCTTCAAACATTTGTTTTAAAACCCAGCCTTGAACCTAAAAGAATTGAACAGCAAACCTTGCCTATTTGCCGTAATCTTGCGGCAGAACAATGTAATTCCCTGCTTGGTACAAATTTTGATTCGGATCAAAAAGGTAAAACTTCTAATAATCAATATAATGCCTGCTTTAATCAGCAATTTAAGGAGTTAAGAGCGACACAGGGAGCCTGCTCAGACAGCCCTTTGTACCTTTACGGGCAGGAAGGGCAAAGAATAGAAATTAAAATAGAGACAGATATTTCTTCATCAAATATTAACTACAATGGAAATTACAATGTCGTTTTGGGTAAAAAAGGCGCCATAATTTCAGGCGGAAGGGAAGTTGATAATATAAGTTTTGATTATGTTTCCGCACTAAGACGGCTGCCAAGATTAGAATATGGCAAAACGGTCAGGAGCCAAGATTTGAGCTTGATTCTTGAGGAATTTGGCAAGAAACTGGGCCTGAATGATAGGGAGATAAATGATTTAATCCTCTCTTTGGAGGGAAAAATTTCGAGTCCTTATGTTTTTGTTTCCTTTTATGATGAAGTAGCATCAAAAGCGATCCTGCCAATTTCATTTAATCCCGCGCCCGATATTTACAAAAATATTGTTTTTTTCCTTAAGCCTCTTGATGCTCCGCTTGTTTCCGTCGCCCCGCAATTTCCAGAAGTTCCACAGCGTCAAGGTTTCACCGCGGTTGAAGTAAGCTACATTATTGACAACTAGTTTCTAGTTTTTGGGTTGGGTGCAGCAGAAAGCCTGTCTTCCCAACGAAGTAGTGCACATCTCATTTCCATCATATTTCACAATTTCCCCCGAAAGACAATAGGATTGAGGCCGGCAGGTGTTTGTGGTTCCGTCAGGATTGACAGCGGGACAGCCGGGCGTTCCTGTAACTTCAGATGAGGGCACCTCTGTTGCTTCCTGTCTAATATCCTGCTTCTGATTAACCAGGAAAATTGTGACAGGCAAGGAAATAGCAACGAACAAGAAAACAATTCCGCTGATTGTTTTATAACCTTCTCCCACTAAAATTAGTATTGGAGAAAATTAAAATTTTGTCAACCCCAAAGATATCTTAAATAGATTTTGAGCTCAATTTGTGCTAAACTATTTATTCTGGCGCGGTGGCGAAGTGGTAACGCGGGGGTCTGCAAAACCTCTATGCGAGGGTTCGATTCCCTTCCGCGCCTCAAGTTGTTAGCCTCCAAAGCCTTTACTTTTTTAATTGGACAAATCGCACAAAAAGCTATAGTTTTCCCGGTGGCCGCGGCAATTTATATTACTAATGCAATAGCAAACGAATTTGAAAGATCTTGAGAGGTGGTATTCAAAAATCCCGACCCTCCGGGGAGAACAGCCGATCTTTTTTTCGGGGATTGATAGTGAGTCGAAGAGTGGGTCGCCTAAGAGTCGAACTTAGCACCTCTTTCTTATCAGGAAAGCGTTCTACCGATGAACTAGCGACCCAAATAATTCTTCAAAACTTTTTTTAAATGTGTTCGTCCCCAACCAGTTTTAAAAAACTTCTCTCTGGTTGTCGCATCTCGCTGGTTTAGATAACCTTCTAAATAAATTAGCTTAAAAGGTTTTCTATGTTTCGTAACATTCACTTTGCCTAAGTTGTGTTCCGCTAATCTTCTTAAAATGTTATTCGAATAACCAACGTACAATTTATTGTCCTTCAGACTTTGTAGAATGTACAAGTAGTACATTCAAATATTTTATCAAAGTTCACGAAACCGTTCTTTACCCGTCAAGGTTTTTGCCGAACAAAAATTTAGTCGGGTAAACCGGTGAACTAAGTGCCCGAGATTTTATATTTTAACAAAGTTTAAGGCTGAAAGACAAGGGATAGCCTTGTCTATTGTGCTTGAGGGGGTGGGGTAGTTATGGCCGGACTTGCCGGAGAGAGCGTTTGTTTTGAAAGCGTAAGATTTAGGGAAAGAGCTTCCTTGAGCACCGATTCATTCTCCCCCAAAACCGTAACCATGGTTTTATTTAGAAATACGATCGCTGTGTTTACGGGAGGATTGAAGGATTTTTGAAAATAAAGAGTGGCAATTCTTCCAATGCCTCTTTTCGCTTCGTCTCCGGGACTGATGGCAATTGCATAGGAAATCCTTCCCGTCTCTTGGTTTATATCATTAAATAAAACAGCAGCGGAAGGACCAAAGAAATCGGTCTCGGCAAGACTTGGAGTCAATTTGACGCCAGTTATAGCCTTCGGATCAAATACTGCTTCAATTTGAACTCCGCTGATATCAACGGGTCCTGTTTCAATCATGATATCCACAGTTGAAACAGGAGTTATTTGTTCTGAAAGATCGATATTTTGAGGGTTGAAAAAAATCCGGGCTGTTTTTTGGATTACCTTTTTGGTTGGTTGGGGAGAAACCTCATTGCGGGATTTTTGATTTTCAGCGCTTGCCGCCAAAAATAGCAAGACTCCCGTGACTGCCGCCAGTATTAAAATTAAAATTGTGGTTTTCTTAGGCATAGTAGTAATATTAAATATAAAAAATAAAATATAAAATATCTGTTTTCATTTTATGCAACTTGGCCTTCTCCTGTCAATTCCCCCAGTTAATACTAAATACTTAATACAAAATACTAAATACTGCGCGAAGCGCTTAGTCTCCGTTTCTTATCGCAAAACCCCTAAGCAATATATTAAGATCCATCTCCTCAACTTTCCCGTCATCATTTAAGTCCGAAAGGGTCTTTTTATCGCAGGTTTTATCTCCAAAGCAGGAGATAAAGATATTGTAATCCAGGATGTCCATGGTATTGTTTTGATCCAAGTCTCCCGAGACAAGGGCGACCTGAGGGATTTGAGACGAAGTTCCCGGAAGTCCGCTTAGATTTTGAATTCCGGAAGCAAGTTTAAGCAAAGTATTATCAAGCTTTATTTTAATCGTGTGCGGGCCTGAAAGTGTTTGCCCCGTATTTACATTTCCCGCGAACTTTGTTCCGTCAAAAGTGAGAGTGCCTGACGAATTCGCAACTTCCTGATTTTGGGCATTTTTTATAATTATCCTTGCTTCCCGTGTTTTTCTTGCCGGATTCGTATTGCCGCCCGCGCCGCTTCCGATTCCGGGCATTACGGCCGAGATTAAAAGAGGAATTCCCCCTTGTGGTTGAGTCGGAGTCACGGTAACGGTTGGAACTCCGGTGAGACCAGCCGTTGGTGTTCTGGTGGCAGTGGGCGTGGAAGTGGTGGGAGTCGAGGTTGGCGGCGGAGCAGATGGTTGATAGCAGACTGTGGCATGAAGCGTGGTTGCATATTGACCACCATCAGGGTTAGCAAGAGATTCTGCCTCTAATTCGAGATTCTGGATGTCTGTCAATGTCCATGAGCCGCCGCCAGGCTTGCTAGTGAACTGTTCTTGATATGTAGTATAGGCTTCGCTGCTGGCCATGGTTCGCGTAGCGCCGAGATTCTTGTTTGTTCCCAGCACCTGATTAGCTCTTGCCCGATGCGTCAAACTGCCCCAGTTTGTTCTTGCCCTCCATTCTGCGGTTACCCAATTAATGGTAGTGCCAGATTGAATGTTAATCGGATTTGCCAATGCGTAACGTTGAATCTCCCCAGCAGTACCTTCAAATATCTCGGATGTATCATCATCGTGAGGAGCATTAACTGCAGTTACTTTGTTTATGCTGTTCCACCACTGGTCAGGACTACTAACAGCAGTAGTCTCTAGGGTTTCTTGGCTGCCTGAACACGCCAGCGGAGATGGTACGGGGGTTGAAGTGGACGGTGGAGGAGTGGACGATGACCCTGTACAGCAGCATACATTGTCGCCGCAGGGGGCTGAAGGGAAAAAGTAGCCCTTCCCGCCTGACGTACAAGAAGTTTTACTGCCGCAATAACCGCCTGAAAACTTTTGCTTTACACATTCGCTGCTGCACGAGCTTGGGGGCGACTTAGTGGGGGTGGGGGCGCCGCCGGAACAGCAGCATCGAACTGCGCCCGGAGGGCCTTCAACATCACATTTTTGATTTCCTACATCACTATAACCTGATGAGCATATGCCCATACATGTTCCGTTTGAATATCCATTTGAAGTACAGTAATTACTACAGGTTGACCCCCCCGTACTTGCTACGCAGGCTCCGTTTTGACATACCTTGCCGGTACCGCAAGGAGTGGCAGTGCCCCCTGGTAAACATCCGCCTGCATTGCAATAGACCTGCATGACGCTCGTATTGTTATAACAGTAATCCTCAACAGAAGCGCCGCTTACACCGGTACACTTGCCTTTTACAGTTGGATCATTAGTGGGATCGGTATCCGTGCATGTCCCCCCGCCTGCGGCCGCATAAGTTACGGTAGCGGTCCAAGTCGTCCCTCCCGTAACTCGAACACTGCAGAGGCGATCGGCAATAGCATCATTATCATTGCACCCGTCCCACTTAGAGAAATTATAAGTTATGCCATTGGACAGAAATTGTTGTGGCGCGTCCAAGCGCGTAACAATGTCGCCGGTGCTGGGCTTGGAATAACCATCAGCGTCAGTGGTGCCGCCGAATCCTCCTCCATAACCATCGGTGATGGGCACGCCGGTGATCGGTGAAGATTTAACTACAAGAGTATTGGTGCCTCCGCCGCCGGTTCCGCTGCAGTCGTCTCTTGTAGTAAAACTCCAGGGCAAACTATTGGTTTCTCCTGCCGCGTTTTTCGATTTTACCCCCCAATAATACTTCCAGCCGGGGATTAGTCCCGTTTGGGCGTAGGGTGTGCTGGTAGAGATTGGAACAACGCCCGCATCAGTGAAGGGGTCATTATTGCCGTCATTATCACCGTCAACATAAAGCGTGTTGGTAGTGCCCGAGTCTGCGCTCCACGAATATGAAACCTTGACCGTGTTTCCCTCGCAGATTCCAACAGATGTGCTGTTGTTTGTGGGCGATGATAAAGTTGGGACATTTGGCTTGGATGTCGCAGGAGGGGGCGGAGCATCGGTGGTTGCGGGAGGAGGGGGCGGAGTGCTGTCACACTGAACATCCTGATCGGCAAACTTATATATAAGATCATTAGAGTCGCCTTTAGGATATATAGAGTAGTCAACGGTAGTCCTACTGCTACAATTTGTATCCCATTCCAATTCATAAGTCGTTGTTTCGCCATCAAGGGGATCATCTATATCATCAAATGCCACCCAAAGTTTACTAATTTCCGAACCCGCAGGTATAGTGACAGAGCCACTTATTATTGTGTCAGTTCCGCCTGAAGTTTTTTTCTGTTTGAATCTGTAATCTACAATTCGGAATATCGTGCCCTCCTTATTGATAAATGCTGCTTGCATGTAATCTTTATGTGCTCCGACTGCGGCTCGTTGGCGGATGTCTTGCTGTTGGCCGACAAGAGAAATTGTGATCGGAATAGATAGGGCAAGGGCTCCTATAAATAGAATTGCCGCGGTTCTTTTATAAGAAGAAAATATAAATTCAATACCGGTCTTTAATTTTTCCATTAAAAGCTCCTAGAATTAGAATAAGCAATAATAATTAAATTGTCAAATAGTAAACTAGTAAACGGTAAGCTAGACTAGAGCTTATCCGACAAATCTGGCAAGGCCCGGCCTTGACAGGACGCCGAAGGTTATGTATGCTAAAAATATGCCTTCTAGAAATAGAATTAAATCTTATGTAGAAAACGGATATTATCATCTTTACAATCGGGGCGTGGATAAACGAACCATATTTCAAGACAAAAATGATTGCATTGTGTTTTTGAGCTTATTGAAACAATATCTTTCTCCAAAAGAAGAACTTAAGAATTTCGTAGGTTTTAATTTGCGTCTTAATCGATTAATGCGAACGAATATGTACGGAGAAATAGAGCTTCTCTCATTTGCGCTTATGCCAAACCATTTTCATTTATTGATAAAACAAATTGAGAAAAATGGAATTGCCAAATTTATGATACGTTTATGCACTTCTTACTCGATGTATTTTAATAAAAAATATGAACGCATAGGGCATCTGTTTCAGGATCGCTACAAAGGAGCTCTTGTATTGGACGATAGCTATCTTCTCCACTTATCTCGGTATATTCATCTCAACCCTAAGAAGACAATAAAAGGTAAGATAAATTTCCAAGAGTTCACAAGTTATCCGTATTATTTGGGCCTAAAAAAAGCGAGTTGGCTTAAGCCGGACTTCGTCCTTGAATATTTTAGTAATAAAGAGATTGGCAATTACAACGGTTCCTACAAGAAATTTGTGGAGGAGTATAAAGAAGGCTTTACCAGCGAAGAGGTTCTTGGCGATCTTGCTCTCGATATAGGCGAAGAAGATTGAACTCTGGCAGGTTTTGGCAAGGCCGGGCCTTGACATCCCAGTTTCTGCTATAATTCCCTTATGGTTCTTTCGGATCGAGATATTAAGGCGGCAATAGCCGAGAAGAGAATAGTAATAACACCACAACCTGATTTTAGGACGCAACTTGGGACTTGCTCGATTGATTTAAGACTTGGCAATGTTTTTCGAGTATTTAACCATAGTAGTTACCCATATATCGATCCGTCTAAAAAAGACTATACTTCCGAAATCACAAAGAAAGTTATAGTTAAAAACGGGAAAGATTTTATAATGCAGCCGGGAGACTTCGCGCTTGCCGCAACACTTGAGCGCGTAAAAATTCCGGATAATATGATGGGAAGACTTGAAGGAAGGTCATCGCTTGGGCGAATCGGAATAGTTGTTCATTCGACAGCCTCAATATTTGACGCCGGCTGGGATGGTAATTGCGTTTTAGAACTTGGGAACCTGGGAAGAATGGCCGTAAAACTTACTCCCGGCATGAGAATATGCGCAATGAGTTTCGAAGAGCTTTCAAGCCCGGCAGAAGTGCCTTACTCAAAGAAAAAAGACGCAAAATATAAAACTCAAAAAGAACCTTTGGAATCCAAATTCCACGAGGAGAAGTAAGCTGCTTTAAATAAGTGAGTCGTATCCCTTCTTAAAACCGGCACACAGCCTAAGAGTTCAGGCTCTGCATAAACACCTCTTTCATTGAGGGGAAGCAACTGCGCAAGCCTTTCCCCACAATATTGTTCAAGAGCTCCTCTAGGCAATTGTCCGTTTTCTTCAAGAAAAGGTAAAATATCTTCGACAGAAGTAGGATAATCAATAACAGCTCTCATTATAGAAGATCTCTTTAGCCAAAAAGCCTTACGTTTCGCTTCTCCTGTAATCTTTTTTGTAATTGGATTGTAAATATGATTCTCACCTGTTACGCCGACAAAAAATAATACCGGAATTTTTCCTTGTCTTTGCATGTAGCGAACAAGCATTCTTATCCCGTTTTGTTCAAGCTCAATCATCCCTTTAATTTCCCCTGGCCTGCCACCGGGCTTTTGCCTTCCGCTTTCAACCGACCCTTCCGGAAGCACTATTGGAATTAAACCTTCCTCTACTGTATGCATAAGAGCATTGTATTGTTCTTCTCTATTTCTTGGTGTCCCATTTCTCGCCTCTTTTTCTCGTACAACATATAAAGGTTTAACACCAAGTTTCACAAGAGTGGGTTGTGCTAACTTAAAATAAGTTACTACTTCTTCATCTTGTTCTTCTGTGTCTAGGCTGCTTGCGAACAGGAAACGAGATCCTTTAATTTGCTGGTCATGTGGTAAAACAGAATTAGCGATATTTTTTATGTCTACTGCTTCTTCCATTGGAGGAAATCCGCCTGGATGGGATTTATGAGTTCCGAGAACAATAGGAAAGTGTCTGCCATCTCTCATAATATTCCGAACATAATCTCCATAGTAAGGCGGATGGTTTCGTGGAGAGTGAAGGATAACGGGTTCGCGTCGTAGTGAAAAAATATATCTTTCGGCACTCTTCAGCCGAGATTTTCTATGACCTGGTTCCCTAGGCTTTTCTAAGGTTCTTCCTGCTGCTTCGATTGACACAATCTGATATTTTACCAAAAATTTGGCAATTTTAAAAATATCTTTCCTATGATATCATTTTAAAACAAGTAAATGAAATATCCAATTGATTTTGAACTTGAATTTCAAAGGCATAATTATCCCGGCAAGCTTATTGCCCTGGAAGGAATCGATGGTAGTGGAAAAACAACTCAGGCATTGGAATTGGTCGAATCTCTTAAAAAAGAAGGAATAAAAACAGTTTACACAAAAGAGCCGACGGACGGAGAGATCGGTAAAATGATCCGGCGAATTTTAACCGGCGAGAAAAATTTTGAACCGGTATCTTTTCAATATCTTTTTGCAGCAGATAGAGTAGAGCATCAAGAGGAAATAATTGGTTTTCTTAAAAAAGGGAAAATTGTAGTTTCGGATCGTTATTTCTGGTCGTCAATACCGTACGGCGCAACGGACAGGGGAATAGATTTTAAGAAAAGCCAAGACGAGGCCAATATTTTGCTTGTTTGCTACAGCATTCTTTCTTTATATCATCAATTTATCGCGCCTGATATTACTGCATATCTTGAGGTATCAGCGGATGCCGCACTTAAACGACTTTCTGCCATAAGACACAATGTGGACATATATGATAAGCTCGAGAAACTTAAAAGTATTGCCCGCGGTTATGAGTGGTTAATAAGAAAATTTCCGAGAGAGCTTACTGTTATTGATGGAAGTAAATCGATCGATAAAGTTTCAGAGGAATTATTCGAAAAAGTTGTAAAGATCACCTCTTGAAAATACATAATACTTGCTACATAATACTTGATACTTATGATTTTAGGGCCTGGAAAATTATTGGAGCTTGTCCACAAAAAGAAATTAGTCGAGGGTTTGTCAGAACGGGAATTGACGAATCCTGAGGGGGCGGGGTTCGATCTTCGACTGGGCGAAGTCTACAAAATAACCGGCGATGCTTTTTTGGGGGAAACGGAAAGAAAAACTCCGAACATAAAACTTGTTCAAAAATATAAAAAAGGATCAAAAAACAAGATCAAAATAAAACCTGGAGACTTTTACCTTGCAACCACAATCGAATCGGTCAATACCCCTAAAAATTTAACCATTAATTTTAAGCCCCGGACAACTACATTTCGCTCCGGTCTGTTTCTTAGAACCGGCAATGTCGCACCGGGATATTGTGGGAAATTAACATTCGCACTCAAGAATGAAGGACCGATAACGGTCGAGATTGAAATGGGAGCACGAATTGTCCACGCGCAATTTGAGGAAGTTTCAGGCGGAGGGTCAATGTACCGCGGACAATGGCAAGGCGGCCGCGTCTCAACAGCAAAGCGGGAAAAACAAGTATGAAATACTACAAATACTACAAATGCCACAAATACTACAAATATTTCAATGATATCCAAACGGAATAATTGAACTATTGGAAATTGGTAGTATTGGTACTGTATTGGTAGTATTAATATGAGCAAAGCGAATAAACATCCCGAATATCAATATTTAGATTTGGGACGAGAAATCTTAAAGAATGGAATAAAACAGGTTGATCGGGGGACAAAAGTTGCAACAACAAGCGTTTTCGGCGTTAGGCATGAGTATGATTTATCAGAAAGTTTTCCTCTGCTCACCACAAAAAGAGTTTACTGGAACGGAGTCCTCCATGAGTTATATTGGTTTTTTTCAGGACAGACGAACATTAAATACTTGGTTGATCGAAATGTCCACATCTGGGATGATTACCCCTTTAAAAAATTTAAAATCAAAAATCAAAAATCAAAAATAACGAAAGAAGAATTTATAGAGAAAATAGGAACCAATTCGAAGTTTGCCCGGCGGTGGGGAGAGCTTCCTCGAATTTATGGCGAAATGTGGAGGAAGTGGCCGACTCGCAAAAAAGGGCGGACAATAGATCAATTGCAATGGGTGGTTGATGAACTTAGACAAGATCCTAATGCTCATAACGCAATTGTTAATTCGTGGAATCCTGAATATTTATATACAATGGCAACGCGAGAAGATGCGTCGTTGTTTCCAATTTGCCATAATATGTATCAGGTAAGTAATCGAAACGGTAAGCTTACTCTCCTTTTATATCAAAGAAGTTGTGATTTTTTCTTGGGCGTTCCTTTTAATATTGCAAGCTACGCCTTGCTAGCAGTTGTTTTGGCAAGGATCTTAGAATTGAAACCCGGGAAATTTATTCATGTATATGGAGATATACATATTTATGAAAATCATATCGAGCAGGTTAAGGAGCAATTGAAACGGAAACCCCGGCCGTTTCCGACTGTTCGAATAGTTGGGAAATTAAACAAGCTGGAGGATTTTACTCCTGACAAGGTAATTCTCGAAGATTACGATCCTTATCCTCCCATCAAAGCAGAGCTAACCGTTTCCGGCGGATTTTACCAAAAGAGTAGTAAGTAGTATGTAGAATGTATCATGTGCGATTTCATACTTGCTACTTACTACATAATACATAATACCATTTTAACCTATGGTTAAAATTTCGATGATTGCGGCGATTGGCAAAAATAGAGAACTTGGGGAGGGGAATAAATTAATTTGGCATATTTCTTCCGATTTGAAAAGATTTAAACAATTAACGATGGGGCACCCGGTGATAATGGGGAGGAAAACTTTTGAATCGATTAATCGATTGCTTCCAAATCGAATAAACATTATTGTTACCAGGGATCCGGATTTCACTGTCGAGGGAGCAATAGTTGTAAATTCGGTAGAGGAGGCAATCGAAAAAGCAAGGAACACTGAAGATATCCGCCTTCGCCAAAGCTTCGGTGGGCAAGGCGAAATTTTTATAATCGGTGGGGCGCAGATTTATGCCTTGGGAATAAAGTTTGCGGACAAATTATATTTAACAAAAATTGATGCTGAAGCGCCATCCGCCGACGCCTCCTTTCCCGACTATTCGGAATTTAAGAAAGTAGTCCGGAGGGAAGAAGGAGAAGAAAACGGATTAAAATATGAATTCGTAGAGCTGGCAAGAGAAGCTTAGGATTTCTTATTCGAAGCTATTATATTCAGCCAGCCGCTTTTAAGAGGATCAAAAGGTTCTCTGAAAAGATAGTCCCAATGTTTTCCATCGAAAGAAGAGCCGAAAAATTTTATATCTTTAAACTTTTCATTCTCAAGTAAACTTTTCATTTTCTCCTGGTCGGTAAATGCCATCACGCTGTTTCTCGTCCCGGACCATTTCCATCTTTTTCCGTCTGAAACAAGAATAGCAAAAGTTTTCAAAATAGTTTTGTCATGAACAGGAGGGTCATAAAATTCGACAAAACAGTATTCTCTTATAGGTTCCTCGCGTGAATTTACAAAACTGAAGTTAAGGAGCCTTTTGTTAACCTTTAAAATTTTTTCAAAATTAGTATTTTGGAAAATCATGACGCCATCTTTTGACAAATAGCCCGAGGCTCTTTTTAATAAATGTCTATAATTTTTAGGATTGTGAGAGAATGTATTTCCCAAAAAAAGAATGGCGTCAAAATTTGTATCTAAATCAAAAAGCAATTCTTCAGCATCTTTATGCCAGAAATGGACATTTCCGTAGTCTTTACTTGATAATGCCACCTTTCTCCTGTTTGCCTCCCTAATCATCGCGTTGCTTCTGTCTACTCCAATTACCGAGTATCCGTGCCTTGCCAATTCGATTGAATGGTCACCTGTTCCACACCCAACATCAAAAACCGTTTTAACATTGTGTTCCTTGAATACCCTTAATAGATCAGGCATTTCATATTTCAGTCGGTTTTCCCAATCAACCGTAGCATAATATGTTTTTGAGAGGAAGTCGTTATAATCTTCATTCTCTGTGAAAAGAAGTTTTTCTCCAATCAAACTCCTGTATACATCCCCTTTTGATATCATCCCCATCAATTTATTATCTTCATCAACCACAGGAAGTCTTCCAACATCTCTTGCTTCCATCAGGGATTTTGCTTTAAGAAGGGGAGTGTCCGGCTTGACCGTTACAGAAAATTTAGACATCAAAGTGCTCACAGGAAGAGACAATATTGTCATGGCCTTTTCTTCCATTTCTTCAAAATTAGACTCATGTACGGAATCCTCAATAAATTCCTGAATAGTGGGGTAAAATTTTTTGAGGATATCGGATTCTGTTATAAAGCCTACAACTTTTTTTCCTTCACAAACAGGAACTCCGTTAATGTTTCTTCCGAAAATTATTAAAGCGGCTCGCTCAACCTTGTCATCAGGTTTTACAAAATCAACTTGTCTTGACATTACATCGCGTACTTTCATGTTGCCTTTTTGTGTTCAGTTGCAACCTACTTTATCATTTAGGTAGAAAAATATCAAGGGGTGTGATATAATCCACAACGCCCCTTTTAAATAAGGAGGCTTTTTAGTAGATATGGCATCAGAACAATTCAAACCAGATAATCGAGGGGAGCAAGATACGCTTTCTTTTCCCGAAACTAAAGAAGAAGTTAAGGAAAGAGCATTCATGGTGCTTGATGCTTATGGAAAGCGAGCCGTTCCGGTGCTTCGGGACATGGTGAGAAAAGGGGAAGGGAGGCAAGTCATTGCTACTGTCCCAGGTAGGAAAGAAGACCGACAGCTTGGCATTGATGCCACCGGAGAGCATATGCTAACAGGCTTGGTGAGAGATCTTAATTTGCCCGCAGTTATTAGGGGTGAGCATAACGACTATAGGTCAGAAAATATGGATAGTTTAAAACCGGGAGGCCATTATGTAATCCTTCCAATAGACTCTTTTGATAATACTAGCCAGTATCAAAAAGATCTTGATACATCCCCCTACACTGTGGTTAGCGCCTTTTTTAACGGAGAAGAGGGAGAGCCCATAGGAGGCGTCGTCGGAGATATAAAGGATAACCGAGTTTATATGATAAATAGGCAGGGACATCCTGTTGTTTTGGATCTTGAAACCGGAGAAGAAAGGAGAATTTTTAAGTCAAATATTAGTGATATTAGAGATCCGGATTTCACTCTCGCAACATATCTTGGCAGCAATGAGTATTCTCTTGAATTCTGGGTATGCTATAGACATTTAATTAGAGAAATGGATCCGAAAGGGATTTTATATGCCGGAGGCGGAGCTTTTGTTCCGGCGCTCGTGGCAAGAGGAGCAGCAGTTGCTTACGTGATGTTTAATGAACCAAGGACAGAAACTGATGCCGGAGCGGGTCTGGCTTTATTGGCCGGTCTTGATGTGGTAACAGTTGATAGAGAAACTTATGAAATTACTCCCTATAGGTTTGATGTTTCGAAGCATGGCACTCGCGACCAATTGTTTATTATGTCTAACGAAAGGGCGACAACAGAAAAATTGGTGGAAGAACTACGAACCGGAGACCGGATAATCGCAGAGAGCGAATGGCTTGCAAACTTTGGCAAAGCAGTCCTACGATTAAGACCTGATCTTGCAGGAGCTTTGGCTGAAGAAATAGGAAAACTTCCAGATTCACTATCAAATCCTCCTGTAGGGAACTAAGGGATGCCATTCAGCTTCATTCAGGGTAAAATGGGAATTTGGAGCAGAGGGATTTTACTTCGGCCGCAATTTTTACCAGTTTTTTGTTCTTATCAATTTCAAGCCGAACTTTCCTCATAAATTCCGCGCGTTCTTCTTTTTTTTCGGGAAGCTTATAATTTTTGACTTCTTCAATAACCATGTTTATCCATGTAGCTATTTTAACCATTTCTTTTTCTTTCATTCCCCGAGTTGTGATTGCCGGAGTTCCAAGACGGATACCCGAAGGGTAGAAGGGTGGCATATTGTCATTTAAAACCAGGTTTTTATTCACAACGATATTTGCCGCTTCCAAAGCATAAGCGGCGATCGCTCCGTTTACTCCTTTGTTTCTCAAATCTGCCAAAATTAAGTGGTTATCTGTGCCGCCACTCACAAGCTCGAATCCATACTTTGTTAACTCTTCCGCCAAAGCTTTGCAGTTTACAATAATCTGCTTTGCGTATTGTTTGAAAGCCGGCTTTGAAGCCTCAAGAAGGGCAACGGCAATGGCCGCTGTTTGATTGTCATGCGGTCCCCCCTGCAGTCCGGGAATTATTGCGCTGTCTATTAATTTTGGCAAATCGGGATTTTTTGAAAGTCCTTTCTCAGTCACCATGATAAGCGCGCCGCGCGGGCCGCGTAAAGTTTTGTGGGTCGTGGTTGTTATAATGTGCGCGTAGGCAACAGGGTTCGGATGAACTTCCCCGACAATAAGACCTGTGATGTGAGAAATATCCGCCATGAGATACGCCCCCGATTTGTCTGCAATTTGCCCAAATCGTTTAAAATCTACAAGACGGGGATAAGCGGTAAAGCCGCAAACTATAATATCGGGCTTTTCGGCAACGGCAATTCTTTCGATCTCTTCATAGTCTAATGATCCGTCTTTCCCAAGTTCGTAATTGATAGAATTAAAAAACTTGCCTGAAATATTGAGTTTCAAACCATGAGTTAAATGTCCTCCGGATGCAGCGGACAGTCCCATTATTTTGCCTTTCAAAGGCTCAAGAAGAGCAAAATAAACGGCAGTATTTGCCGGAGAACCGGACAATGCTTGAACATTAACATAAGGAACTCCGAACAATTTTTTTGCTCGTTCTTCCGCTAATATCTCGACTTCATCAATGATTTTGTTTCCCTGATAATAACGCTTTTTAGGGTAACCCTCGGAATATTTAACATTTAAAATAGAACCGAGAGCTTCAAGAACTGCAGGTGATGGATAGTTCTCGGATGGAATCATTTCAAGGACTTCCTTTAATCTTTTTTCCTCAAGTCTTATTAATTCGTAAAT
>MFPJ01000043.1 GCA_001782675.1 Candidatus Levybacteria bacterium RIFCSPLOWO2_12_FULL_39_17
AAATCTGTCGAAAGACCTGAGGTTTACGATGTAGGTGGCGCTGTAAAATTTGACCCTCAAAATCCTGAGAGATATCCGCCTTCTTTAATATATCTTAAGCTTGAGAAAATAAAAGGCAAAAAGTGGAATCACAAATTTGGAAAAACTGGCGCTTCTGAAAAAATCGCAAATGACATAATAAAAAGGCTTCGAACAGGCAATTTGAGGGGGCATTTACCGGAAAACAGTCACCTGCCCATCAAACGATCCTTTATGGAAGATGGCATCAAAATCTAAAAGAATAGCAATAGTCATCCCGATGTTCAACGAGGAAAAGATAGCAGGAAAAGCTATTGATCGCGTCATTGAGATAATAAGAAAAATAAAAGCAAAAGTAAAACTAATCGTTGTCAATGACGGAAGTCGGGACGACACACTCCAAATTCTTAATAACAAAAGGCGAATCTATCCCGGGAAATTGACAATAGTGTCATACCCGAAAAATAAAGGATATGGCAAAGCGCTTCAGCAAGGGATTAGTAAGGCAAATAAATTAAAATTTGATTATGTTTTATTTATGGATTCGGACCTTACAAATAATCCGAAGGATATTCTTCTTTTTATGGAAAAAATGAATGATGACCCCGACTGCATAAAAGGTTCCAGATACATCAATGGAGGAGGAATGAAAGGGGTCTCATTAAAACGGAGAGTTTTATCAAGAGTTGGCAACCTTATTGCGTCTTTATGTTTTAGGCTCGGAATAAAAGACCACACGAACGGATTCAGAATGTTAAAACTCTCCAAGATCAAGGGAATAAAATTTCGGGAAAACTCATTTGCAATAATACTTGAGGAGCTTTATCACCTTAAAAAAAGAAGGGCAAAAATTGTAGAAATTCCGGTAATGCTGACTTCCCGAAAAAATACAAAAACACACTTTAAATACAACATTACAACCTTTTATAATTACGGCAAATATGCTATAAAAGCATTGTTTGTATGAGGGAAAGAATTGTTGCATTTTTTCGCGAAATTATTTACCATCCGGTAAACGCAAGGGTTGCATATGACCTCGCAATAGCTTTTGCGTCCTCTTCTTTTTCATACGCTATTTTTTCGTTCAACAATATACAAATTGTTCACATCCTTTTATTCTCGTTTTTTTTTATTGCAACTAATTTCATTTTGGGGATTTACAGCACCCTAAAACTCGCATCTTCTTTCTTGAAATTCCTTTCTCTTCTCTCATCGTCCATTTTCTCATTTGTTTTTACTTTTCTTTTAGGAGGATCACCAATTCCCCTACTTAATGCTTCAATTTTTGCAGGAATCCTGACCGGACTTCCGAGAATATTCTTAAATTTCTCATCTTCAACGAAAATTACTCCATTCAATCAAGTCGTTACTTCAAATTCTCCTGTGCTTGTTGTGGGGGGCGGAGGGTATATAGGATCGGTCTTGGTCGAAAAAATGATAAAAAGCAACACTCGAGTTAGAGTGTTTGACAAATTTATTTACGGAAAACAAGTTTTTGATGACCTGAAAGATGATAGGAGACTTGAGATCGTTGAGGGAGATGTAACGGATATATACGCTCTAACTCTCGCCCTGCGAAATGTCCAGGCGGTCGTGCATCTGGCAGGAATTGTTGGAGATCCGGCATCTATGATTGACGACAGACTTACAAGACACATGAACATTGTTTCTACTCGAATGCTTAAGGAAGCTGTAAAGGCTTTTAGAATTCCCAAGTTTCTTTTTGCCTCAAGCTGTTCCGTATATGGAACATCGGAAAAAATTGTAAATGAGAAAAGCAGGCTTAATCCTTTATCTGCCTATGCAAAAACTAAAATAGATTCGGAGAGAGAAATTTTGCAGGATACATTCGATGACTTTCATCCGACTATATTAAGATTTGCCACAGTTTTTGGTCATTCAAGAAAGCCCAGGTTTGATCTGGTTTTTAATCTATTCCTTGCTCAAGCTTACAATAATGGATTTATCACGGTAACAGGAGAAAATCAATGGAGACCTTTTATCTCGATCTCGGATCTTGCCGGAGCCATAATCAAAATACTGGAAGCACCAAAAGAAAAAATAAGCAGACAAATTTACAATATAGGAGATAACTCTTTGCATGCAACGATTGGAGAGATTGCGAAAATTGCCCAAAGAATAGTAGGCGAGGAAAAGAAAGTTCAAATTTTTTTGAGAAAAGATGATATGGATTTAAGAAATTACAGGGTTTCGTTTAACAAATTCCAGGAACTGTTTAACTTCAGATGCAAAGTAAGTCTTGATGATGGAGCCAGGGAAATCTTTGAACATTTTAAAAAAGGGACATACAAAAAACCATACACCGATATTTACTACAGTGCGCTTGAAACAACCAAAGAGGTAAAAAGGGAATTTTATTCAGAGTCTTATAAAAAAACTCATTTTTCTGATCTCTCATTTAAAGAATAGAGTCTTTGAATCAATCCAAGAAAAGTTCCAAAAATGACCGCAATGTCCGAGGTTAACTGTAGTAATGGCAAGTAGATAAAAGCCGCAAGATGCTTGACATATTTATAATTTTTATAGATTGACCAAGCTATGTAAACAGATAATAGATAATAGATTATAGATAATAGAACATTTGATTTTGTCAAAATATAAACAGCAATCAATATAAATCCGAATAAGTATCTTATAAAGAGAACTGGTGTTTGCGGACGAATATAAAAAGCTCGACCATCACCTGTTGCGTAATTGAAAAATTGCCCAAATGCTTGAAAAATATTTTTTCTTTGGGGCCAATAAACAATTGCGCTCTTAGCGAACGCGAATTTTAACCCGGCATTTTTTAGTTTTTTGTCAAACACTAAATCTTCACATGTGTCAAGCTCTTCAGGATAACCACGTACCTTCTGCCATACCTCTTTTCTAAAAGCAACAGAACGCGATGATGGCAAAAAGGTCTTAGGATTAACACGGTCAGGCATAGTGCAGGTATAGGTCGCGAGACATTTTTCAAAAATTGAAGTTGTAATTGGTTTGTAAAATCCCCCCACTATATCTACGCCTTTGTTTTCAAATGGTTTTTTAATATTTTTAATCCAACTCCTGTCAAGCACACAACCCGCATCCGAAACCGCAATTACTTCTCCTTTCGAATTTCTAATTGCCTCATTCCTCCCCACCGACCTATTCCCTTCTTTGTTTATAATTTTTACATTTTTATTGGAAATTGGAAATTGGAAATTGGAAATTACCGACAATGTATTGTCGGTCGATCCTCCATCAACAATAATAACTTCATCCGGGTAAACAGTTTGTTTTTTTATCGAATCAAGAAGTTTGTTAATAGTTTTTTCTTCATTAAATACGGTCGTAACAAATGATATTTTCATACTTGTCTTGCTTTATTTTGAAGTATATCATATCGATATGATTGATCCGTATAGGATGGTAGTAGTCAATGTTATAGCTTCCGGGGTATTGACCCTAGGGTATCTTTTTTATCGATATATATTCCCAAAAAAACCAATAAATATTTTCATCTTATTAATCCTTATTTCTCTACTTCCGCTAATCAGTCTTTTAAGAAAAGGCGTATATGGAAGCGGAGATTTATCTATAAACGCTATAAAAACCATGGCTTTATACTCGGCAATAAGTGATGGCGTTTTCCTACCTGGCTGGGCAGAAAATCTTAATGCGACTTTCGGATATCCGCTTTTTATTTTTACTTATCCTCTTCCATATTATGCCGCCTCTCTGCTTCATTTCCTGCAATTTTCTTTTGTTGACAGCGTCAAAATTGTTCTAGGCACATCATACATCGCATCAGGAATTTCAATGTATCTATTTGCAAGAGAAATGTTCAAGAAAAAAGATCTGGCATTGGTGAGTTCAGTTTTTTATCTTTTTGCCCCATACCATCTTGTTGATCTTCATTTTCGAGTTGATATCGGAGAAACTTTGGCATTCGTTTTTATCCCTCTGGTTTTTTTATTTGCCAATAAAATAATTAAATATGTAAATTTCAAGTGGATTATCCTTGAAGCGGCAAGTATTGCCATACTAATCCTGTCTCACCAAGCCGTATCTCTAATTACCGTAGCTGTACTTTTGCTTTATGTATCATTCTTAACATATAAGAATTTAAATATCTTGAGGCGCTTCATAATCTCTTTATTGTTAGGATTATCTCTTTCATTATTTTACTGGCTTCCGGTAATTTTGGAGAAACAATATACACATGACATTAAACAAGGACTGGTGGAATTTACTAATCTTTCGTACCTTATCTATGCGCCATGGAGGCTTGGATTTCTCTTTCAGGGGCCACGCGGAGAGCTCTCGTTTCCAGTAGGCTATGCACATCTAATCATCATAGGGATAGCTCTCTTGTTGATATTTCTAAAAAAGATTAGGAAGAGGGATCGTTTTTACTTTATTTTTTTTCTATCGATATCTTTAGCTTTGGTTTTTATGGTAACACCTCTCTCAAAACCTATCTGGCAAAGCCTTCCTTTAATAAACAGCTTTCAATTCTCTTACAGGTTCATGTCGGCAGTAATATTTACTATGGCAGTTGTTGCGGGAATTACTGCGAAATACATTAAAAATCGATATATACTTTTTATCATTTGCGCTGTTGCAATCTTCTCGACAATACTTAATTGGGGAAATAGAAGAGCTATCCCCCAGATAACAGATAGAACTTTAGCTCTTCAGCTTCCTGAAAGCACAAGCATGGGTGAGGGATTAAGCCCTGCCATGCCCCGTTGGCTTCCATCATGGATCAATGAGGTACCCAAATCACAGGCTGAAATCATGAGCGGATCAGGAAGGGTGTCCCTCTTGAAAAGAAACTCAATAAAACATGACTACGAAATCATCGCCGAATCTAATCTGGAAATCAAAGAGAATACGGCATATTTTCCCGGTTGGACAGCGAAGCTCGATGGAAAGAAAGTGTCAATAAACTATGAAAACCCAAAATACCCCGGGATTATAACCGTAAAGGTTCCTGAGGGAAAACATTTGTTAAGACTTCAGTTTCAAGACACTTCCATAAGGTTTTTCTCCAAATTAACCACTCTCTTAACGCTCCTTGGTTTTTTCTTCTTTTTTATTCTTCAAAAAACAGAAATAATCATAAGCAAAAAGAAAATGAAAAGGCCAAATCCTTCCAACCAATAAAAGGTTTGAGCGGGACAACGGGTATAAATTTTAGGATCTACACTTCTCATGTTATTTTTTAAAATAATAATTTAAATTTCCCAAAGTTTTAAATAAGTGTCTGTTACCTTCCCCCAGGTTTGCTTGCTTGCCCAAGAATGCCCTTTGTCTAGCTTAGATTGCGCATTTTTTTTGTTCGAGTAATATAATTGTACTTTCGAGGCTAAATCACGATAATCGTTCACAATATTTATATATTTTTTAAATGGCGCCATTTCAAGATAATCGCGCTTAACCGGATTATCATAAAGGGCAAGCACCATTCTTTTGGCGGCCAACGCTTCCAAGATAGATAAATACCTTGACACGAACGCAAATCTGTATTTTGTCAAAAGATTTTCCGGATTCTTAACAAAACCGAGCATTCTCCCGGTTTCTTTAGCCTTCGAGTAAAATTTGCCTTCACCTGCTACGGCAAAATCAAATTTTGGGTGAAGCTTCCTTATTTGAACAACCGCTTTACAATAGTCTAATATGCTTGTTTGCTCATCCAGTCTTCCAAAAAAAAGAGCCGACGCTGTTTTAATTGGTTTAATAGTTTTAGGAATATTGACTCCCCCATAAATTATGTAGTCGGGATTTGCAAAGTACCACTTTTTCATAAACTCTCCAACGCAAATTGTTCCATTGGAAAATATCTCGGAAATTTTTCTTATAATAATTGCTTTTGATTTAATCGGATAACTCTCATATCCATGAAAGGTAGTAAATATTTTTTTGTGAGGATATAAAAAACGAAAAGGAAGGTACCAGAAAAAAACATCGTGGCAATGGACAATGTCGGAATGTTGAATAATATTTTTATTTTTTAAAAGAATCCACCAGATCCTAAATTTTTTAAACCATCCTTTCCTGCCAAATTTAAAATAGTAAATCTTTGTTTTTTTATATTCGAAATGTTCAAAATATCTTGATTTGACGGGCTTTTCTAAATTGATACCGTATGTATCACTTTGTTCTATTGACTGATAATTATTTTTTTTGTTAGGCTTTAGATTCGGGGACAATTCGGTTAGAATTGAAACTTCATTTCCCCGGTTTATAAGTTCCTCCGAAACTTTCAAAACATGCTTCTCTACACCCCCGATATTTGGATAGTAAGACGCAGATAAAAATAAAATCTTCATAATAAATTACCCACCCGATTCTCACGAATTTGATATGTCTTCAAATTATTATTTGATGTGCTTTGAACCAGAGATCTTCACCTTTTTGTGGAGCTGACAGGATTTGAACCTGTGACCCTTCGCATGTGAAGCGAATGCTCTACCTCTGAGCTACAGCTCCGGAAAATATGCACAAACAGATTCTATCAAACTTGAGTTGAAATTCCTATTTCCGATCATTGACAAAGTCACCTTGGTTACGAGAGAATAGTAGGTATGCCGATCTTGAGAAAGATTTATTCAATATTAATTGACATGGTTGAAACCTTGGTTATTGCAGGGGCAATTTTTGTAGTTATATATGCTTTTCTATTTCGGCCATTTCAGGTAAACGGACAATCAATGTATCCAAATTATGATAACGGCGAATACATATTGACAAATCTAATAAGCTTAAGACTGAAAACAATAGACAGAGGGGATGTCGTAGTTTTTGAATCTCCCGCAAATAAAGAGAAGGATTTTATCAAAAGAGTAATTGGTATACCCGGAGATGAAGTTATGATTAAGGCAGGTTTTGTTTTTGTCAATGAAGTTAAGCTTGATGAGTCAAGGTATCTCACGTCCGGTGTCAGAACTTATGGCGGTTCATTTATGCCGGAAAGTAAAATTGAAATAGTCCCGGAAGGAAACTACTTTGTTCTCGGAGACAATAGAAACGCCAGTTCCGATTCAAGGGAATGGGGATATGTCACAAAGGATAAAATTATTGGGAAATCATTTTTGGTGTATTGGCCCTTAACGAAATTCAGACTTGTTCAACACGCAGATTATAATTTAATTAACCGTTAGTGAGTCTGAAGAAAATGTCTTCAAGCAAGGGTTTTGTTTCCGTCTCGTCCCCTTTTACCTCAATGATTATTCTCGCTTTTATCCTTGATTGGTCAACCTGAACTCTTGAATAACCCCTTGTTTCCATAATCTTTTTAGACATCTCTTCAAGTTCGGGAATATAAAGCTTATCTCGTTTTTTGTGCGGTTCTTTTTGCTGAACTTCTGATTTTAACTGTCTTGCGACTTCTTCTGCTCCACGAACAGAGATCCCCTCAACCAGAATCCTCTTAAACGCGCCCAGCATGAGTTTTGGGTCTCCAATTGAAATAAGAGGCCTTACATGACCCTCCGTAATTACGCCTGCGGCCAATGCGTCTTTAATTGCGTCGGGAAGAGTCAGGAGTCTTATTGTATTTGAAATATAGGGCAGGCTCTTCCCCACTCTTTTGGCAACCTCGGTCACCGAAATTCCGAATTCGTCAATAAGCCTTTTATAAGCCTGCGCCCTTTCTACAGGATTAAGGTCTTCTCTCTGAACGTTTTCAACTATGGACATTTCAAGCATTCCTTGAGGGGTAGCTTCTTTAACGATTACCGGAACTTTCACAAGGCCAAGAATCCTTGCGGCTCTCCATCTTCGCTCCCCTGCAATAATTTGGTATCCGGCGGGAGTTTTGGCCACGACAATAGGCTCAAGAATTCCCTGCTCTCTAATTGAGTTGACAAGATCCGTTAATGAATCGGGAGAAATTAATCCTCGTGGCTGCAATGGATTAGGTTGGAGCATTATTGTCTCAAGTTCCATTATTCTGTCTATTGCGTTATCCATTTTGATTTAGGCAGGGGTTCTTACGCTAATCTTCTCAACAACTTCAACGAATTTTTTCCCATGAATAATTTTAAAATTAACTAATCCAGCGGCTTTCGCAAAGATAGTGAAATCTTTTCCCATTAAAGCCCCTTCACCCGGATGTACTTTTGTACCTCTTTGCCTGACGATTATGTTTCCGGCCGAAATCTTCTGACCACCATAAATTTTTACTCCAAGTCTTTTTGAGATTGAATCGCGATTTCCTTTTACCGCTCCCTGTGATTTTGTATGTGCCATGTCTTTGTTTTCACACTCTACTAAAACTCTTAAGGAAAGTCAAGACTATTTTTTAGATTTGTCTTTCTTTCGGAGTTTTTTCAATTTTCTCAATTTGAACTTCCGAGAGAGACTGTCTGTGTCCCCTGACTTTTCTATACCTTGATTTAGCTTTAAATCTTGCAACGCGGATTTTAACTCCTTTGAAATTCTTAATTAATTTTGCTTTCACAACAAAACCTTTAAGATAAGGTTTTCCAAGATTGACTTCCGAATCCTTGACATAAAGAAGAACCCGATCAAAAGAGATGTCTCCCTTCTCCTGGTCTGAAAGATTATCAACCGAAATCAACATTCCGGGACTAACCCTGTACTGTTTTCCTCCTGTTTCAATAATCGCATATTCCATAATTCAAAGCATTATATTCTATCAAAAAATTTATACAATTTCCAGAGGCTTGCTTTTTTTATAATCAAATTTAATTGATGAAATTATCCCAAGCATTATAAAGGAGGTCAAGAGTGAGCTTCCTCCATATGAGACAAAAGGTAATGTCACGCCCACTATTGGAACAATCCCGATATTCATCCCAATATTTAAAAAAATATGTGTCATAAATAGAAAATAAAAACCCATCAAAACTAAATTAGGAAATACCTCATGCGCATTCCGACTTATTTTGTATATCCTGGTTAAAAGGAAAATAAAAAGGCCCATGAGGAATATTGCCCCAACAAAACCAATGCTTTCGGATATTGATGCAAATATGAAATCCGTATGTCTTTCCGGCAAGAATTTTAAAATAGACTGAGTGGCTTCTCCGAATCCTTTACCAAACCAGCCACCACTACCAATTGAAATCAGTGACTGAATAACATTATAAGAAGAACCGAAGGGATCACGAGTTGGGTCTATGAATGTTAATATCCTTTCTTTTTGGTAATCATGAAGAAAAGTAAAGAAGACAGGAAACGGAAGGATTAATACAAACGCCAAGCCGATAAAATAAAAAAAAGGGAAACCAAACACAAGGAGCATCAGTATGGTTGTAAAGAAATAGATCATTGCATTGCCTAAATCGGGCTGTCTTAAGATAAGAAAAAAAAATGGAGCCATTAAAGCTAATGCTTTTAAAAATTTAGACAGGCTTCTTGATTCATTCGTTGTCAGATACTGAGCAAGAAAAATAATAAAAAAAGGTTTTATGATTTCTGAAAATTGGACCCTGATGCCAAAAAGATCTATCCACCTGACTGCGCCTCTTGCTTCTATTCCTAATAAGAAAAGTGTTAGAAGCAGAAATATCATAAGAAAGTATAGTTGCTTAGAGAATAATCTAAAAAGTTTATAATCGATGTTCAAAAAAATAAGATAAGCAATAAATGATAAGAACAAAAATATTAACTGCTGTTTGAACAATAGAAAATCTATTGAATAAAACGACGCAAGACCTATTGTAACCATAAGGAAAGCCGGAAGTAGAATTGGAAAGTCCAGACGATTAAGGGAAAATTTATGCATTTTTCCTGATTACTTGGAACTTGTCAGATCTAATCAAATTATCAACCAAAGCTTTTCTCTTTATGTCTTCTTCGAATTTTCCCGGCCAGAAAGGCAATTGAACATCAACTTTTTCATTTAACTTTGTGCCCAAAGTCTTTCTTTCGGCCTGAATTTGCCTTATTATTTCCCTTGCCTCCCCCGCTTCAATATCAAGATTTTTCTCCGTTGTGTCTCCTTTCACTTTATAATCTTGAGCATTTCCGCTAAAACTTAATTCATAAACATTAACCTCATCAAGAACTATTCTTAGAACTTCCCTCTCTACTTCTTCTGGCCCCTTATATTCAAGCTTTCTTATGGGAATACGAACCCTAATTCCTGATCTTTTTCGAAAGGATAAGACTTGCGAAGAAAGATTTATAGCGCTTAGCATCTCTACTTCAAGTTTCTCGTTAATTAATTCCTCATTTGCGGTAGGCCAATTCTCAAGATGAACAGATTCTCCATTCGTCAAATTTCTGTAAATCTCCTCAGAAAGAAATGGCGTGATCGGAGCAAGAAGCTTAGACAATGCAGCTAAAACTTCATAAGAAGTACTGTAAAAAGTCAATTTGTCATCTCCATTCGCTGTTGATCCAACTCTGTCTCTTGATCTTCTTATGTACCATGTTGATAACCTGTCTATAAATATTTGGAGTTTATTGATAGCAGAAACAGTATCGTAATTTTCCAAATCTGAGGTAACATTTTTTATTAGATTATTTAGAAGAGAGATTATCCATTTATCCAAAACATTATTTGAAATTTGAAATTTGCCCGCCCCGCTTCGCTTGGCGAGGCCGGGGAAATTTGAAATTTGAAATTTATCAATACTTGCGTAGCTTACAAAAAAATTATAAACATTCCATAAAATCAACATCATCCCTTTTACTTGATTTCTGTATTGTTCCTCTGAAATCAAAATATCTTCTCCGTTCATCACGGAACTGCCCATAAGGTAGAGCCTTAGAGCATCTCCCCCATAAGTTTCGAGCATTAGTTTTGGATCGGGATAGTTCCCATAATTTTTGCTCATTTTTCTCCCATCGGTACCCAAAATCACTCCTTCCACAGTCACATTTTTAAATGCGGGAGATTTGTAAATTGCTGCGCCAATAACATGGAGTACATAAAACCAAGCTCTTATCTGGCCGGTATATTCCGCTATAAAATCAGGTGGAAAAAAATCAGATAATTTTTCTCCTTTATTGAATGGGAAATGGCGTTCGGCAAAAGAAGCCGACCCCGCCTCTATCCAGCTGTCTAAAACCTCAGGTGTTCTCTTTGCATCCTTACCGCATTTTTTACATTTAACGATGACTTCGTCTATTTCCGGTTTGTGGAGTTCGGGGATTTTTTGTCCACTTGCCTCCTCAAGTTCCGAAATGGATCCTGGGACAAACCTTTCTCCGCATTCACATTCCCAGACTGGAACGGGGGATCCCCAATACCTGTTCCTTGAAATATTCCAGTCGGGTGCATTCTCAAGGCTTTTAAGAAACCTCCCGTACTTAAAATGTTTCGGAAACCAATTAATCTCCTCATTTGTTTGCTTCATTAGAGGTTTTAAGTCTTGAACATTAACGTACCATGCATCAATTGGAGCATAATAAAGTCTCGCGTGGCATCTCCAGCAAAGGGGAACGCTATGGGACAGTTCCTCGTTTTTATAGATTAAGCCTCGGGAGAAAAGGTCTTCGTTTACCGATTTATTTGCTTTAAGATAATACATTCCTCCAAATTTAGGAACATCCGGTTTTATAACCCCCTCTTCATCAATATGCATTTCTATATGTATCTTTTGCTCCCGCATTACTTTCAAGTCTTCTTCCCCATACGCGGCAATCGTAACAACCCCTGTGCCTTCATCGGCAGTCACAAAGTCACCACCTATAATTTCAAACGCTTTCTCTCCGGGTTCTATCGGGTAATAATCATAATGCGGGACAAACTTTTTACCCACTAGCTCTTTTCCCTTTAATTCTTCTATGATCCCATAAGGCTCTTTGACCATTGATTCAAGAGTGGATTTTGCGAGTATATAATATTCGTCACGCACTTTTATTTTAACGTAGGCAAGTTTTGGATTTACTGCCAATGCGGGAGTCGCAATTTTATTCCAGGGGGTTGTTGACCATGCCAAAATAAATGTTTTTCCTTCTCCCTCAATCTGGTATTTGTATGTCGTAGCCGAATCCGCAATTTCTTTGTAGTTCTCAGGATCCATTGCTACTTCAAAATTTGAGATTGGAGTCGCGCAGTGAGGGCAATACAAAGTAACTCTCAGGCCTTTATACACATAACCCTTATCATACATTTGCTTAAAAACCCACATTACAGACTCCATATAGTCGATATTCCAGGTTTTATAAGCATTTTTAAAATCTACCCAACGGCCAATATGGTCCACATACCACTCCCATTCACCCGATATCTCATTAACATATTTTTTACATTCTTCAATAAATTTCTTGACACCAACTTTTTTCTCAATCTCTTTCTTGCTCTTTATTTCCAGTTTCAGCTCAACTTTATTTTCTATTGGTAAACCATGGCCGTCCCATCCCCAAACGCGTCGAACTCTGTACCCCTTCATTGTCCAGTAACGACAAAAAAGATCTTTGTGGATACTCCCCAAGAGATGCCCGTAATGAGGCATACCGGTTACAAAGGGTGGCCCATCAAGAAATGTCCACTTTTTTTCGGTAGGACGGGATTCTATGGATTTTTCAAAAATTTTATTTTTTTTCCAGTATTCGAGAATCTCTTGTTCCAGTTTTGGAAAATCAACCTTTGGAGAAACGGGTTTAAATCCCGCACCATTTTTAAATTTTACTTGCAAGTCTTTATCATTAGGCATATTTTATTAAACCCCGCACGAAAATGGTACGGAATAAATCTATTATAGTTCAAATAGCCTCCGCCTTCAAGAAATTGTCCCGGCCGATACCATCAAGAGAACTCTCCTTACATACCAACTTTACGCGATAGCAATTGTTTGGTGTGTCTAGGCTTGTATCGTAACTTTTCAACCTAGAATACTCCAAAACAGTGTATAATTAGATTATGATTGAGAGATTAAAATTGCCGAAAGTTCAAATGACCCTTGCTCTTATTTTAATATTCTTGTCTGCGTTTCGACAGCTTCCATTTGAACAATATATATATGCATTGCTTGTTTCAACCATATCTTGCCTATCTTTTGATCTCCTAATCTCTTATATAAGAATAAAAAAACTTTTTATCCCCCATGCTGCGATGGTAACTGGCATGATAATAGCTCTCATTGTCAATCCAAATCTTGTTTGGTACCAAATAGCTTTTGTTTGTTTCATTGCTATGGCTTTAAAAAATTATATTCGCATATCAAACAGGCATATTCTCAATCCCGCCGCTTCGGGACTTCTTATCGGAGGATTAATTTTTAATACGAATGTATCATGGTGGGGGGCTTCCTTCCAAAACCTAAACAATATTAATTTGCAAACACTCCTTCCTTTTATTATTCTTCTTTCTCCTCTTTATGTAAGTGCTTTCAGAATGAGAAGATATTTTGGTATTTTGTCATTTCTTTTAACCTATTTTATATTTTTATTTTTACGAGGAACTGATTTTGGTTTTGCCTTAAAGTCGACACTGGATCCAACAATAATATTTTTTTCGTCAGTGATGCTCCCTGAGCCAATGACTTCCCCAGCTGATAAAAAATTGCAGATTTTCTATGGAATTTTTGTCGCCGTTGCTTCTTTTATTGTTTCTCTTCGATTTTTATCGAATGCAATATCTTTTCCCGACCCCCTTATTACGGCTTTACTGTTGGGTAATTTAATTTTCTTTAAAAAGTAAGATGCAATATTTCGACTTAATTTTTACATTGCATGCTCAAGATCAACTTCGAAACCGCGGCATAAAAATTTCTGAGGCTTGGGAGACATTTAAGCACCCACTTCGAACACAAAAGGGGAAATATGGAGGATTGGAATTCGAGCGTGAATTCGATAACTATAAAATTACAGTTGTTGCGATCCAAAATAATAAAAACGAATGGATAGTAAAATCGGTCTGGAGAAACCCTCCTTTACTAGGAACTGCCGATGCCAAACAAAAAGAATCTTGGAAAAAATACAATAAATCAGGCCTCTGGGGTAAAATCTGGATAACAATCAAACAGCAGATCGGCTTTTAGTTTTTCTGCCTTAAGAATGCGGGGATTTTTAAGACACGAACTCTTCTCGAAGCTATTTTCCCCTAAACAACCTAAATAATATTTCCGCCTATTTAAGTCTAAAGAAGAATTTAACAGGAAGTGATTATGAAGTCAAGGGTTTAAAAGAGGTCTTACAGTTTAGCGTTTTCATCTCCAAATACTACCTGATTTCTTCTATTCGCCCATAAATAAGCGGCAGCGTCTCTTTGATTAAATGTAGCATTAGATGAAAGCATAAAGAAAAAATTCTTCATCATTGCTTCCTGAGATCTCTTATATGCTTCACATGCAGTGTTTCCTTTAATAACAGATATAGCAATCAAATTAGACGGTTCTAAAAACAATTTCGCAACCTCATCTGTCAAAGGATGGTTTAATTTTAAAGGATTTCTCCCCAATATATAACTTTTTCGATAGCCTATAAAAGTTGCGGAGTGCTTCTTAGAAACCAACTCGCCAAGCACTCTTGCTGCATCGCAGCTTCTGGCATATATTATCTTATTTGCGAGTAGATATTCGTTCAATCCAACTTTTACTAAAGTTTCATCATCATACCCAGTAATCTCAAGTTCACTCCCATGACCATTGATAAACACAAACGCAGGCTGATGTTTTTCGATGTAGCTTTTAAAATTTGCTGCTGTGGCTTTTCTTCCTCTTAAATCAAGTGTTTTTCCTTTTGTGCTTGATAATTTAACCACGTCCTCTGTCCATAAACATAAGTAGTTTGTTGCCAAGTCATGATTAGGTCTTGTAATGAGAATGCAGTTATTCATTCCTACGCTTCTTGGTAGATTGCTCCCGTTGCCATATCTCTTAAATATTCTATTTGTACCTCTATTATCTCCTTACCTAAGTCATTTATTTCCTCAACGCTTTTAAGCATTTCTTCTTTTGTATACTCTGTAGAACCAATAGATATAGTCAAATCATCCGAAGATGCTTTCAGTCTAGCCAATACTAACTTTTGCATTTCTCTCAAAATGTCCTTATCTATGTTGTTAAAATCTATATTGTTGGTATTCATTTTAGTATTCCTAACCTAACTAGCTTTTCTAAAATTTCTTTTCCTTTTTCTGTGTTGTTAGCAATTTCTATTTTTGCTGCATTCCAAGTTAGCTCTTCTTCACCCAAAACTACTATAATTTCATTGCGTTGATTAAGGGGTAAATTTGCGTAAATCTTTAAAAATTGACTATTTCTATCCATAATCGGACAGCTTCGGAATTATATACATTAAAGTAAACAATTACAACCTATTAATAGCATAGCACAGAATACAAATGTTCAGTCAAGAGTTAATATAAAACACTTAAGTAAGACCCCTGTAATAAATTGATTTATGTCGCACAAGTTCAAAAATTGCGACATAGATTTGAAGCTAAATCATCGAACATAATATTGTCTCATGCGTAAATGATCTACTATAAGATAGAAAATGGGGACTAGAATTGCTCTAATCCCCACTCTAAAACCACAAGCCGTTTCCCTGTTTGGTTTCTTACAGTTTTAAGCTATGATTTTGTAGACATGAAAAAAGCACCTTCCGGTGCTCTAGTAGAAAATTGAAGTTCTAAGACTTAATTCTTCTGTCTTAGAAATGCGGGGATGTCAAAAATTGACTCCTCCTCATCATCGTTTTGGGGATGGGCGCTAATAATTGTTTTTTTATCATTCACCGTTTCTTCCTGTTTCTCAACCATTTCCTGAAGTTTCTTCCTTGATTCGTCAAATCCGGTCGCAATAACTGTAATTCTTATCTGATCATGCAGGTTATGGTCAATGGTTGCTCCGAAAATTATGTTTGCGTCAGGATCTGCTGCCGACGAAATGATTTTGGATGCTTCATTGACTTCCGACATCGAAAGATCCGTTCCTCCAATTATATTAAACAAGACTCCGCGCGCCCCCTCCATGGAAACCTCAAGAAGCGGCGAAGATGTAGCTTGCCTTGCTGCAAGCTGCGCCCGGTTTTCTCCTACCCCAACTCCAATTCCCATAAGGGCTGAACCGGCATTGGTCATAATAGTTTTCACATCCGCAAAGTCAACATTAATCAATCCCGGAATAGTAATCAAATCCGAAATTCCTTGCACTCCGTGGTTTAAGACCGAATCTGCAATCCTGAATGCCTCAAGAAGAGAAAGCTTCTTGTCAATTACTTCAAGAATCCGTTGGTTTGGTATAACAATCAATGTGTCAACCTTTTCTTTTAAATCCTCAATTCCGTCCTCGGCAACAACCATCCTTCGCGTTCCCTCAAATAAGAATGGTTTTGTTACAACAGAAACAGTTAATGCCCCTACTTCTTTTGCAACCTCCGCAATTATTGAAGTAGCGCCCGTCCCTGTACCTCCACCCATTCCGGCTGTTAAGAAAATCATATCTGTTCCCTCTAGCATTTCCTTAATTTTTTCCCGGGATTCCTCGGCGGCTTTTCTGCCTATCTCAGGGTTTCCTCCAGACCCAAGTCCGCGCGTCAGATTTTCACCAATTTGAACTTTTACATTTGCCTGGTTGATAAGTAATGCCTGCGCGTCCGTATTGATTGCCATAAATTCAACACCCTTAATCTGACCTTCGGAAATCATAGTATCGATTGCATTTTGACCGGCTCCACCAATACCTATTACGCGAATCTTAGCAAACGAAGTTGTTTGAGGCTTAATTAACATAGTTAGACTTGTATGGCAAATCCTAGCACAAAAGAAAAACTATTGCAACTCTGAAGCCGCGAGGCTATTTTGGCAGGAATATTTTAAAAAGTTTTCTAAATGAAGAGAATATCCCCTTTGAAAAATTAAGGTTGAGTGGCTTGAGTAAGCCATCAAGGAAACCTTCCGATTCCTTATGTTTGAAACTCTTGGCATAGAAGAGAAGACCTGTTGCTGTTGCAAAAGCAGGAGTTTCTACATCATCAATTAAGCCGGACATACCTTTCGGCATTCCGATTCTAACCGGCATTGAAAGCATTCTCTTGGCAGATTCCTCTGCCCCCGCAGTCTTTGCCCCGCCCCCGGTAATTACTACTCCTGCCGGAGTTTGCGTTGCAAATCCGCTCTTTTTAAGCTCGATTCCTACCATGGTAAATAATTCATTTAATCTTGGCTTCATAATTCCTTCAACTAAAGTTTTTTGGGAAACTTTTCTCAATTCCTCCAAAAGATTAAGACCCGAAAGATCAAGCTCATCGGGATTTTCTTCCTCTTTATCTTCATGCTTTTTCTTTGAGAATTTTTTTGAAAGAAAAAATTTTATCTTTTCGGCGCTATCCAGAGAGATTCTTAAGCCTATCGCCAAATCATTGGTAATGTGACGGGCACCAATAGGTATTACGCTTGAGTGAGAAAGTGCGCCGTCAACATATATGCATACATTTGTAATACCTGCGCCGATATCAATAAGGATTACTCCAAGTTCTTTTTCCGTATCTGTCAATACACTTAATGAAGAGGCAAGTCCCGAAAAAACTAAAGACCAGACACCAACCCCTGCCTCTTGCTCGAGAACCCTTTGAACATTTTTTACAGAAACCGAATTGGCTGTAATAATATGGGTATCAACCTCAAGCCTTACGCCGGTCATTCCAACAGGGTCTTTTATTCCTCCTTCCCCGTCAACTGTAAAAGTTTTTGGCAATACATGAAGAATTGTAGTAGTTGAGGGAGTTGAAACGGCTCCTGCCGCCTCAAGAACTCTTTGCACATCCGATTCCTCTATCTCACCATTCGGCTGGGATATTGCAACAACTCCCTTTGAGTTCTGACTTAGGATATAAGCTCCACTTAATGAAACAAAAACCTGATCAACCGAATAACCGGCCATACGCTCGGCCGCTTCAAGCGAGGCATTGATTGAAGAGGCCGCCTCTTCGATATCAACTATCTGTCCTTTTCTTATTCCCCGTGATAGGACCTCTGAAACACCAAGTATATTAATTGATTCATCCCCAAGTTGTCCTATTACGGTTGCTATTTTTGAAGATCCAATATCAACTCCTACGACGATCTGTGAATCTCGCATACATCATTTATAGTATATTAACCTTTAAAATTTTACAATAGGCCGAGCGTAACGAAGATCCACTAAAATAGGCTTTTTATTATCAATCGTCAGTTTTGAAATGATTAAGTGTAAAGAATTAACCTGCCAGGAAGGATCAAGGTTCTTTGAAAAATAAACTTTCGGACCGTCCGCTATTTTTGCAATGATTAATGCGGATCTGGAGGATTCATCCAATGATTCAATGATAATATTCTTTTCTTTTAGCTTTTTTTCAAGATCTTGCTTTGATGCAGAAATTCCCAATGGCTTGATTATATCTCTACTTTGAGTATTGTTAACTGCTTTGAATAATGGGATTGCGGATTTGAAAATAAAAAATAGCAAAATTAAAAAAAGAAAAATAAGTAAAATGGAGAAAATTTGCAGTAATGTGTTTTTAAGCCTTCTTTTGCTCAATCTTTTCAAAATAAACCTCCTTAATAACATTTAAAATTTTTACTGCCGCATCTTTTGGAATTAATGACTGGAGGCGGCTTTTGTTTTTTTCGTATTCGCTTCTTTTTTCAATCATTTCTTTAATTTTTAAATAAACAGTTTCAGGATCCGCATCTTTTTCTTCTATAAAATCTCCAATACCCGCATCTTTTATAAGGTTTGCATTTTCAAGTTGCTCTCCTTTTTGTCCATGAGGAAGGGGAATTAGGAGGCTTACTTTTCCAAGGGCGAGAAGTTCTCCTACCGTATTTATGCCTGCTCGAGATACAACAATATCCGAAATCTCAAAAATATTTCCAATTTCCTCAGGATATACAAATTTTTTAAGGATATATCTTCTCTTGAGCTCCAAAGGCAAATCTCTCTTTACTTTTTCCAGTTCCTCATAGTCATTAAAAGAAACATTGTCGCCGGATTGAAGTATAACCGTGAAATCTTTAAGCAACTTGAGTAATATTTTTGGAATCAACTGATTTAAAAAGTGAGAACCGGAACTTCCGCCTGTTATGTAAACAATTTTATACCCCTTCTCAACAGGAATTTTTTTATTTGTCTTGAAAATCTCATCTCTGATAGGGTTTCCGGTAAAAGTCGTTTTCCTTTGATTGAAATATTTTTGCGAACTTTCATAAGATATACAAATTCTGGAAGCAATCCAACTTATGGCTTTGCCGGATAATCCTGCTTTCTGAGTTTGCTCATGCAACACTACGGGGATTCCAAGCATAAAGGATGCATAAGCAATAGGAAAACCTATGTATCCTCCGAACGTAAGGACTATATCGGGCTTAAACTTTAAAAGAATTTTAAATGAATCATAAAAGCCGGAAATGATTTTAAATATGGAGAAAATTGTGTATTTTGTAAATTTCCTCTGAAGCCTCCCTGTTTTTATTTCAAAAAAGGGTATATCCTCTTTTCTTGAAACCTCATATTCAAACGCTTCAATATTTTCCCCTTCGAAAGTATATTTTCTGCCTGCAATCGCAACCGAATTGCCTCTTTTCGTTAATTCTTTGATTATTGTATATGCAGGGGAGAAGTGTCCTCCCGTAAGTAGTATCTTCATTTTCTTCTTTTTGCAATATTCATTAAAATTCCAATCGAAACAAAATTAATTATAAGAGAAGACCCCCCGTAAGAAATAAAAGGCAGAGGAATTCCCGTTAGGGGAATTAGCACGACTTGCGAAGCAATATTAATAAATGCCTGAATACTTATAAAACTTACTATTCCTGCCGCCAGAAGCTTCCCGAACAGATCCGGAGCTCTCAAGGCAACAAGAAATCCAAGAGTAGACAATGCGCCAAACATCAAAATTACGATAGTTGAACCTATAAAGCCTGCTTCTTCTGAAAATAAAGCAAAAATGGAATCCGTAGTGCTTTCGGGAAGATAGGCGTATTTTTGTATGGAATTACCGAATCCCACACCGCTAAAACCCCCTGACCCCAAAGCGATTAATATTTGCTTAACATGATATGATGCGGTTGTCAGATCTTTATGGTCCAGGTTTTGATATGAGGACAATCTTGCCATTCTATAGGGCTCAAGTTTTATTAAGACGAGAACCCCAACTAACATCAGTAACAAAATGAAGACCAGATCACGATATGCCGCACCCGATAAAAAATAAACTATTGTTGCTGTTGCGCCTATTACAACTGCTGTTCCCATGTCGGGTTCAATTATTACTAAAAGCACGCTTAGTGAGACCAGCATTAAAAAGGCAAGAGCTCTCCCTTTTTCTTTAATTGATAACCATGCGGCCAAGTAAATAGTAAGGGTTATCTTTAAAATTTCAGAAGGTTGCAAAACTGTAAATCCTAAATTTATCCATCTGTATGCGCCTTTCAGCTTAACCCCAAGGCCAGGGACAAAAACAAGAACAAGCAGGAAAAGGGACGACAGGAGCAGGGGAAGTGCTATATTATAGTACTTTTTAAACTCTATTTTTGATATTAAAAGACAAGCAACAACCCCCAAAATCAACCAAATTAATTGATTTTTAACAAAGTAATATTTATCCCCAATTGCCAAAAGCGCAGAATAAGTTGAACTCTCGTATAAAATAAAAATTCCCAAAAAAGACAGAAACAATGCATTCAGAAATAAAAAAATACCGGCCTTATTCATCTAGTAAAGGATCCAATTTAGTGTATCGAACCTATCACAAAAAGGCAATATAAAGACCAAGAAGCGCAAATACAACACCCAGAAGCCAGGCTCTCATCACGATCTTAGGTTCCTCCCATCCTCTTTGCAGGAAAAATAAATGGAGCGGAGCAACGGATATTATTCTTTTTCCCAAAAATTTTCGTGATAATATTTGAAGCAATGATGATCCTATCTCAATTACAAAAACTCCACCAATTAAAGCAACGGGCAAAGGTTTACCGGTAAGCAATCCTATTACTGCCAAAATAGCGCCTAAAGAAAGCGCCCCAACATCACCAAGCCAAAGCCTTGCCTTATAAATATTAAAATAAAGAAAAGCAAGGGTGCTCCCAAGAAGAATGGCAATAAACAAAGATAGGAAACGGTCAAGGATTGATCCTGAAATAGCAAGGAAGGCCGAAAGGCAAATAATCAAGAGTCCCGCTGACAGACCATCCAAGCCATCGGAAATATTAACGGCGTTCGTAAAGGAAACGATAACAAATGCGGCAAATAAAATGTAGAATACACCCAATGTAATTTGTCCGAACCAATGGACATAGACAAAAGAGTATCCAAGATTAAAATACATTACAGCACCAACAATTAATGCTAGGATCCATTGAATTGTAAGCTTATGCACGGGTTTTAAACCGAAAAATCCCGAGTCTTTATTAAATATTTTTTTAAGATCATCATAAAAGCCTAAAATTCCGAATCCAATAAAAGTAAAAAGCAGGGCGAATAATTCCCAGAACTTAACCTCAATATGAAATATTCCATATGCCCATAAGGTCAGCATTGTCACGACAATAATTATCAAAAGACCTCCGCCAAAAGGAGTCCCGACTTTCCAACCGCTGAATTTATCAAAAAACTTAGTCCTTTTGTTAAACAAATCTCTTGTTTTCTGCTCTTTTCTTTGGAGTTTTATTTTGTACAAAAAATCTATAAATGGGACCAGGAGAATTCCTGTTATAAAAAGGGATAAAATTGAGAAGCCAAAGATTTGCTCCATAGAGGTTTATTATAGCATTAGAATAATTTATTTGAAAGCCTGACTGCCGCAGGCAGGGTTAATAAGGGGACTCTGATCTTAGCGCCAAAAAAGACGCGAGACTTTCGTGTCCTTCAAAAATAACGACATCGTTTTTGTTGCAACTTTTTTCAATGAATTCTGCAATTTTCAGAGGAGGGAAAAATTGAATACTGCAGGCCTTCACACCATTTTTTATCCTACTGCGTATTGATTTATAATAGTTATCATTTGTTAAAAATAAAAAATCGCAAACTTTTCCTATCTCCTGTCCTAATTTAATGTGGTCGTTTTCGGCATTTTTTCCAAGTTCTATGAGAGGTTCCAACACAAGAATCTTTTTCCCCTTATATATTTTTATATAATCCAATACCCGAAGCACAGAATTAATATTTGCATTATAAGTATCATTGATTAATGTCACCCCTTTTACCGTTACTCTTGGTTCCATGCTTTTTGGGAGAGGATTGAATTCTTGAAAAACTTTTCTTATTGTTGAAAAATCGATACCCAGATAAAGTCCGATAAAAATTGCCGGTAGCAAATTTTCGACATTCTGTTTCCCTAAAAGTTTAACGCCTGTTATTTTATATTTCTTTCCAAAAACAAGAACGCTAAAAGAGATTGAAAATCTGCTTTCTTTTATGTTGAAAGCTTTAATATCTAAATTTTTATTTTGCGGAGATTCGGTTCCATAAAGAAATTTCTTTATCTTTGCTTTTCTATAAAGATTTAATGAATTTTCATTGTTAGCATTAAAAAGGGCTATTCCATCTTTTGGTAGAAAATTTACTACCTGAAATTTTGAATCCAATATTTTTTCAAGACTGCCAAATATTGAAATTTTCTGATCGTTAATTCCTGTCACCACAGCTATCTTGGGAATAAGCAATCTGCTCATTTCTCCTATGTCCCCAAAATTACCATCCTCCATTTCCGCAATAAAAATCTGTTTCCTGGGAGAAAGTCCTGAAAGTATAGTTTTTGCAATTCCAAGGTCTGTATTAAATGAAGTTTTAGTTTCTAAAACATTAAATTTGTTTGATAAGACTCTTGTTGTAAATTCCTTAGTTGTCCCCTTAGCATAACTTCCTACCACGGCAATGGTTAAAAGGTTTTTGAAACTCCGAAGTTTTTCAGCGGCTTTATTTACCACGATATCTTTGCTAAAGTCAAAAAAAACAAGGAATATTAAAATAAAAATTCCAATTATAAAAGCGAGCAACTTATCTAAAAGAATTAGCCATAAGAAACGGTCAAGTGGAGCAAAAGCATAAACTGTAAATTCAAAAAAAAGAGACAATCCCAATATAGAGGCCGCCTGAAGAGAAAAAGTAGGAAGATGAAAATCTTTATTATAAATTTTTATAATAAGCTTTATGAACAAATATGTGTAAAGGGAAAAAACTATAAAGTGATAATAGATATCAAAGCGGCTTGAGTAAATAGTAGTTCCATAAAGTAATATAATGCCCCATTTAATTAAACTTTCTGTCCCAATAACAATTTTTCTCCCCTGCTTTGTTTCGGTAAGATGAATAAATAAACGCTTCCAGTTGTACTCCTTATCTTCCCATAATTTTAGCCAGAAAAAAGCATTTGAAATTAAAAAAACAGAAAAAAGAAAAGATGTTATCTCGAACAATAAGTTAGCCATCTAAAATAAATCTTTATTTGTCTTTGAGGATTTATTTTTTTGTACAATCTCTGAGAATTTTGTGTAGAAAATAGAATCGCTCGGAATATTTTTCATAACGGTTGTCGAGGGACCAATGCTTACATTGTTTCCGACGATAACTCCCGGCATTATGGAGACTCGACTTGCGAAAATGCAATTATCTCCGATCATGGCACCAAGATGTTTTAATCCCGTATCTATTTTTTCTTGCTTTACCTGAACTTTGATATTTGCGCGATCAAGCCTCACATTGGCCGTTGCAAAAAGTGCTCCGATTTTACAATTTTTTCCGATAATTGAATCTTCAATAAGTCCCGAATGAGCAGATGAAGCCTCTTGAATTAGTGAATTTTTAACTTCTGAAAAGCCTCCGATTATTGCATTTTTTTCTATATCTACCCCGTGTCTTACCAGAGCGTTTGTCCCGATAAAAGAATTTTTGCCGATATAGACAGGGCCTTTTACTATTGCATTTTCCGAAATGACTACCCCATCTTCAATGAATACTTCACCTATTATTTTTGCCTGTTTTGAGATTTCTGCTTTTTTTGAAATATGTCTTTTAAGTTTTTTAAAGAAATAATTTTTAATTCCAAGTAAATCCCAGGGGTATTTTAAAGTTATTGTTTCTTTTTGTGTGACTGCCGCTTTAACCCTGCCGTTTTTTGCAAAAACATCAAGAGCGCTTTCAAAATTATAATGGTGAGGCCTAACGGATCTTAAAGTTTTTATAAAATCCTGATTAAGAAAGCACATACCAACAATCCTTAGGTCTGATGAAACCTCACCTTTTTTGGGTTTTTCAACTACTCCCACAACTGTCTCTCCTTCAAGAATTAAAGCTCCATAGAGAGAAAGATTTTTCTCTTTTTGCGCAAGAAGAATTGCATTCTTATTTGTGCCGCGCAATTTATCAATTTCTTCTTTTAATTCGGCAAACTCGGCTCTGTAGGGATGGAGCAAGAAAAAATCGGACTTAATAAGGTGGGCAGCGGACAGGAGAGCATTTCCCATTCCTTCCGGTTTCTTCTGAAACGCATAAGTAATTTTTACTCCTAATTTTTTACCATTCCCTAAAATCTCGACAAAATTATTATTTGGTTCACTCACCAAAATTATATCTGTAATTCCCGCCTTTTTAACCGATGCAATTGTGTGAGAAATTATTGGTTTCCCCAAAACATTAATTAGCGATTTGTGAAAAGTATTAAAAGGGTAAAGCCTGCCTGATTTGCCTGCTGCTAAAATAACTGCTTGCATATTTATAACTGGAATAATCTTTGCGCTTTTTGAAGTTCGGAACGAGAATTTACTCCCTGCCATTTAAAATTTTCAAGAGCAAGAGTCGAAACCTTTTTCTTGTGTTTTATTGCTATATCAATAAGTGATGTAAGATAGTATTCACCCGTTTTTGGATTTTTTGGAACCTCATCAATACATTCTCTCAAAAAAACGGCATCGAAAACATAACAAGCCGCGTTTATTTCCGAAATTTTCTTTTCCTCCTCAGTCGCATCTTTTTCCTCAACAATTTTTATAATCTTTCCTGTTTTATTTCTAAGAATCCTTCCAAGACCAAAGGGATTTTTAACCTTTGCTGTCAGAAGGGTAACGATCGAATTTGTATGTATATGAAACTTATATAAATCCAGAAAAATTTGTGGGGTAATTGAAAACGAATCGTCGCCATAAGCCACAATAATATTACGACACAATTTCGGAATTTTAGGTAGGGCGTGTTTCAAGGCATTTGCTGTCCCGAGTCGTTCCGGTTGTTCTGCCATTTGAACATTTGTATCCAAGATCGAAATAACCGATTCCTTTGCATGCCCTACAACCACAATAATATTTTCAATACCTGCTTCCTTAAGATTCCCGATTGTTCTTTTGATTATCGGGATCCCCGCGACACGAAAAGTCACTTTATTGCGTTTTTTGGCTTTCATTCTCCTCCCTTCTCCCGCTGCAAGAATTACGGAAAATATGGTTTTATCAGAGGAAATCTTTTTCATTTTTATTCCAAGAATTCCTCTTCTTCAGTTTTTGCAATGTCTGCCCCTAAGGTTTTCAATCTCCTGTCAAATGATTCGTAACCTCTCTCTAAGTAATCAACTCCGTAAATAATACTTTCTCCGCGAGCAATCAAGGAAGCAATGACAAGCGTTGCTCCTGCCCGAAGATCTGAGACCTTCATTACCGCATTGTGCAGGGGAGTTTTTCCATGAATTTTCAACCCCTGCATGTGATCTTTTTCTCCATTATAATAATTAAAATTATAAAAAGTTTCAGGATTTTTAACAATTGGAGAATACATCCGCATGTTGGCTCCCATTTTTGTCAGCTCATTAACATAGCCAAATCTATTTTCATAGATAGTTTCATGAATTGTCGAATCACCGCCCGCTTGGGTCATAAATATTGCCCAAGGGCCTTGCCAATCCGTCATGAATCCGGGATGAGGAGCAGTCGCAATATTTGTGGGTTTAATTTTTTTATTAATATAGAATCTAACACCGGAATTTTTTTTCTCCCAGTCTCCTCCTACCTTCTTAAAAATAGATAAGAATCCGTTAATGTTTTGCATTTCTACATTTTTTATAAAAATCTTTCCGCCTGTTAACGCCGATAGAATTGCAAAAGTCACAGCCTCATTCCTATCAGGCATAATCTCGTATGTGGTACCATGCAGTCTTTCAACACCTTCTATTACAATAGTTCGAGGCTTGGATCTTTTAATTTTTGCTCCCATAGAATTAAGCAACGCTATGAGATCATCAACCTCAGGCTCTTCCGCCGCGTTCTCAAGAATCGTCCGGCCATCTGCCAAGACTGCCGCCATGATTAAGGTGTCGGTTCCCGTATGCGTATTCTTTTCAAATTTATAATTGGAACCATGAAGTCCACGAGTCTTTAAATGAAAATAGCCATCAAGACTGTCATATTTTGCAGTTGCTCCCATTCTGATTAAGCCCTCAATATGCCTGTCTATTGGTCTTGCTCCGATTCTGCACCCTCCCGGATTCGGAATTAATGCTTCTTTTTTTCGCGAAAGAAGTGGTGCCAAAAATATCGAAGATGTTCTTATCTTTGCCCCAATTTCAAGAGGAATCTTAACGGACTTTATATCCTGAACTTCAATTTTTAAAGTATGCCCTGAAAGCTTAACTTTTCCACCAATCTCCTTTACCAACTCAAGCATTATAAAAAGATCGGAGATTAAAGGAATATTTTTAATTTCAACCGTATCAGCTGTCAAACAGGCGGCAATAATCGCTTTTAAAACAGCATTTTTTGATCCTGAGACTGAAACATCCCCTGATAAAATATTCCCTCCTTTTATTACATATTTATTCATATTCTAGCCATTTTAACCATTTTCCGCTAGCTGATAGCCGATTTTATATACATCTCCCGCGCCCATCGTAACTACTATTTTATCCGAACCGGATATGTTTTTCCTGATGTATTCTACCACACCCGCTTTAGTTTCAATCAGTTTCACATTTGCCTGAATTGTTCTGATTTTTTCAACAAACTCATTGTCCTCTAGAACACCATGCTCCTTTGTATCTCTAGCCGATGCAAAGGTAGGCAATATGATAAGCTCAAAAACCCCGACAAAAGATGAAGCAAACTCTGAAAGAAGAGCTTGTGTTCTGGCATAGGTATGAGCCTGAAAAATAACAATGACTTTTTTGTCGGGAAAGGCAAGTCTTAATGCTTCAAGTGTTTTTCGAATTTCTTCCGGGTGATGTGCATAATCATCAAAAATTAAAAGACTATTGATTTCACCGATTCGCTCAAGTCTTCTTTTGACCCCAATAAAGTCGGGCAACACTCTTTGAATATCCTGAATGGAAATACCAATTTCAATAAGAAGGGCGATAACAGCAAGTGAATTCTTTGCATTGTGGTAACCGGGAATTGCTAGTTCAAAATTTCCAAGCAGAGTACCGTTTCGCAAAACTTCGAATTTCGAACCAAATCCCTCCTCTTTAAAATTCTTTATTACGAACTCATTTCTATCCCCAGTCCCATAAGTGAGGCTTCTCGCCCTTTCTCTTTCGCCTATCACCTTCTTAATACTCTCATCATCTCCATTAATAATAAGCAAACTGTCTTCGCCGGTATTTGCAACAAACCTTTTGTATGCATTAATAACTGATTCAATGTTTTCAAAAAAGTCCGGATGATCAAAGTCAATGTTATTGATAATAAGATATTTTGGATGTTGATAGATAAACTTAGGATTTCGATCAAAATTCATCTCTGAGAGATACTCATCAGCCTCGGCCACAAAATATTTTCCTTGCCCAAAGTGTCCTGCCGCACCAATCGGGAAGATCTCACTTGTCCCTACTGTGAAGCTAGGGTCCGACCCTAGCCTCACAAGGCATGACGCAATCATGCCTCCAATAGTAGTTTTGCCATGCGATCCTGAAACTGAAATTCCCTCAAAATGTCTATCGAAAATCTGCCCATTCATAAAAAGACCAACCGCCTCACCATGAGAAATGACTTTATAGCCTAGAGATGTTGCGTAAACTGCTTCTTCATTATCAAATCCCGAATGTGCTCCCGTAGCAATAACCATGGCTTCTTGCGGGGGTAATCCTTTGAAGAAATCATCAATATTTTCTTTTTTAAACCCGATATAAACATTAATATTGTGATCTGCTAGAACCTTATCCGTTATAAATTCCTCGCTAATATCTGAGCCAGCCACAGCAATCCCTGCCTGCTTTGCGATAATTGACAAGCCCATCATGCCAACCCCTTTTATCCCAATAAAATAAATCTTTTTAATCATAGTTTGGGGCTTTAATTATAGATGAAAAAAATCTTGGTTTCAAATCAATTAGGCGGTAAGTTGTAATATTTTATAATATCCCGCGCAATATTAAAGAAAATTGGGGCGGCGGTTTCCGAACCGTAAATTGAGGTCTTTGGACGGTTTATCAAAATAAGCATTGTCACGCGCGGATTATCTGCCGGGAAAAAACCGACAAATGAGGCTATTGTTTGATTTGGATCATAATGACCTGCAACTGGAATCTGAGCAGTTCCTGTTTTTCCTGCAATTTTATAATTTTTGACTTTAGTCCATTTTGCCTCACCATTCTCAACAGCATCAACCATCATTGAGGTGATCATCTTGGCAGCCGCTTGAGATATTGTTCTATTTCTAACTTCCGGTTTAATGACAATTTTCTTGCCGTCTTCCGTAATTATTTCCGAAACAACATAGGGTTGCATGAGTTTCCCACCATTTGCGACTGAATTAACCGCTGAAATAAGCTGAATTGGAGTGGCAGAAATTCCCTGCCCAAAAGATGCGGTCGCCAGATCAATCGGGCGCCATGACTTCTCACTTCTAATATAGCCCGTTGTTTCCCCTTGAAGATCAATTCCGGAGGGCTGCCCCAAGCCGAACTTTTTCAAATAATCTATCATCCTCTTCAATCCTAATTTTCTTCCGACAAATACCATGCCCGTGTTATCGGAGTGAACTATAACATCATTCATGGTCGGGTTTGTGAAATATTTATCATTCCATGTTCGTATTTTGTACTCTCCCATCTGAATGGGACCTTGGCAAACATCGCATTTCGTATCTCTTTTGACCAAATTACTATCTATGGCTCCCGCCATAATCAACACTTTGAAGGTCGAGCCTGGTTCGTAAAGGTCTGAGAGAACCGGGTTAATATAAGTATCCGAATCAAATCGATAATACTTTTTGGGGTCAAAAGAAGGGATTGATGACATAGCCAAAATAGCCCCCGAGGCAGTATCCATTACTATTGCGCTTCCGCCTTCGGCGTTATATTTCTCAAGTCCATCCCTCAGTCTTTTTTCTGTAAAAAATTGAATCGATCGGTCTAAAGCCAACTTCACGCTTCTCCCGTCGATCTTCTTATCCTCTCTTAAGTCATTTACTATTTTGTTCCCAAAAGCATCCCTGATTGAGAAAATTTTGCCTGGCCTTCCTTCAAGCTGCTCATTGTACTTTCCTTCAATGCCAAAATAACCATGGTTTTGCCCCGATTCATCTTTCCCAACAAAACCAATTAAATGGGCGGCCATGGATGCTTCAGGATAAAATCTTGAAAATTCCTGCTGGAATCCAAAACCGGGGAGTTTAAGATTTTCAATTTCCTTTTTTGTTTGCCCCGAAAGATTTCCTGCAATTTTTACCCAAAATAAATCTTTTTCAAGAAGTGCGGAAATTGATGCCTCATCTTGATTGAGCAAAGTAGAAAGGATTTCACTTGACTTCTCCTTATCCTTAACTACTTTCGGATTTGAGTATAAAATGTGAGAAACAGTGTTTGTTGCAAGGGGAAAATTGTCCGAGGAAAATATTTCACCTCTCACTGCCGGAACTCTGAATACTTCCGAACTCTGTCTTTCCCCTAATTCCTTAAGCTCTTCCGCTCTTATTATCTGCCAGTAAAAAAGTCTTGTGATAAGTGAGAGATATAAAAAAAGAATAAATGCAAGAACCAAAACAAATCTTGCAAGCTCCCATTTTTTCATCTTCCGATTGCAACCTCTAGGGGATCATACAAGGAAACAAATTCGCGATTACTAAGATATCCCAGCTCGGCCGCACGAGAAGATATAGTATTATAGGAAGCAAATCCCAGAACACTTTCTGAAAGTTCAAGATTTTGCTCCTTTAAAGATTCAACTTGTTCACGAATCCTTGTGACATCCAGACTATCCGCCGCGTTGCCGTTAGCTGCCGAAATGCTCGCGATTTCAAGCAAGAAAGTAACTAAAACTAAAAAAATTATTAGTAATTTATAAATTTTATTCATATTTTTTCAATTGTTCTTAATTTTGCGCTCCTTGCCCGCCTGTTTTCTCTTATTTCTTGAATCTTAGGCACGATCGGTTTTTTATTTGTCAATTCGGCAGAACCGCTAAAAACCAGTTTTCTAAAAAAACTTTTGACAATTCTATCTTCAAGGGAGTGGAAGGAAATGACCGAAAGCCTTCCGCCGCCGGCCAGAATTTCAAACCCCCCTTTAAGTCCTTTCTCCAAATTTTCAAGTTCGCGATTGACCGTAATTCTCAATGCCTGAAAAATCCTTGTTGCCGGGTGTCTACGGGCAAGCCTTCCGGTTTTTTTTCCTCGAACCGATTCCGCAACAACATCCGCCAACTCCCCTGTTGTATTAATCGGTCTCAATCTACGCGCCCTGACAATACTGTCAGAAATGGCGCGAGAATTTGGTTCCTCACCCAATTTTGAAAAAATTTGATAAAGCTCATCTTTATTCCAACGACTAACAATTTCCCAAGCTGTCAATTCAGAATCCTTGGACATCCTCATATCCAAAGGCTCATTTCTTAAGAAGCTAAAACCCCTACCCGATTCATCAAGCTGGTAACTTGATATTCCAAGGTCAAACAATATCCCGTCCGGTTTTTCAAAATTATTTAAATGTGCAATTTCCTTAATATCCAAAAAATTCCCCCTAACCAAAACCAATTTTGAATTTTGAATTTTGAATTTTGATTTTTCTCTAACATATTCAATCGCCTCCGGATCTTGATCAATCCCTAATACAATTCCTCCCTCTTCGATTATTGCCCGAGCGTGTCCTCCTCCGCCGATTGTCGCATCCATATACTTTCCGTTGGCCCGAATTTTAAGCGACTCTATAGCCTCTTTTAAAAGAACCGGTTTATGAAATATCACTTCTTGGCACCCTTTTCCTCTTTTGCCAACCTCTCGGATATCTTTTCAATATTGCCCTCAAGCTTTATTCTGTAATCTTCCCATCGCTTTTTGTCCCAAACTTCAACATACCTTGATAAACCTAAGAATATGATCTCTCCCTCAATTTTTCCAAATTCTCGCAGATACGAAGGCAATATAAACCTTCCCTTGCCATCAAGCTCAACGAGACTTGCCCCTCCGAGCAGGAACCTTTGCGTTTCGCGAGTTGCATATTCAATAAAAGGCCTTCCTTCAGTACCTTCAAGAAGCGATCGCCAAGCTTTTTGCGAGACGACAATGAGAGAGTTTTCATATCCCATTGTGATAATGATTTTGTCGCCGAGGATTTCCCTGAACTTTTTTGGTATTGCCGACCTTCCTTTTTGATCAATTTTGCCTTCATATTGTCCTACTAACATATTTACCCCTCTCGGGCGCTCTTCGAGGGTCCCGCCTTTCTTTCTTTAAGTTTGTGAAACTAACTTAGTCCCACTTTTTCCCACTTTGTACCATTTTGAAATACTTTTCACGAAATGTCAAGAAGGAATTAAACCAAAATAGTGTGAAAATATTACGTGAACACTAAAAGTAGAGATTTTTACTATTTTCTTACATCACTCTTCGAGGAATATTGAATCTTCTACTGCTCCAATTTCTCCGTTTGAAAGATTAACTTTAATTATAAATTTAACCGGAGTTGTGACTTTGTCGTACTTACATACACTGGCCGAGCATGTTCCAAGGAGCACTTCGCGTTCAATTTCGCTTTCTCCCTTTGTTTCTATTTTGCTACCCACTACCCCTCTTGGAATATTGAAGGTCTCCCCTTCTTCTGTAACTTCCGCATCGTATGATACCTCATATTCGATACTTTCTATCCCTTGAAGCTTTGTGACTTTCATAATAACTGCCTTTTTATCAGGTTTTACCGAAAGTATAAGTCCTATGTCGGAAGGCGACATCTGCTTAACTTCTTTTTCCTGAGCAAGTGGGGCAGGAGTTTTATTGGCTCTTGCATTAAACAGCAAGAATCCACCAAGACCCGCCACAATTACGAGTATAATTACAACCAAAGCTACATTTTTCTTAATAAATTCCATAATTTATTTATATACAAATATTATCAAGGGAGTCAAGCAGGAGCTTTCTCTAGTTCAAGAGGTTCAACTTCCTCTTTGGGAATCGCGCCTTCCGTTGAAATAGGATATCGTCCTGTAAAACAAGCGCCGCAAAAATCATTTTTTTCAAAGACAGTCTCATCCTCTATGTCTACCTTATTCCCTACAACTGCCTCCATTGTTTCTGAGAAAGTCATGTAATATAAGCTATCAAGACCTAGGCACTTTCTACGCTCTTCCAGATCAGGAATCCTATTTGCTAGAAGCTCTTCGTATGTAGCCATATCAATTCCAAATCGACACGGATGCTTAAGGGGTGGCGAAGCAATAAGAGCATGCACCTCAGATGCTCCTGCCTCTCTTAACTTTTCAACAACTCGGCTCATTGACCCCCTCACAATAGAATCATCAACAATACACACCCTTTTACCCTCAAGTACATACCTGTTAGCGCTATACTTTTTTGCGGCTGCTTTGTTTCGACCATTTGGTAAAATAAATGTTCTTGCCCCTTTTACAGCACTCCTATAAGGATTCGTATACAAGCCTTCTTTGTGGACAATGCCCCGTTCTATTACTTCCTCAGAAAGGGCAACTCCTTCTGTTGCGCCAATTCCAGATCTTGGAACAGACATAACAATATCTACATCAGGAATGTGTCTTGCCAAAATTTCACCTTGTCTAGCTCTAAAATCTACCACCGGAATGCCAAACACCTTACTGTCTATTCTAGAAAAATAGATAAGCTCAAAAATGCATTGAGCAATTTCCGATCGTTGGTCAAGAGCAATGGTTGTTATCCCGCGATCATTTATTACTACTGTCTCACCAGGAAATATATCCCGTTCATAGGTTGATTCCATAGCATCGAATGCAGCTGTCTCAGATGCCACAACATAGCCACTTCCATTTTTCAATCTTCCAAGAGAAAGAGGTCTAAAACCAAGCGGATCACGAGTGGCAATTAATGCATCGTCGGTTGCAAAAACAAAGCTGTATGATCCTTCAAATTGTTTTAATCCTGAAATAATTCTATTTTGCTTACTGCCTTTCATTCTATTGATAACCGCAAGTGCTACTCTACTATCACTTTTTGCTCCATCAATCTCTTCTGGTAAATTGAATTGTTCTCTTAAATACCTTACATTTGTCAAATTTCCATTATGAGCAATTGCGATTCCATCTTCAACAAAAGGTTGCAAATCATGAGAAGAACCTGAAGTAGAATATCGGTTGTGTCCAATTGCTATAGAAGCATTCTCAAGAAGTGGAAGGGGATGTTTTAATCCAAATACTATAGTAGTAAGTCCTGAGTCTTTGATTGTTTCAAAACGCCATCCATTCGCAAGAGTAATTCCGGATCCTTCCTGACCTCTATGATTTAACTCCACTAAACCATTAAATGCAATATTTGCAATATCAGATTCTCTTGAAAATACACCTACGACCGCACAGTTTTCCCGAGGTTTTTCTGTTTCAATAAATGCGAGGTTCTCCTTACCTGCCATCGATTTTATTTTGAAGATAATTTCTGATGTTGTCAACTGCTAATCTTTCTTGTTTTGCAGTGTCGCGCTCGCGTACTGTCACCGTATCGTCTTCCAAGCTTTGAAAATCAACGGTTATGCAAAATGGAGTGCCGATTTCATCCTGAGCAAAATATCTTTTTCCGATATTTCCGCGATCGTCCCAGGCAACAAGCAAATCTTGCCGAAACGAATCGTATATTTCGCGAGCTTTCGAAACCAATCCCGGTTTATTCGCGAGCAGCGGAAAAACTGCGGCTTTATATGGCGCTAATTTTGGATCAAGTTTTAAGATTATCCGATCTCCATCTTCTGCATAAGAATCGAACAATATTACTCCTAATAAACGGGAAAGTCCAAAAGTAGGCTCAATTACATGAGGCATGTATTTCTCGCCGGTTTCAGGATCGGTATACGAAAGATCCTTCCCGCTTTTCTCTGAATGATTGCGAAGATCAAAATCCGTCCTGTATGCAATACCAAACATTTCCTTCCAGCCGAAAGGATATTTATACTCAACATCCATTGTTTTCTTGGAGTAATGAGATCGCTCATGTTCTTCATGTTCGCGCCATCTTAGATTCTCAGTCTTAAGTTTTAAGTCGCGAGTTGCCCATTCCCACATTTGAAATTTCCAATATTCGAACTTTTCTTCCCAATCTTTTGGATTGATAAAGTATTCAAATTCCATAAGATCGAATTCAAGCGTCCGGTGAACAAATTGGCCCAGGGTTATTTCATTGCGAAAGACTTTTCCCTGCTGTGCTATTCCAAAAGGGATGCGGACTCGTGTTGTATCCAAAACATTTTTAAAATTGATAAAAATACCTTGAGCAATTTCTCCGCGCAAATAAATCTTCGATTTGCCTTCTTCTATTATTCCTATTGAAGACTCGAACAATAAATTGAATTTTCGAACCTCTGTCCAGTCATGCTTCCCGCATTGAGGACAGGCAATTTTTTTCTCCCAGACAAGTTTTGTAAGTTCTTCAACCGGCAACCCTTCAGCCTTTATATCGGAAACATTTTCTTCTATTAAGTGGTCTGCCCGCGTTCTGTAATGGCAGTTTTTGCAGTCAATTAACGCATCTGTAAACGAAGAAACATGACCGGATGCCTCCCAAACCTTTGGAGATAAAAAAATCGAAGCGTCAAGTCCCACCATGTCGTCACGGGATAATACGAATTTACTCCACCATGAATCCCGGATATTATTTTTAAGAAGAGTCCCCATTGGCCCAAAATCCCATGTATTTGCAAGTCCACCGTAAATCTCCGAAGAGGGGTAAATAAAACCCCGCCTTTTTGCAAGAGAAACTACTTTTTCGAACAAATTTTCCGCCATAATTTCAATTTAAGTATATCAAAGGCAACCTGAACAAACAACGGCAATGAATTGCTAGAGGATTGGTTCAGGAATGTAAGAAGCGGCTTCCGGATATTTTTCCACAATTCCCTCAACTCGTTTTGCAAACTCTGCTATTTGGGCAGGAGCATTTCCAACAAATTCAGCGGGATTTGCTATCGCTTTATCAAGCTGTTCTCTTGTCATATTAATCCTTGGGTCTTTTGAAAGTCTATCCAAAAGGTCATTGTCGCCTTGCCCTTCTTCTCTCATTTTTAAAGCTACCGCCACAGAATGGTCCCTTATTGCTTCATGGGCAGTCTCTCTTCCCACCCCATTCTTAACGGCAGCCATGAGCAAACGCGTAGTAGTTAAGAAAGGAAGATATTTCTTAAGCTCGGCATTAATAACCGCCGGATAAAAATCGCCTTCGTCAAGGACGGTAAGCAAGCTTTGAAAAAGACCGTCAGTGGCAAAGAAAGAATCGGGGATAAAAACTCGTCTCGTGGAAGAATCGCTAACATCTCCTCCATAAAATTGCTCACCAGTTACGCTTTCAGCCATTGCGAGATATCCCTTAAGCACGCGAGATAGTCCCTCCACCCTTTCTAAAGTTCTTGTATTCATTTTGTGAGGCATGGCAGAAGACCCTACTTGTCCCTTCTTAAATCCTTCGGTAAATTGTTCTTTCTCAGCCATAAGTCTTAGGGTAAAAGCCAGGCTTCTGGGGCCTGAGATGAGCTGATACAAGGTACTTACAACTTCAAAGTCAAGAGATCTGGGATAAATTTGCCCAACGCTTCCAAGAACATTTTTAAAACCCAGAAACCGCGCGATCCTTTTTTCAAGAGCTTCAACTTTGTCAATGTCACCATTAAACAACTGAAGCTGGTCTGTTTGGGTTCCCATTGCCCCTTTAAGTCCGCGCAAAGGATATTTTTCTATCAGTTCCTCAAGTCTGTCAAATCCCAAGAGAAGCTCTTCTCCCGCATCTGAAAAAAGTTTTCCTATTAAAGAGGGCTGTGCGGGAGCAAGATGGGTGCGACCCGCATAAACCAGCTCACTGTTTTTAAGAGCCGAACGGGCAAATCTCGATAAGGTAGCAACCGTTCTGTCTCTTATGATAACAAGTCCGTTCCTAATTTGCATCTGCTCTATATTGTCCGATTGATCTCTTGATGTCATCCCAAGATGCGCTAATTCATATCCGGCCAGAGCATTAAATTCTTCAAGCCTTGCTTTCTCATCATGTCTTAATTCCAATTCCCGCCGTCTTATAGAATCAAGATCCAGATTGTCCCTTTGTGCCTTGTAAGCGGCTATTGCTTTCTTGGGGATCTTGGGAATATCAAGCCCAAGAGCCGCCTGCCCTTCCATAACGGCAATCCATAAATCTCGCTCGAGCCTGAATTTATGCTCCTCGGAGAATAAAATAACAATTGGCGTGCTTGCATACCGATCGGCCAGGACATTGGGTATTACGGAACGCTCTCCTGATTCTACTCTTGATGCCATAATATTACCCGCTATTATAACAAAAAATTACAGACAATAAAGGTATGAATTGCTTGCTATGAGATTTTCGAACAGAGAGAATATAAGCTAACCGACACAATTAGATGTTAATTGGCACCACCTCCTGGGGAATTTCATTTTGAAAACGGGAAAAATCATTATGAATATAAACATAATAATGTTTGAAACAATAAAAATATTCCTCCACCTTTTTGCGCAAATAGGACTATAATGTTAGCTATGAACAACAGAAACATGATAGTTCTGACTTACAAAGGGAAAATACTTCTTATGAATAAAAGCACTGACCCCACAGATGAGAAAAAGCATCCCTGGTCGCTCATTAGCGGAGCGAAAGGACAAGAAGAATCTGTCAAAATGATTTTAACAAGAAGGGTAAAAAAGGAAATGGGTATAGTAATTAGTAACATTAAGTTTATGTCTGAATTTTGCTATCACGCAGAACTTACGGATGATCATGTAAATCACATAGAAAGGGCGGAAGGCCAGCTTCTGGATTTTTTTACATTGAAGGAAGTAGAAAAGCTTTTCCTGTCAAGCCAAACAAAAAAAATCATCTCCAAACACAGCTCAGTCCTGTAGCTTTCGAAGTGCCTCTCAAGTTTTGAAATCTGTTAAAATACTATGGTGTTAATTGATGATGTAAGAATAAAAGTTGCGGGAGGAGACGGTGGAAATGGCTCAATGGCCACCCTGCGCATGCCAACGGGCACCAAATCTTACCCTGATGGGGGTGACGGGGGTAATGGAGGTGACGTGTATACCGTCCCTTCCTCAAACATCTCTGACTTAAACCAATTCCGATATGTAAAAAGTGTAGTTGCTGACGACGGTGGAAAAGGCCTGGGCAAAAACCAGCATGGAAAAAACGGGGAGGATAAAACTATACTTCTTCCGCCCGGAACAAAAATCATAGATGAGGCTACGGGTGAGGAAATAGAAATGACGGATCAGGTAGATCCGGTTTTAATCGCTTCCGGAGGCCGGGGGGGACGAGGCAGTCATGGTTTTAGACCCGGCCCCGCACATTACACCTACACAAATGAAGGCGGCCGCGGGGAAAGAAAAAATCTACACTTAATCTTAAGCCTTATTGCAGATGCCGGATTCATAGGATTCCCAAATGCCGGAAAAAGTTCGCTTCTTGCAAGGCTCACCAACGCAACACCTAAAATCGGAAACTATCCTTTCACAACCATTGAACCAAGCCTTGGAACGATGCCCGCCCGCCGTACTGGAGGGGGTAAAGTGGTACTCGCGGATATCCCGGGCATCATTGAAGGTGCATCCTCCGGCCGCGGTCTTGGGATAACATTTTTAAAACATATTGAAAAAACAAAAGTACTGCTAAATTGCATCACCTGCGAGGATCCCAATCCCCTAAAAACTTACCAGCTTGTACACAAAGAGTTTGAAGAATTCAATGTAAAGCTTAATGAGAAAAGGGAAGTAATATTGTTGACAAAAAAAGACCTGACCACGGAAGACGAGTTAAAAGAAAAGGTAAAAATTCTCTCGGAATTTAACAGGACCATTATTCCCGTGTCAATTTATGATGATGAGAGTATTAAAAAATTAACAGAAGTAATTCTTCGGAATACTATTTAATTATTTACTCTTCTTTGGTTTTCTTTTCTCACGCTTTTTATGCGTCCTCTTTTCAGCCATGTACTAATTGTATACAAATCTTCTAATTAATATAAGTAGAAAAATTAGTTATGCAAAAAATTTCAATCCCTGCTATTATTAATACTTATGGATGAGAAATGTCCCAAATGCGGATCACCTTTAGCACCAATATCCGAAACCCCCACAGGCCGCCGCCTTCAAAGGTGCTCAACGGGATCCTGGAATCAAGAAACAAAAAAATCCGAGGGGTGCGATTATGTTAAATGGCTGGCCGTTGAAAATCAAACCTTGGAGGAAAAATGTCCCAAGTGCGGATCTCCTCTCGTACTTGCCGTAACAAGATTTGGTAAAAAAATGAAAAAATGCTCTACTAATACATGGAATAAAGAAACAAAGAAAGCGCAAGGTTGCGATTTTATAGAATGGATGGGCGGATCAAGTGAAGAACTTGATGAGGACTGCCCTTCTTGCGGCAACAAACTCGTCCTATATACAACCGCATCGAGTAAGAGGATGAAGAAATGTTCAACCGGCGGCTGGGACAGTGCAAAAAGAGAGGCAACGGGGTGCGAATATGTTGAATGGTTAAAACCGGGAGAGTATATGAAAAATGATAACATTCCAGTCTCAGGCGGCGAACCAAAAGAAGACCCTCCCCTACCCCAAGACCCCAACTCATAAAATAAAACCTAAGATTTAAGAGAAAATAAAAAAAACGAACGAGGGCTGAAATTAAGCAATTTTATTGACTTTTTGCTTTGGTTGTTGTACGTTTTCGCCATGCCAAAAAAGCCTGATGAATTATTAAAGCTTGTTGAACCATGGGGAATTCAAGAGGAAACTAAAAAAGCTTTGAAAAAATATTTAAAGTCGGGAGAATCGGCAATCGACATTGATAGCTGGATTAGAGATAGACGAACCGCAGAGCAATTCGCTGAGCAAATGAAAGCATACTGGGCAGTTGAAGATGCTTTTGCCGTTTGGCTTGAAAAGAATCTTAAAAGAAAGTACCCGGAAGTTAAAGTAACGGTCAATGGATCTGACAAGAATAGATTAATTGTTCAGGGACAGGCACCCCGAGGGAAAGTTACCGGAAATCCTGATTATTTTGTAGATTTTCAAGATGGAAATCCGAAAATTCCTGTAGAATTTCAATTTGGAACATCTATCCTCCCGGGATATGATGTTAAAAAAAATAAAGTTAATAAAGCTGAGAAAAGCGGAGGGGTTATTTTGTTTGCCTTTTTGCCTCAAATGAAATTTACATTACTTTCGGCCTCTTTTATAAAAGAACATGGAGCCGATTATATCAATCCAAGACTGGGCGGAAAACATACTTGGAACATAGAGGTTGGAAAACTTATTATGAGAAACAAAGATTATCAAATCAAAATGGAAGATTTAAAAGATGGTTTTAGGCAAAAAGCTTGATTTGTTGCTTTTTTAAATTCGTTATAGCATCATCTGCAATTTCCTTACTTAATTCGTATCCGACACCATTTCTCCCTAGGTCCGCTGCTGCTTTAAGTGCCGTACCGCTTCCTAGAAATGGATCAAGAATAGTTTCCCCGATAAAAGAAAAGGCTTTTATAATTCGAAAAGGTAACTCAAACGGAAATGGCGCCACATGACTTCTGTTACCACCGCTATTTTCCGGCTTCATCACCCAAACATCAGAATTTTTTATGGATAACCAGAAATTTTTATCCATCCTTGAGCTTTCCTTTTGAGCACGAGATAGGTGGGCATATTTGTTGAAATTCTTTCTTTCGGGCTTATTAAATTCTAAAATAAATTCATGCATGTTATTTATTAGAATCCCTCCGGGATATGGATAGGTACCAAAATGTGCTCTTACCCCATTTGTTTTTTGCCAAATTATGTCTCTTTTAAAAATAAATCCTATCTGCTCCATTACATCAACTGTCCTACCCACAAGATTTAATGTCCTGAAGGTTCCATTCCCTCTAACGGGCAGGTTCATAATGTTAATAAATGCTTTTCTTCCCGGCTGGAGAACCCTAAAGACCTCTCTCCAAACTTCGGTAATTGTTTCGAACCATTCATCAAGATCATGGATATTTCCCAGATCCTCTTTAATTGGTCTCTTGGAATACATCTTTGCATTAAAATAGGGAGGTGAAGTAAGCATTAGATGAACTGATTCATCTTCCAAGTCGCTCATCTTTATTGAGCTTTTTCTGTAAATTTTTTGTACCGTATTCCCTACTTCTAATTCCGTATAGATACTAGATTTTTTTTGTATTGGCTTTGCTTTTTTAGGAAGACTGGTTAAGTATTTCTTTAAATCTTTCAAATTAAATCTTTTTTGGCCGCTTCCTGAAATAACTGAATTAATTTCGCCGGATTTTGCCAAATGATGAATTGTACTTACTGTAGTGTTTAGATACATAGCAGCTTCTATTGAGGATAAATATTTTCTTTCTTTGTAATCTTCCATGTATAATTTTATTTTAAGTAGGTAAATAAATAGTAAACAATTTTCGATTTTTTTTCAAGTATTACAAGAATGGTCAAACCTGTACGCCTCCTTGCTGTAAGTTTTGCTTAAATTGGCAACTTCAGGATATGCTGTTCTAATTTTGGTAGAGCATGACATAGTTTTACCTATTGACAAGGCTATACAATGCAATGTATAATGATTTTTACCTTTAATACGCAAGTGTTAAGGGTAGAGAATCTAGCAATAGGTTTTCGGCAGGAAAACCCCGCAAGGGGTTTTTTTGTTGGGGCACAATCCACAAGACACGCGGAAACGCAAAGGCCGACAACAAAAACCACATGTAATGTAAAAGGGTTAAGAAGTCAACGAGTTAAAGACTTAAAAATGTTGCGGGTTTTGAGTCTGCGCTCAAGAATTTGTTCTATATATTGGTGAATATGTTCCTCGTTTCGAAATCTGTTTTTCTTATCCCAAAATCCAAGCATTGTTAAAAGTCTTATCTGAAAAAATATCATTGACTCGGGAGTTTCAGGAAGCCTCGGAATAGTATTTTTAATTAAAGCAAAAACATCGGGATGTTTTTGCCCAAACGGCATTATTGCATCAAGCAACTCGCAGGTGAAAAAAACCTTTTCCATATTTTTTAAATCCTGCTTTAAGTTTTCAAACGAATCCAAAAGCTTTACCTCTGTTAAAATGAAATTCTTGGATGTATGAACCGATTGAAATTCGATCAGATTTAATAATTCTACGGACGAAGCTCTTTTTGAAGTAATTTTGCGGACCCCTTTTGCTACTACCTCAACTTTTCCGTTGTTTTTGGTAAATAGTGTGATGAAGCGGTGAGAATCACCAAAATTAATTCTTCTTATTACGAATCCCTGGTCTTTTAGATAGCGCATTAATTGCCTGCCAACTTTAAGTTTATAACTTTGTCTGTCCGCAAATCAAAACTCTCGGTCTTTTTGCCGTTTAGATAAACCTCAACAGGCACAACTTCAACACCCGCTTGTTTTTGGATAAGCAGAGGCAATACTCCCTTTGAAACTTTAAACGGAAGTTTGTAAGTATAAGTTATTGCCGATTTCCCCAAAGGCTTAACCGTAAAGAATGATTCAAAATAGGTTTTTCCAAGTTCCTTTTTGGTTTCAACCTTAACTTCAGAACCTTTGGATGCTGTTAAAACGCTTCCTTGAGACACATAAACCCTTTGGACATTTCGAAGCGTAGCATTCAGACAAAGTCCTCCCCTCTCCAAATTGCAATCTGAATGCTTCTCGGGATTTCTATACTCAATTGCAACCGTCTTTGAAATTTCACCATTTGAGGAGACATCATAATCAACCCGAATCGATTGCTTTATGTACATATTTGATTTCGCTCCCGCAAAGTTTGCATCATTTATGTGCAGATAGTCCCCTTCAAAAGATTTGATTCTACCTCCCCAATTTAAAGCCTCAATTCCGCGTTGTGCATCTTTATTATTTAAATCAAAAAGAATATGTTTTTCGGCAGCATCTTCAATTGCTTTCTGAAAAAGAGGTCCCCAATAAAGTTTTGGCGAAGATTGAAGAGCTTTCTGCATCGTGGCATACAAAAGCTCACCAACGATTGCTTTTCTATTTTCCCTGACAAATCCTACAGGTTTTGTCGTATTCAGCTCAAGCTGATAAACAACCTGAGGACAATTACAGCGTGGATCGGTTTTGGCTGTGAAAGTTTGACCTGCCGCCTGCACTTCACCAAGAATATCAATAATATGGACTAAAAAGTCGGTATCAATTGCAATTATTCCGTCAATTTCTGTTTTAAGCGAAGATTTCTCATAAAAATCCCTGAATGTCTTCATGGATTCCACAAAATCAGGAGACAAGTTACTGTCGCGAATATTGAAGGTTGAAACTTTCGGAAGATACTTCAGAATCATAGCCGGCGCCTGAGGATGGGATCTGATCGAATCGTCAAGCCGATATATATCATTGGAAGAATCAATATGAATTACTCCCTCCTCAACCCGGAATATTGAATAGTAAGTTAAAAAGCCTCCCGTAGGCCGCAACTCATTGTCATTCTGGAATAGAACAAGATATTTATTTGTTTTTTTGTCTCCAAGAAGCTCGGGCAATAATTTAATCAATGGCTTTCCCTGCTCAACCGCAAGCGCTCCTTCATCAACTATCGCGCGGGCAAGCGATATTTGATTTCTGAGTTTTTTAAAAGCCCAAAAGTTAGGATATCGGGAAGGATTAACTTTATCAACCTCTTCTTTTGCGCGCTTTATCTCTATTTCAATATCATCAATTTTGGGAACCACTTTACCCATTGTTTTAATAGCTGTTCTGATTCTTTCTTCGGCAGAACCTCCAACAAAACTTTTTTCGCCTTTTAAACCCAGGACATCCGCGTAGGGGATAAGAGAGTCGGTAACGATTATTGCCGCATTGATTCCATGAATTCCTGCATTAATCAAATGTTCGCCGTCTGAATAATAAGCGCCTGCCCCTGGAACAAATTTTAGAAAACCTATTGTCTTAAGTTCTCTTTTAAGTTTTTCTGCCGCTTCACGAGACTTGACCAGCTCTTCCCGCGCCAAAATTACATTTTGTTTTTTGGCAGCATCTGAAGCTAACTTTACCTGAGAATAAAACTTCTTGGAGTCTGCCAAAACTTTAAAAGCTCCAAAAGCCGAATAGAGGGTAACTAGCCCCAAAACCAGTATTATGAGCCCAATTATTCCGAGCTTTCTCTTTCCTAATTTTGGAAATCTTCTTCTCATAGGCTCTGATGATTTGCCTTCCGGCTGACTATTCTTGGAAACGGATTGGGAGAGTGAATCGGGTCCGGAATCCAAGTCAATTTTTTTAAATCCTTCGTTCATATTGAATGTTCCCTACCCATTCTATAGCCTTTTAAGGCATAAAATCTATTTAACCAAAAAGCCCAAAAAAATGCAAATGGGCTCACATCACATCGCTCCCTTGCCGGAAATCATAGCAAGAGGGGTTTGAAGAATTATCCAAAGATCAAAAATAACAGATCTTTTACTTGCGTAACTTGCGTCAAGCTGTATTCTTTTATCAAAATTTATTTCAGATCTTCCCGAAGTCTGCCATACGCCTGTAATTCCCGGCTTGACCGAAAGTACTATCTTTACCGCATCCTGGGTATGAGGGTATTGTTTCTGTTGTTCGCGAAGTTCATCCGGATAATAGGCTCGGGGACCTACAATACTCATTTCTCCACGTAAAACATTAATAAATTGAGGCACTTCATCCAGGGAATACTTTCTTATAAATTTCCCAACCCCTGTTATCCGAGGATCCTGCCGTAACTTGTAACTTCCCTTTTTATATTCTTCATAAAGTTTTTTGAAGTCGGGATCATTTAGAAGCTGCTCGTGAGCATTTTTTATCATGGAGCGGAATTTAAACATGCGGAATAATTTTCCATTCCTCCCCAGTCTGGAGGGGGTATCTGCGAAAACAGGCCCACTTGAATCCAATTTAATTACAATTATGGTTAAGATTATTATCGGAAAGAACAGGATTAAAAGAATCAGCGAGAGAATAATGTCAAAAATCCTTTTTACAAAATCATAGAACATATTAGGTAAGCTTTTCGTGTTCTGTTCCGGCCAGTGATTCTACCAGCTTTTTTATTTTAGGTACCGAATTTTTGGGGCAAACCAGAACTACATCTTCCGTATTTATTACCAGAAAGTCTCCCAAATCTATACCAACCACCATCTGCTCGGTGTAATTAAATACTAGGCTGTCTTTTGATCCGTTAAGCATTACCTTTCCTTTCGTAACATTATCATCCTCGGTTGAAGACAATGCTTCTTTCAGTTGCTCCCATGCGCCAATGTCACTCCAACCAAAATCTGCTCCTATAACATAACCCTCTGAGGCTCCGATTCGCTCAAGTATTAAATTATCAAATGAAATTTTTTCAAATGTCGGGAAAATTTTTTTAACCGTTTTTGCAAAACGGGGTGTCCCGTAAGAAGAAGCAATTTCAAGAAGAGCTTTATGCATGCTTGGAGCATACTTCTTGTAAAGAGACATTAAAAATTTAGGTGTGGTTCCAAAGTATCCCGGATTCCATGCATGCTTCTCGCTTACATGGAACTTTTCAGCATCCTCAATAGTCGGTCTGTAATGAAGGCTAACAAATTCATAAACCGGAAGTCCGTCCACATTCTTCACTTTATTTCCAAATTCTATCCAACCGAGATTCTGAGTCGCAATTCGTGATTTTTGGCCTATAAAAACTATTTTTTCTTTTTCTTTCTTAAGAATTTGATTGACAGTTAGCAATATTTTTCTAAATAAAGCTACGTTTTTAACCAGATGATCACTCCAAAGAATTATAAAGGGCTCATTTGGCGCTATTTGCCCAAGAATGGCAGAAACTAAGCCGACCGCGGCCCCGACATCTCTCATCTCAGGCTCGAGAATAAAATTTCCCCGGGGAAGCTTGGGTAACTGAGAGTAAAGAATTTCACGATACCTCTCCCCTGATGATATAAATATGTCCTTTGGTGAGAAAATCGGAGAAATACGATTATAGGCAAGCTGAAGAGTAGACTCCTCGCCTATTACCTTTTCAAACTGCTTGGGAGTATGTTTGCGCGACAACGGCCATAGCCTTGTCCCTACACCCCCTGCGAAAATTACTGCTTTCATTTTTGAAATTTGAAATTGAATTTATTCATTCTACAAGCTTTAAAAAATTTTCCCTAAACCTCTCAAACGAAAATCTATTTGCGTTTAATTTACAGGCCCTTGTATTATATCTATTCGGTTTGAACTTTTTCAATACTTCTGTCAGACTTGCCGCTGTTTGGGAATCGAAAAATTCTCCGGTTTTTCCTTCAATTATAATCTCCTCTGCTCCTCCGCCCCTGTATGCAATTACCGGTTTGCCTGCGGCGTTTGCCTCAACTATGGTCAAACCGAAATCCTCAACTCCCGGGAAAAGCAAAGCTTTACAATTCATATAATAATATTTTAAATCCGGATCTGAAACATACCCCAAAAACTCAACTGTTTTCCCAGCCATCTTCCGAAGCCTTGGATACTCGCTTCCTTCTCCTATAATTTTCAACGGAATCTTAAGTTTATTTGCCGCTTTTATTGCAATGTCTACTCTTTTATAAGGAACAAGACGTGAAACTATCAGAAAATAATCAGAGCGAGGAACTTTTCCACTTGCAAGTTGCGGAAAGTTCCGAGCAAATCGCATCATCAATGGCGGATAAACAATTTTTGATTCAAGATCGTAATATTTTTTAACTCTATTTTGAACGGTTCTTGATATTGCAATTAGTTGATCAGGTCGCTTAGCAGCAATTTTGTCCCAAAAGCGAAGATAAGAGACTGCCGGCCATGCCAAAATCCTAAACAGTTCGTTTGGAAAATAATTTTTATATCCACTCCATAGATATCTTGTAGGAGTTAGGATTACCGAAATATGGCGCGTTTTGGGTTTTGTTATTATCCCTTTTCCGGATTCCGAGGTTACCGAAATTACAAGATCATATTTGTCAAAATTAAAAGACTCAAACGCGATAGGCATAAATAACGCGAAAGCTTCATGGTAGCGCGATGCAAGCGGGATTTTTTGAAGGAATGATGGAATTACATTAATTTTATTTGCCCAAGACGCCCGGTTTTTCTCATATACAGAAGTAAAGAGGTCGCTTTCAGGGAAAATTTTTCGGAGAGCAATAATTACGCGTTCTGCCCCTCCCCACTTATTCACCCGATCATACACAAGCGCCACTTTCATTGAGATATGATACCATATTCATATAGCTTGAGCGTAGGGTCGGACCCTAGGCGTGAATTACCCCACTTATTGATTTAATTGGGACTTATATATTCCTAGGGTTTCTTTGGCCATTTTCTTCCAGGAAAATTTCTTCGATTGTTCGAGTCCCTCCTTAATTAATTCCGATCTGGATTCCTTTGTTAATTTAAATACTTCTTCCATTCTTTTCCTGATTTCGTCGGGATCATTTGGGTTAAAGTAAATTGCGCAAGCTTCGCAAACTTCCCTATGGACCGGGATATCGGAAGCAATAACTATGGAACCGACAGACAAAGCCTCAACAGAAGTCAAAGAAAATCCTTCCATAAAAGATGGAACAACTACCCCTTTAGAATTTTGATACAAAGAAATCAGCTCCTGATCGTCAACATCTTCAAGAAAAATTATATTTTCTTTCAAGTCCAGACTAAGCACAAGTTTTTCTATTTTTTTGAAGAAAAAATCTTTTTTGCCAACGAGTACAAGTTTCACATGTCTTGTCTCAAAATCATTAATCAACATTTTGAAAGCAAAAAGAAGATTCTCTATATTCTTGTGGGGATAATAATTCCCAACCCTCACAAAATACTCCCTTTCGATATTTTTTATACCTGCCTTGCCGGCAGGCAGGTTAAATTTTTTATTTTTTATATTGCTACCGAATCCTCCTTCGTAAATAACTTCAACCTTATCCGAATTTATGCTCGGAAAGGCTTTTAAGACTTCGTCCCGAACGGCATTTGAAGGAACTATTATTTTCTTTGACTTACGAACGGCATTTGATAAAACCGCTTTGTATCCGAGTCTTTTGGCTAAATACAAAGGATAAGGAAGCGTTGAGGCTCGGCCGGTCGCGTAATTTTTAACAATTAAATCGTGCAAAGTAATAATGTAAGGCCTTTTGTAAAATATAGGGACGGAAAAATAAGGGAAGTGAACCAAGTCAAGATTTTCCATATTTAAAACTTTAGGAAAATTGACTTGCTCGGAAATCGAATGCCAGGGAAAATCTGCATCAACAATTGACATTTGACATTTGACATTTGATAGATTCATGCCTTTTCGAATAGAGGGATGGATAAATAGAACGTACTCATTCCTGGAATTGATCAGAACCAAATTCGAAACTAAATTTCTGACATAACGTCCCACTCCTGTTTCATTCCATAATCTTGCGTCTATCCCGATTCTCATAGTTTAATCCGGGAAACTAACTTTTTTAATTTAATTCCCGATAGTACAAGATCATGAACAATTGAAGGATATCTTTTTTTATAGTGTTTCGAATAGAAAATTTTCATTGCGTTAAATCTTGCTTCATGTGCTATCTTTTTTATTTCTGATGTTGCCACGGTTAGATGCTTTGATTGTTTTTTAAGCCCACCGGACGCCCCTTTATAATGAAGGATTTCAAATTCTGGGACAAAATAAATTTCCCATCCGTTTTTCTTCAGTCTATAGCAGAAATCAAGATCCTCCCCATACCAAAAATAATCCTCATCCCACCAGCCCACATCATCTCCGGCAACTCTCCTAACAAGCATAAAAGCTCCGGCAAGAGCATCTATTTTATGAGTTTTGTTAAGCGATAAATGAGAAAGATTGTATCCTGTAAATGGTTTTAATCGTAAAATCCGAGCCAACCCCGAAAAATGTGAAAAAGCCCTCCATGGAGTAGGAAAACCGCGATGCGAAGCATCATCCAGCTTTCCGTCCGGAAGCCTCACAAAACAAGTGGAGGCTCCGGCTCTTGAATTCTCATCCATAAAATTAATCATTCCGTCAATTGTATTCTCATAAACTAAAGTATCCGAATTTAAAAACAACACATATCTTCCTTGCGACTCTTTAATTCCTATATTATTCGCCTTAGAAAATCCAAAATTTCCAGAATTTTCAATAATCTTAAGTTTTAAATTCTTGGTCTTAAGTCTTTTAAGTTCCCCAACAGAATTATCTTCTGATGCATTATCTACAACAATAATTTCAAACGAGCTTTTTTTAACAGTTCGAAAAACAGACCTTACGCACTCAACTGTTAATTCCTTCGTATTAAACGAAACAATAATTATCGAAACATCCACCATAATAATGTTAACTCATTAATAATCATAGGTTTTCCCAAACCGTATTCAAATTATTCCCAATAACCTTCCATGAATATTCATGTTCTACCAGTTTACGCGCTTCTTTTGCGATTCTTTCTCTCAAATTCAAATCCAAAAGGACCAGCTCTATTTTCTCGCGAAAATCCCGTGGAGTTGATGCAATAACCAAGTGTTTTCCGTCTTTAATATCAAGCCCCTCAAGCCTATGCGGCAAAGAGATAACCGGAACACCTATTGCCATTGCTTCAATAATTTTAAAATTTGTTCCTCCTCCAAGTCTTATTGGCGAAATAAAAATATCCGCATTCTCATATTCATCCTGAATTCTTGGTACAAATTCTTTTGCTTCAACTCGTCTGTCTTTCAAAAATCCTAAACTCTCAACCTTTTTTCCTATTACGGTAAGCTTAAAATCTCCGCTTAAGTCCTCAAAAACCTCATTATAAAAATAATTTATAGCATCAACATTGGGAAAATAAGAAAAATTCCCTATAAACAAAATGTTTTTCCCTGCTTTTGCTTTTGGCAATTTAAATTTAAAATCATCTATATCTACTCCGTTTCTGATAATTTCACACTCAACAGCATATTCTCTAATAAATTTTGCTTCAGAAGACGAAACGGCCAAACATAAATCAGCCTTTTTATACATAGAGATTTCTTCGTCTTTAATTTTATCTGCCTGCGTTTGATACAAAGGACGAAGTAAAACAGAAGTGTTATTATTGACATAGTCCTGGTAAATTTTATTCTCTATATTTTCACTTCCATATATCTGCTTTACTCCTAATTTCTTAATCTCGTCACTAATAAAAAAAGCCGTATAAAAGGATTCAAAATGGACAATGTCGATTTTTTTATCTGTGATAATCCGCAATAAATCCTTGGCAATCGAAGGAGAGTAATAGAGGGTTTTAAAAATGGAGCTTCCGGAAAACAAACCTAAGAAATTTCTTGGGTCAGAAACTCTTCTTCGCTCAACAAGTCCTGCCACCCGAACCCCAATCTTTTCAAGTTCGTTTATGTTTTTTTTATCATGACCCGATCTTACAAAGGAAAAAATGAATTTATGGAAATTGGACCCGGAGTGCTTAAGCATATTATATGCCCTGGTTTTCCCCCCGCTGTTTGTGGGGTAAGGAAAATCATATGTGACAAATAGTAATCTCTTCATATTAATTTCTAATTTCTAAGTGCTCTAATTTCTAATCAATTTTTAAAGCACCAATATCCAATCAGACATTGTTTAATTGGGAAATTGGGATTTGATTAGGTCAATTAGAATAATTAGGTTAATTAGTAATTTCATTTCAGTTTTAGTATCAAATATGCTTCGCTTGATGCAACAACCGGATACATTGTTCCAAAACCTTTAAAATCACTTTGTGTCGGATTTGCAATCACCAAATAATTCGCACCCATTTTTATCAAGTCCTCTATCGGCTTCTCAAAAACCGGCCAACCGGGTCTTCCAATATGATACAAAAATGAAGTGCTGCCGTCGTATGGCGCAATGACAACTGCGTCTTTTGGCAAAATTTCATCTGCTTTTTTCCCTGCCGCAACCATTCCCCTATCATTTATATTGAAAAAATCTCTCACCCCTCCGCCAAGTCCCTTTTTGCTTATTCCAAACCAAGCAATAAAAAATGACAGAAAAATTAAAAAAACCGTAAAAGTTTTGGCAAGATTATTTTTTCCGAACTTTTCGAATAATAAACCGGCTCCAATTCCGCAAATTATTGATATTGTAGGAATTATCAGAATCTGATAGTAGTCATGCTGAACATTTCCTGTCGCTATTACTATTAAATAAAGAAGTGATGAAGCAATAAAAGATACAAAAAATCCCCAATTCTTCATACCTTTTAATCCATAAACGCCTGCCGCCAAAAAAATAACACCCAAATAGCCAAGAATTAAACGCGTTATTCTTTCATAGAAGATCCATCTGAAAAATGCAGGCCTGAATCTGATCCCGTTTCCATTGAAAAGCCAATTCGACGCGGGGACACCTTGGGGATATTGAAAAATCCAATTTCTCCATAAGATTAAAGGTACCAAGGATATAATCGCAAAGAGCCAAAGCTGCCAATTTACAATAAATTTCGCACCGAACTTCTTATGTGCCAGATAAACCATGGGGATCGCAAAAAAAAGCGCATAGGGTTTCAAAAGAAATGCTAAGGCAGTAAAAACAATAGAAAGAATAAAGTATTTTTGATTTTTGATTTTTGATTTTTCTTCGATCCACTTATCAAAAAAATAAATTCCTGCCAGAATTGATGCCACCATTGACGGATCAGGCAAAATTGTGCGACCGAAATAAATTGAGAATGGCAAGAAAAGCATAAAGCAAGCTGCAAAAAAAGCAGAGATTTCATTGGAATATTTTTTTGTTAGAAGAAAAATAAAAAAAGCAGAAGCTAGCGTTGCAAAAATAGAAATTAATCTCCCCCATTCTTCAAGACTCAAACCTGTACACCCTCCGGGTGGATTAGCTTGACACCTATTCTCCGAAAATATGTTGAATAATCCTGCCTGAACGGTGTTATATATCGGAAATTCTACGAAACGAAAACCTTCGGGATTATCAATGCCTGATTGAACATTTGAGATGTCATAATATTTTGGATATAGAATATTTATTCCATCACGGACGAAAATTTTTGAAACTGCCGAAGTATCCGATTGGCGCCATGAATGCCAATCTGCAACAGGACCATCAAATCGATATAAACGAACTAAAAAACCTACAAAAAAGATACCGATCAGACCGGCAATTTTCAGCCTATGCATTACCATTATTCTAATTTATTTGAGAACTATTATCAAACCAGATCAGTAAGTCGCAGGAGGAGGAATTATTTCTTTTAATGTTCCGTCTTCCTGGAAAATTAAAACTCTGTTTGACGGTGATTTTGCTGCTTGTTCTAAGGCATAGTTTAAATTCGATGTAATTTCTACTTCTAAGTTTTTATTTTGGAAAGCAAACCATACGGCATCGCGAAGACCCCAAGGGAATATCCATGCTCCTCCATTTTTAAGAGGAACATTAAGAAAGTAATACTTTGATGATTTGCCTGCCCATTGCTGCGAATAAAGACTGTCTAGTGATATGAAAAAGTTTTGACTCTTTTTGCCTGCTCCATTCCAATCACTGTATATTTGCTGTATTTGAACGATATGAAAAAGGGAAAAAGTAGTAACAATCAATCCAATCGCAAGAATTGCAATTTCTTTACCTGAATAAAGCAAATACAAATAGAGTTTCTTTAAGAAAAAGACAAAAAGAAAAATAAGACCAAGGGATGCTAGGTAACTATAACGGGAAGCTATGTTCCCAAATCCTAAGAACGGCAATAAGGAAATTAAGAAGAATAACAATCCGAAATAAATAATTCTCTTGTCTCGATCTTCTATCTTTCTTAATAAAGATTTTATATTGAAGATCCTAAACGATAATAGAGATAACAATAATCCAACCACAATACCTAAAGCCGACAAAGCAATATTTACCCTCAGAAGATTTCTTACAAGCTCATAAAAGGGCAGTGACGGTAATCCAAAAATTGTCAGCATCAAATATCCCCATACATTTCCAATCAAATTGAAAGGAAGCTTGAGGAGATTGTAGCTATAATCTCCCCCCTGCCAATGACTACCTGATATAAATCGTAAAATCAAGTATAGAAATACCGGAAGAAATAAAATTAAATAAAGTTTTATATTTTTCTTCAAATTTAAGGAGGCGCCCTCAATTACAAATCTGTACATAATTATCAGAAGAGGAGCCACTACTCCAAGTTCATAAAATAAAAGTGATAAAGCAATGGATACAATAGAGCTTATTAAGAAAATTTTTCTTTTGGTTTCTTCCCACTTAATAAACAGAAGTAAGGCTAAAATGATAAAAACTGCATTGAATAAATGACCAACGGAAGAAATCCAAAAAATTTCCTCCGAGTAACCGGTTGAAATAAGAAACAGAAGTGAAGCAAGAAAAGCAAGGAGGGAATCTTTGAATATTTTTCCGGCCAGCCAAAAGAAAAGAACAGCAACAATTAAATGAAGAGCTATTGAAACTGCATGGTAAACAGTTTGGTTAAGCCAAAAGAAAGAGTACATTGATAAAAAGAAAATTTTCGTACCCGGCCGCCAGAAGAAACCGTCTGCGGAAGTAAAGTAACCAAAGACAGTTTTACTAAGAGATTGGCATGTTTCGCCAGTAAGTTTCGGGCAATCCGCAACCCATCTTAACCATGTAAAATCATCACCTACAAAAAAGTTGTTTACCATCGGATAGTAAAAAGTTATTGCAAGAGCCGCAAGAAGTAAAGTTACTGCAAGAGAAGAGGTTACTATTTTTTTGAATTCTTGGAACAAATTAATATTTTTATCAGCATAGATATGAAGAGTTGCCATTAAAACTCCCATTAATATCCAAAGAACATAAGCAATTTTAGATGCATCAAATACATCAATTAACAACGCATTCAGCATTAATCCTACGACACCGGCAGAAAACCCTACGACAAAACTTCGTGCAAAAGGAGATTCGATTTTGGGGAAAACTTTTATTATATAGATTGCCGCTCCTATAAATATTGATAAAAAAGAAATTAAGCCTAAAATTCCTGTTTCTCCCAATAATCTTAAATAATTATTGTCAACCGCAAGACCTACTGATGAATAGCCACTACCTACTAAGATATTCCTTTTGAAAGCATCAACAGCTCTTGGCCATTCGCCTTGAAAACGGGTGGTAAATGAAAGATCGTAAGCGGAGGCTCTTTTTATCAGAAAGTCACCCTGAAACATAAAAGCTGATTGAGAGGAGTCATTTCCCGAAGGTTTTTCGTAAAAAAATTCTCCCACCCTTTTTGTCACAGGAGAAAGCGAAAGATTAATATATCCTGTCCCTTGTGGAAGACTTTCTCCCGTAGGAGCATTGGGTGGCTCAACAAGAACAACTTCCGGCTGAAGGGAGTTTAGAGGAACCAAAGCTGAAGGAGTTGCAACTTGAGCCTCTTCTTTCTCGGTCATGGTTAAATTAAGCTGATCCGTACTTTGGAAAAATCTTCTTCTTATGGTTTTATCCTGAAAATAAGACGAAGAAACTTTTCTTGCATGTCCTATTGGATTTCCGGTTGTTACATCAACTACCACATCAATTTTTTTAATTGTATTTCCAAAACGATCTAGTAAAGCAGGGGAGAAACGAAAGATAAGAAGTCCCACAATAAGTGCCACAGGGAGAACAAAAATAACAAATTTTTTCTTTTGGAAAAGCAGTACGAGTCCAAGTGAAATAAGCAAAACGAAAAAAGAAACTCTTGAAACAGTCATAAACAGAAGGATAAAACTCAAGAAAACGAGTCCCAAAATAAGGATTTTACTGATCCATTTGTTCACAGCGAAAAATACACTTGCAAGAATCGGGATCACCAGTACAAGATAAGCCGCCAAGTCGTAGTGTCCGGCAAAAGTTGAAGGAACACGCGAAAGAGAAGAAAGTTTAATGGGAGTCCCTTTTGCAAATTCCTCATTCATTGTTAAGAATGCAGGGAACCCCAAGTACCTTTGACCAAAACCGTAAATGATTACAAGAAAAAGAGTAAGGCAGATGACTCCAAAAACATAAGGGAGAAATTTTTTTTCTTTCATTCCTGAGTATGCTATAAAGAACAAACTCAAGTATTCAATTTGGCGCAAATAACCTAAGAAGGCAATATTTGGAAAAATATTTGCTGTTGTCGGAAAAATCAGGACAACTCCATGAATAGTTGCAATACCTCCAACAATCCAAAATATAATAATCGGAAGCGTAAGGGGAGTTTTTAAAGTAACCTTTTTCTTAAAAAGTAAAGCCAGCCACAAGAAAAGGACAAAAAGAACAACAAAATCTTCAACCCTAATGTAAACCCAGGTGTTTACAATGTCAAAAAGCGGTAATTTAGGATAGAGGGGAATAAATGCCAGCAAGAAAAGCGTGGCCAGAAATAAACTATTCTCCCAAATCCAAGAAAAAACCTTCTTCATACAATACTTTTTAATGCTTCTTTATAGCTAAGGACTAAATATTTATTATTTATTATTTTACCCAGTAATACAAGAACAGATGCTTTAAACACAAGAAGTGATTTTATCAAAAGTAATGATAAGTTATTTCCATGTTTTTTATTAAAATAGATAAGTCCTTTGTAAATATTTTTAATTGCAAAGCTTCTACTGGAGCTTCCTTGACCTTTGTGAAGAATAATTGCGCTCGGGGAGAAATAAGTTTTATAATTTTCTTTTTTTGCGCGCAAACATAAATCCATATCTTCAACATACATAAAATAATTTTCATCAAATCCCCCTAGGTTTCTAAATACATCCGAGCGAACCATCATAAACCCACCGCTCACAAAATCGACCTCCTGAAGTTGACCGGGAGAAAATCTGAACCCTAAGGCCTCATCCAACCCCA
>MFPJ01000044.1 GCA_001782675.1 Candidatus Levybacteria bacterium RIFCSPLOWO2_12_FULL_39_17
TATTGAAAAGTAGAAAATAGGCTGACTATAAGAATAAAATTTGCTAAAACTTTCGAGCCTGTAAAACGCGAAGTTATACTTAACAAATTTTTAACTCCGAATACGGCCGATATGTAAATAAATGGCAATATTAGGGCGGCGTAATGGAAATTTACGGATTTAAGATTTTCATTTTTGGATAGGAGATTTATCAGCGTGTCCGGCAAGGCAAAAATCAGAAAAGAAGGCGCCAAAAGAGACAGGAATCCTACCGGAAGAAGGAGTTTGTATGCATAGTTCAAATTTGGGAAGGTCAAAAGTAAGCTTGTCGTTTTTATCGGGTTCATCAACATGTTTTTTCCTATATCAAACGGGGAGGATCCAAACATCTCAAAATATTCCGTAGCAAAGTGAGCTCCTCCACGAGCGGCAGGAATGGCATATGACATAAGGAAGTAAAATAAGAAAATAGATAATAACGCGAACACTATCCACCATTTATTTTTTGTTCTGATAAACGCGAATAGTCCCAAAAGAAAACCGATTATGTAAACGCTTTCTTTTGTCAATAAAGCCACAACCAAAAAAAGCAAAAAAAGGATATTTTTTCTTTTGATAAGGAAATAAAAAGAGGCCAGCAGGAAAGTTGTCGCAAGAGTAACAGGGTGAAAGTCAAAAAGGTTTTGCTTCTGGACAAAAGGGTTAAGCAAATATGATATGCCAAAAACAAGGGAAAGATAATTATTCTTTAAAACATAATTTGAAATTTTGTATATAAATAAGCCACCCAATCCAAGAATAACTGATTGAATTACAAGAAGAACCCTTGGATCGTTCCATAAAATGTAAAATGGTGAGATTAACATAAGAATGAAATCCGAATGTATGGCAAGACGGGATATTGTTTGTGTTCCGTCAGGATTTGTTAATTGAAAAAATCTGCCATTTAGTGTATTCCATACGGTCTGATCCATATTCCCCAAATCAAACCTGCCGGTGAAGAAATTATTATGTTTTTCAATGCTAACATATGAAAAGTACGAGATATAGGATATAATTGCTGCCCAAAGAATCGCAAAATGAAAAGAAACAGGTGTTTTTATTTTTAAAAATCTGAGATTCAAATATGAAACAAAAAGGAATATGATTTCTGAAGCAATATGGCTAACGCGGAGTAAAACAGAGAGAGTCGCAGAAAGCGGGAGAGATATAATAGGTGATAATCCATAAATAATCACTGCCTCTCTGACACCGAGCCCCAGGGGCGCGACAATTGAAAGGTACCCTATTAGCCAGGAGAGAACAAAAAACGAAGAAAGGGCGACGATTCTTATCGGATCAAGATAGACAAATGACGCGGCTATCAAATAATTTCCCACTCCAAAAAAGATCCATGACAGTGCCATCAAGACAAAAGCTTCTTTAAGGGGGTATATTTTTTTAGCAAACGACTTGATTCTGTTAAATTTTATTAAAAATACGGCTGAAATTAAGGATATCGAAAGCAAGAAAAGCATAAGAGAGATAAATAGATAATCGGCGAAAAATTGGCTTATATTGAAACCTTTTATTATAAAAACTAATCCCGGAATGGAAATTAAAAAACTTGAAAAGACAAAGATTAGGCTCTCATAAAAAATCATTTTGACCATTTTCTTTGTGGGAATTTTGAGAAAATTAAAGTTTTTAACTCTTGATATAAAAGCGAGGATACTTCCCGGAATATACCTTTTGATCTCGGAAGATGAAAGTAAATACACGGACTTTGCCGTTTCCACCTCAAATCCTTGGTGTTTTAATATATTTTTCCAAACCAGAGCCCTTAGGAAAAAGAAAATAGTCAGAAAAAAAAGCCCAAGAAGATACGGCGCAATATTAAAATCGGAAAAAACCGGGAGAATTTCTTCCCGATTTCTATAGATGAAATTGAATATAAAGTAAAAAGAAACAATCGTCAGAGGAATTCCCAGTAAAAATTCAAATAGCTTTTTAAAATCCTGCCTCATTTAATTCTGCTCAAATTTGGTGAGGAAATCATCGTCGTCTTTAGAATTAATGTTTACGATAAGATCCGCAAGAAGCCCTGTGAAAATTATCTGCATGCCGGTCAAGACAAGAAGGACCCCAAATAAAAGCAGTGGTCTTCCCCCAATTCTCTCACCGATAAATCTCAAGTACGAAAGATATAGAAGAATAATAAATCCAATAGTAAAAACAAAAGCTCCAATTTTACCGAAAAAATGGAGCGGTCTTCTTGTGTACTTTGTCAGAAAATAGATTGTTATTAAATCGGGAACATCCGTGAAAATTTTAGTGAATTTATATTTTGAGAATCCATATTTTCTCGGATGGTGAAGAATTTCTTTTTCTGCAACTTTATATCCCATTTCCTGGGCAATTATAGGTATGAACCTGTGCATTCCGCCGTAAATTTTTAAATCTTTCGCAGCTTCTGATTTATATATCTTAAGACCGCTATTTAAATCGTGAAGTTTCAGGCCGAAGAGAACAGAGACAATTTTATTGAAAATTTGAGATGACATTATCTTAAAAATATTGTCCTTTCTGTCTTTTCTCCATCCGGTAACGATATCATAACCGTTTTTAGTCAGCTTCTGATAGAGCGCCATAATATTTGAGGGATCATCCTGCAAATCCGCATCAAGAGTTACAATTGTCTTTCCGGTTGACCTGGCAAATCCGAGCATAAGCGCGGGAGACTTTCCTAAATTTTTCCTGAATGAATAGATTTTTATATCCTTATTCTCGGTTCTGACATTTTTAAGAATAGACAATGTTTTGTCCGTTGATCCATCATCTATGAATATCATTTCGTAGGTCTTCTTAACTCCTGAAAAAGCTCTCTTAATGTTTGAGATGAGTTCCCGAATACTTTCCTGCTCGTTATAGATAGGAATGACAATGGAAAAATCCTTTTGCATAAAAAAGAGGCAGTTAACTTATTATACCAAGATTAGCTATGTTTATAAAGAAGTTTTTTTCTGCGGGTCTCGAATCTGTAGAAAGCACTTGTGAGCGACCAGCTCCTTAGTTGGAACCAGTTGCAGGATCATTTTAACAAGATCTACAATACTTTTCAAAGATTTGAAGTTGCTGCTGGAAGTGAAATGTATCACCGGCAAGTATGAGAACATCGGCTTTTGTCTTGATAATTCTTTTAGCCAGGCTTTTAACAATATGTTGATTATTACCAACACCGAAGTGGATGTCAGCGGTTACGACTATTTTCATCTACGATTTTTCCTTCTATAATTTGGTTTTTGTCAAATTCGGACAGATGTGATTTTCTCTTAGGCTCTTGGTTTTTAATCACCTTTCTCAAAAGATAAAAAAGTACCAGAGGCACAATGGATAAAAATATTTTCCTGATTATGACAAATGGAATCATTGACCTTTCTTTAGTATGCCATAAACAGCGACGGCAAGAAGCTAAGGAGTGCAAGTGCTACGATTATAATAATAATCCATTTTTTAAAATTCATTGCCGCAGCTTACTCAAGATTTCTCCCAATTTCTTTATCTCCTCTCCGTATCTGGTCCAATCTCCTTCCCGTTGTGCACGAATAGCAGTTTCATAGCTTTCATTAGCTTGGTTCAGAAGGCCTTCTTTGGTCGTATCAGTAGGTGCTGGTGGGGCTGGTGTATCCCCGGATGGTTTGGTTTGATCCTCGTCAGTTCCGAAGATTTTGGCAAGTCCTGCCTCCAGTGTTTCCTCCATGGCAATTTTGTTCTCGTATGCAACAATGACCCGTTTGAGCTCTGGAATTTTTCCCGTCGCAGCCTTAAGGTAAAGCGGCCGGACGTAAACCAGAGATTCTTCAATTGGAATGACCAGAAGTGAGCCTTGAATTACCTGAGAACCGCCTTGATCCCAAAGAGAGATTTGCCTGCTGACCTCAGCGTCCTGATTTATTCTGCCGATAATCTGTTTGGGACCAAATATCAATTTATCTTTGGGGAAGCGGTAGACAACGAGCTTGCCGTATTCCTGTCCATCGTTTCTGGCAACCATCCATGCAGAAAGGTTATCTTTTGCCCTGGGAGTAAATGGCAGCATCAGAATAAACTCTTCTGTCGTCTCACCAGGAAGTTTCATAATCATGTGCCGAGGATTCATTGTTGGAGTTTCATTTTCTGTTTGCGCTGTGTCCCCCTGGGCAATAGCAGGGATTTCCCACTGATCCTCTTTGTTATAGAAAATTTGCGGGTCATCCATATGGTAAGTAGTGTAGACTGCGGTTTGCAGCGTAAAGATATCCTCCGGATATCGAAGGTGAGAAATCAAGCCCTTGGGCATATCCTCAAGTTTTTGAAAAGTTTTGGGAAATATCTTGGCATAGGTTTTGATAATTGGATCATCCAAATCGGTTTGATAAAATTTGATTGATCCATCATAAGCATCTACCACTACCTTGACTGAATTTCTAATATAGTTAACCTTACCCCCATTTAGTGGTAATGGTTGGGAATACGGATAACGGTCAGTTGAGGTATAGGCATCAAGTATCCAATACATTTTGCCTTCAGCGATCACCAGATACGGGTCGCGGTCGTAGGTAAGAAAGGGAGCAATTTTACTAACTCTTTCCTTTATATTGCGATAGTAAAGGATACGGCTTTCCCTCGTAATATCACTGGATAGAAATAGTTTAAGGGAACCAAAACGTAGCGCATACAACAACCGCCGAATAGGAGAATTGATTTCAACGCCACCTTTTCCTGCATAGTTGCTATAGACATTCTCTTCCCCCTTGGGATAATCGAATTCTTTAGATTTTGTTTTGACTATGACATACTCATTAGGGATTTCCCCGTAGTAAACTTCTGGTCTTGTGACCTCAAGTTCTTTGACTTCGGATTTTGGAGGTAAATCTTTGACAAAGAGCACCGGTAACCCTTCCGGAGTAACCTGATTGACAGGTCCTGCAGCAATACCATAGCCGTGAGTAAATGTAAGCCGCTCATTAATCCAGTTTTTATTAGGTAGACTGTCGGAGGCCAATTCTCTGGGAGAAAGCATAATTTGACGAAGTTCATTGTTAACTACGTAACGATCATTATCAACAGAAGAGAATTCGTAGTAGGTTCTGATTTCCTGGATTTGCGAAAAAGTGGAAAGCAGTGGTTCTCTGTCCCAGAGCCTTACATTCTTAATTGTGAGATTATTGGCAGCAATGTCAGAGGCTGTAATCGGTTTACTCGCTGCTATTTCTCGTTCTTCCACACGATCCAGACCATAAGCCTTGCGACTGGCCGCGATGTTGTATTTGATAAACGGTGTTTCTTTGGTAAGCTCATTGGGCGCAACGATCAGTTTTTGAAAGACCGATGGGATAATCCAAGACGCAAACCCGACTAACACCGTCAGGGAAATTGCCCCTAAAAGCGGGACTATTTTCCCGCTCACTCCATAAAACAATGCTAAAAGAGCAGACACGCCATAGACAAAAACGGAAATGCGCAAGATGGGCACCATGATATTAGCATCCGTAAAGGCAGCACCAAATACCGGACCACTTTGAGCGATAAGCAAATTATAGAGGGAAAGGTACGTACCTATGGCAATAGTAATCAAAAAGAGAGATAAGAGGATACCAATATGCAGTCTGGCCTTTGGATCAGAAATTGGGTTTTTTGCCGATTTTGGAATCAGACCCTCAGGCTTTCCGGTCAATTTGGATAGGTCAAATTTACCCAAGATACTTGATAGATTAAGACTGCCCCGCAGAATGTAGATTGCGCCACAACTGATAAGGGATACCAGAATAACAGTTTTTATAAGACCAAGCCCCAAAGAGAAAACAGGGAGGGAAAACACATAAAAAGATACGTCTTGACCAAATATCGGATCTTTTTGACCAAACGGCGTGCTTGATAGAAATTTTAGAATGTCGTGCCAACTGCTTGAGGCTAGAAGACCGATAAAAAGGGCAATAACACAGCTTAAAATAATGCCGAGCTTCCCAATTATCCTGCTATTTAAAGTTATTGGTTGACTGGTACCGATGAGAGCTTCAGGGATGGCTGCCATCCATGGTATTTTCGAACGGATGGCAAGAGATAAGTTTGTAAGAAGAAAGGTAGCAGCGATAATTCCTGCTACAGCTCCTACAATGATTTTAGCGCTGAGGGATTTGACAAAAACTTCGGTAAGTCCTACTTCCTGATACCACCACCAGTCGGTAATCAAGGAAACAATGCTTGAGAAGAAGATAAAAGCAATAACTGCTATTCCTAAGAATGCCCAGGAAAAAAATTTAGTGATATTCATACAAAAAACCAGCCAATTTTGTCTTGGCCGGTTATAATTGATGATGGTTCGCGGCTCTAAAACGCATGTTTTTGACCATTCGTCTTATTGCTCCGCATCACCCAAGGCGATGTTAGACTAATGTGTAGTATAGCATAAGTTCCTGACAGAAAATCCACCATTTCCCTATTTGTGAGCGTTCTTAACAAAATTCGAACCTCATTGTAATTGTTCGGCCGCCTTCGGCGTCCTCGCTTTATAATTATTTTTCGCGCGCGCGATTTTCGCTCGGCTCTGCCGAGCATTTTAATCTTGCCACTTTTTTATTTCTTTTAAAAACTCAACAAATACATCATTCTTAAAAGTTTTTAATGATGTGGGAAGTAACAGTATCCTCGAGGAAATAATCGGATGGCCTTCAACTAACTCCAACGTTTTAACATAAGATTTTTTTTGTATTGTTTCCGGATTGTGTTTTATCAAATCACAAATTTGATCCCAAATACCAAACCCGGTTTTAAGGAGTAAATCTTCTTTTGCCGGGTATCCACTGACTATTCTAATTTCTTTTTCTTGGGTAGCTTCAAAAATTTTTATTGATTTTAGCGTTTGTAAAAATTCTTTGTATTCATTATTAGATAACGCATTTTTAAATTGACTTAAAATTTTCTTATCTTCAGATAAAAGCTATAAAAAATTCTCAGTTGATTGTGTTTTGGAAATCTTTTCATGAAAAACCAGAGAATAGTATATTTTGAGCTTATTCCACCAGTAACCAACGGGGGTTTGCGGATAGTCTTCATACACTAAATATCTATCAAAATGGTAATAGTGATGGTCCATAGCTGATAAAAATAAATACATTAAAGAAAGGGCGGAAGATAATTTTTCTTCTGGGTTTTTCAACTCTTTAATTAATTGTGATTTGTCAAAAAGAAAAGTATGAAATTGAAAATATAATGTTACGTTTTTTATGAAATTATCTCTGAATACTTCAGGATACTTTATATATAATTTTGTTTCTTCTTCTGTTAGTGGCGGAACATATTTATCAGCACTCTCTACAAATACTACTCCGTCTTGGGATTTTAAGTAATTCCGCTTTTTTCTCATTGGATAAGTAATTTTTATACCTTTATTTTTCCAACGCTTTACGACTTGAGAAGTAATCCCAATTTTTTCCAAAACAGTTCTATTTCGTTTCATAAATTTCACCTTTTGTAGCATCAACGATAATAATCTGTCCATCTACCAACACTTTGGTCCCTTCTTTAGTATTAACAATACAGGGAATTCCAAACTCTCTCGCCACTATCGCAGCGTGACATAAAAGTCCGCCAATATCTGTTACGATTGCACTTGCTTTTCGCATTACAGGCAAGAATAGTGGGCTTGTCATCTCTGTTACTAAAATAGAACCTTTTTCAAAATCACCAAAATCATAAGGAAAAACAATTTTCTTTACTTTTCCAGTAGCTGACCCAACGCTTGCAGGAGTCCCTTTTATTATTATTCTTTTACTCATAATTCATCCTAATTATACAGCTTTTAGCAAGTTGATGCAGATAAATTGACATTGTTTTTGTTTTGAAAACATTGTATATTTTTAGTTGGACTCAGTTGTTGTTGAAATTGCTTTTTTTAATGGCGCAATCGGACAGTTGAAAGCAATTTTTAACTGAGTCCACCGGTTGCGGCATTTAAGTTATATAGAAGTTCTTTAAAATTTTTGCGTTTTTTACCTATTCTTTTCCGCCGCCTGTCTGTTGAGTATAAAAATAGCTTCAAAATCCTCGCGGCATTTGGGGGTGCCGCGAAAAACCCGCCCTCAAAATCCACGATTTCTCTCTTTGTGAGCCCTGATTACGTTCTTACGTACTCAATTATAGATGAATTCATACAAATCCTCAAGGATTGGGAGATCATTTGTGAGGCTTATCCTTGGAAATTAAATTATGCAACTGCGTAAAAAGGAAATTTTGATAAGTACTGTATTCTTTTTGCTGTATAGGCTGAATTAGTGTAAAATGCCAGCATGATTAGTGGAGAGATGGAACCTAAGTCGCCAGTTTGGCTCAATCAAGGTTATGACACTCTTAGACAATTAGGATATACTCCTGTTGCTGATTCAGATAACCCTGGTGATCAGTATGCACAGCAGACGGAAGCTGTTGGGCTTGAGTATCTAAGGTTGTTTTTAACTGAACCGGGCCAAGCAGTTGAAAGTATGGGGGATTACTTAAATC
>MFPJ01000045.1 GCA_001782675.1 Candidatus Levybacteria bacterium RIFCSPLOWO2_12_FULL_39_17
CTTCTTGACAGATATATTAAAGAAGGGGGCAGCGTATATCTTTCTACAGGCTGGCAGTTTGTTGACCGCGATTGGGAAATTGAGAAAGCACCGGATTTTTTCCCTGTTTCATCACTTTCCTGGACTTCAAACTTGAATAGCCGGGATTATAAAACGAAAGGTTCAATATTAGATGGTGTAGATAGCAAAAAGTTTTCTCCTTTAAAATGGGGGGATCAACCGTGGGGAGTGTCAGCGCCCTCAGGGCTAAAGCCCTGGGCCGAAAGACTTGTGACCGTATCCGATCGCCCCGTAGTTGCAGGAGGAAGTTATGGAAAAGGGAAAATAATATGGTCGGGAATTAATTGGTTCGGGCACATATCTGCATACAGCAATAATCCGGAGGAAGTTAAATTATTAAGTAACATTTTCAAATTCTTATTTGAAAAGGAAAATTTTGATGAAGATGAGGATACAAGCATGATTACCATGAAAAGAGATTTTCCTGACAAGGTTGAGTTTTCCTTCCGGAGCGGCTTTAATTCAGGCAATTTTTATCTGAGAGAAAGTTTCCATCCCGATTGGAAAGCATATCTTGTATCAAAAAACAGCAAGGAAAAAATGAAAATCTACAAATCAGGCCCGCTTTACAAGTTAGTCAACTTGCCGCAGGTTAAAGCGGGAGACACCTTAATATTCGAATACAGTAATGGGTTAAGGGGGATAATAGCCACTATTATAAGTCTTGTAACATTAATAATTTTATTAGCCTACCTAATCTTAGGAGTTAAATTAATAAAACCTATTGCAGAGATTGCTTCCGCGTATAGCCGTATAGCAAAAAACTACGGCAAAAGGCATGTCTCTAAATTGTCAGTGAAAGCGAATGAAGATGAAGACTATTAATAAAGCATCTAAAGCCGAATATTATTTTAGGCGTTATCTTGCGGTAACGCCGCTTTCCCTGGCGCTTCAGAGATCCGCGGAAGCAAAATATTTTGCCTCGGCAAAATTAAGCAGACCAATTCTCGATCTTGGATGCGGTTTTGGAGAGTTTGCCGTGGTCTTTTTTGATAAAAAGGTTGATGTGGGTATTGATATCGATCCTCGGGAATTAGCGGTTGCCGCGCGCGAAAATAAATACAAAAAGCTTGTTTTGGGAGACGCAAGAAATTTGCCGTTCAAAGACAATAGTTTTGCGACAATTATTTCGGTAAGCACATTGGAGCATATTGGTTCAATTGATAAAGTCTTCAAAGAAGCCTTCAGGGTTCTTAAGCCTGAAGGAACCTTTGTGTTCACTCTTGTCACGAATAAATGGGAGAGGTCTATTTTTTACGGCCCGTTATTGAACAGATTAGGCCTTAAACCCCTTGGTAATTTCTATACTTTCATGTTTAATAAAATTTTTAAACACAAGCCTCTTAAATCAACAAGACAATGGGAAAGACATATCAAAAAAGCCGGATTTAAAATTAATGTAGAGAAGGAGATGGTTTCGTCCAGGATTGCTCTTCTATTTGATCTTTTTTTAATTACCGCCTGGCCCGCTCAATTAATGAAATTTATCTTTGGTAAACGAATGGTTTGGAGGCCAAAATTCGCAACAGATCTTCTAACCAAACTTTTCTTAAGATATGTAGAAGAGGAAGAGAGGGGGACAAACCTTTTTGTGGTTGCCCGCAAACCAGCATGATTAGAGTAGTTATTCCTGTTTATAACGAAGAAAAAAACATTGAAAACTGCCTCATTGGGATTGCTCAAAATCTGAATCACAATGACTGTTCGTTTTACTTGGTTAATGATGGAAGCAGCGACAATTCACTTAAGATAATAGAAGGTCTTGCGGAAAACCTCCCCATTAAAATCATTAACCATAAGATAAATAAGGGGGTTTCTGAAGTTTTTCGCTCGGCAATCGCAGAAACTGTAAAAGATGGAAAGCCGCGTGATGTTATTGTAATAGTGGAAGGAGACGGAACATCAGACCCAAAATTACTTAATCTGATGATTAAAAAAATTGAAGGAGGTCAGGATCTGGTAATCGCGTCAAGGTTTCAAAAAAAAGGCTCTTATAAAAATTTTCCTCCCAAAAGGTTATTTTACAGCAAATTAGCCAATGCTGTATTTAGAGTCCTTTTTCCTTCCTCTGTTGTAAAAGATTATACAATTTTTTACAGAGCTTACAGTTATAATATTTTGAGAAAAATGGTAAATATTTACGGCGATGATTTAATTACAAGTAAATTTTTTGTAGCAAATACCGAGTTGTTATTGAAAATAATGAGAGAAACACAAAAAATTGAGGAAGTAGGTTTGGTTTACGATTACGGAAAAAAAAGGGGCAAAAGCGGGTTAAATATAAGTAAGAATATAACGCAATATTTAATTTTTATATGCAGATATAAAATCTTTAGAAGGAAAATTTGATAAGTGAAAAAATTTAATTACGAAAAAAAGCTGTATAGTACTCGCGAAAAGATAAATTTGCCGATTTTAAATAGCGGAGTTATAGATATCTTGCCTCGCGAGCTTGGCTCTTTAAGAGGCAAGGTTTTAGATATCGGATGCGGAGCAGGCTATTATTCCGGCGGTATTCTAAAAAAGAAGTTCCCAAAATTAGAAGTCTATGGCGTAGATGTATCCAGAAATGCTATAGGAACCGCAAAAAAGGATTTTCCGCAAGTGAGATTTGTTGTAGGTGATGTTTATAAACTGCCATTTCCCGATAGTTATTTTGATGCAATAACCTCAAATTGCACTTTAGAACATTTAGAAAAGCCGAAAGAAGCGCTCCGCGAGATAAGAAGAATAATGAAAAAAAATGCGTTTTTCTTTTCAATTACTCCAATTGAAGGAGATAAATTTGTTTTTTTTCAGGATGAGACGCTTGCCAAAAGGTTTCATGGACATCTTCAAAGATTCTCAAAAAGCGACCTTATAAACCTTATGGAGAACAATGGTTTCAAGATTATCAGATACTATTTTTGGGGTTTTTTCCTTTGCCAGCTGGTTTCCGGTGTATACCTGCGGCTTTTTAAGTTTCTTAACTTGCCCCGGGAATTCCAAATTAAGAATTATATTGAATCAGGAAATCCCGCTCTTCAAAAACGGCTACTTACATATATAAGATATTTTGTAAATATATTAATTAATCTTGAATCTCTTCTTATTCCCAAAAAAGCGACAGGTCTTTACATGAATATAGTCGCAAAGAAAACATGGGATTAAAAATTATAGGAATTCTCGTAAAAATTACCCCTAGGTCTGTCCAGCTTCTATTAAGAAAATTATATTTCCAAAAAATAGCGGATATATTTTTAGATAAATTATCAGGTGAATATATTTATCAAAGCAAATGGGCGGAAGATTTTAAAGATAATAAACAAAAAGTATTAGACTTTTGGAAAAAGTATTACGACTTCAATAAAATTAAAAGGCTATGTCAGTTAAAAAAAGAGTCAAGGGTGCTTGATATTGGCTGCGGAATTAGTACTATTCTTCATTATGTTGAAGGAAAAAAATACGGAATTGATCCATTAGCGGACGAATATCTAAAACTTTATTCTTATCCAAAAGATATTAGTCTCAAAAAAGAAGAAGGTGAAAAATTAAGTTTTAAAAATAATTATTTTGACGCAATTTTTTGCATTAATGTTTTAGATCATGTAAATGACCCCAAAAAAGTTCTCAAAGAAGCGCATAGAGTATTGAAAAATGGCGGATTTTTTGTGGTAATTGTTGATATTTTCAAAAAAAACTACAAAAGAGACAGCGCCCACCCCTTTTCTTTTACAAAAAAAGATATTCTGTCTTTGGTAAATGATAATTTTAAATTAATTTTTGAGAAAGAAATAAAAGTTTCGCCTTCTTTATTGACCTATTATGTTTTAAAAGGTAAGGTAAAGCCTAATCAAATCAGGGGCTTGACCCTTGTTTTAAAAAAATAAATTATGCAAAAACCTAAAATGGCTGTTATAAGAGGAATTAGGGCTGCTGAAGCGCTTTTTTATGACGCTTTTAAAAAAACAGATATCAAATTCATTTATTTTTCGCAAAATAAAGTAGAGTACCCAATCAAAACTAAAAATCTAAGACTTGTTAATGAATTACTGAAACCAAGGTATTTTTGCGACCCAATAGCAATTTTAAATGGCGGAAATTATACAAATCGGTCTTTAATTCAAATTGAAAATTTGGAAAAACATATTAAAAATACAGACATAGTATGCTTATCCGACACTTTTTATTCCTGGTGTGATCAGGCGGCAAATCTTTGCAATAAATACAATAAGAAGCTTGTAACTGTAGTTTGGGAGACAATTCCAAACCATCCGTCTAAATTTGTTCCCCCTTATAATTTTTATATAAAGAATGTGGTAAAAAAAACCGACCTTTTTCTTTTGAGAAGTAAACTGGCTTTAAAATTTGCCGAAAACATAGGAATTCCAAAAGGGGAAATAAAGGTTATTTATAAGGGCGTAGATCTCAAGCTATTTTTTCCAAGAGAAAAACAAATGAGAAAATCTTGGCCGGAGGCCAATCGTCCTTCGGACGAAAAAATTAAGATTCTTTATGTGGGACAATTAACAAAAGCAAAGGGAGTAGGAGATCTTTTAAATATTTTTGTTAATCTTTGTAATGAATTTAATAATATAGAGCTTATTGTTGCCGGAAGGGGACGGCTTGAGGAGAGAATTAAGTCTATGGCAAAAAAATACCCTATTAAATACCTGGGGTTTGTCAATTATTTTGATTTGCCTCAGGTTTATAGGGAGGCTGACATTTTCTGTTCCCCGAGTAAGGACTTAAGAATTCTTGGTTTTAAGGTTTGGGAAGAACTTTTCAGTTATACCTTAATGGAAGCAATGGCCTCCGGCCTTCCTATTGTTGCAACAAAGTGCGGAGGAATACCTGAGGAAATTGGAGATAGAAATTTTTTAGTAAAACAGGGAAATAGAGAAGGGATGTATAATTCACTCAAAAGCTTGATAGTCTCAAATGAAAAAAGAAAATTTATAGGCTTGTTTAACCGCAGGAGAGCAGAAAAAATGTTTGACGCAAATATGCAAGCCCAAGAAACAGAAAAAATTATTCTTTCGATAATGTAAAATCTTAAGGCCATATGGAAAAAATTTCAAAAAGAACAAGGAGTTTTAACTCTTTAATTTTAAACCATAGCAAAGGTATTGTTACAAAGAAAAGTGATAATAAAGAGAAAATTAAACAGGAATTGCTTTGGTATTTAAACTTGCCGGCAGGATTGAAAAAATATTCCCCTAAGCTAATTGATTATGAGAACTCAAAAACAAATGTAGGTTACTCTCTGGAGCTTTGCAGTTACCCAACTCTAGCAGATTTGTTCGTCAATTTGTCTCTGGATTTAAAATCTTGGGAAAAGGTGATCGGAGAACTCTTTGAGATAATAAATTTGTTTAAAAAATATAAGAAGAATTTGCCTTATATCTCGTATCGCTACATGTATTACGAAAAGATTATAGAGAGGCTAAATGAACTAAAAAAAGAAAAATACTGGAAAGATCTGCTAAATGAAAAATACATTTATATAAATAAAAAGAAATATAAAAATATAAACTTGATTCTTGAAAAAATTAAAAAAACCGTAGATCTTCTTTTTGACAAAAATGAAATGAGCTTTGTCCATGGAGATTTATGTTTAAGCAACATTTTATATGATAAAAAGAAAAAAGTATTTAAATTTATAGACCCTCGTGGAAGCTTTGGCGAAATTTCAAATTATGGCGATATAAAATACGATATCGCGAAACTAAGGCATAGCTTTCATGGTTTTTATGATTTCATAATGAATGATTTATTTGAAATTGAGGAAAAAGGAAAAAATTTTGATTTTATAATTTTTGTCAAGAAAAACCATCTTAAAATTGCCGACCTCTTAGATCGAGAGGTAATAAAAAGAGGTTATGATTTAAGGAAGATAAGCATTATCGAATCACTGCTGTTCTTATCAATGGTACCCTTGCATCGAGAAAGTTTTAGACGGCAGAAGGCAATGTTTTTGTCCGGCATAAAACTCATTAATGAAGCTATTTTCTAAGTAATGAATATCGGTAGAGTGAATATCCTGATTCCTATGGCAGGAGCGGGCTCGCGTTTTCAAAACGCGGGTTTTAGGGAGCCAAAACCTCTTATTGATGTTGGGGGAAAACCAATGATTAAGTGGGCTATGGAATCTTTTGATTTTCTTGATCGCGTGCTTTCATATAGATTGATATTTATAATTTCGAAAGATCATGATGAAGAGCATAAACTTGGAAAAAGGTTGAAAGGAATTTTTGGAAAAGGAATAATTCTGATAATCGCAAAAACTCCGACTCGCGGTCAGGCGGAAACCTGTCTTTTAGCAGAAAGATATATCGACAACCAGGAAAAACTTTTTATTTATAACTGCGATACCTATTCGAGATCTAAAATCCTTGATTTAATAGTGAAAGAGGATCCTGATGGTATAATTCCGTGTTTTAAAAGTAGAAATCCGCGCTATAGTTATGCAAAGGAGGGCGTAAATGGTTTTGTGCGTGAAGTGGCAGAAAAGAAAGCAATATCAAATTTTGCCACAACAGGAATGTATTATTTTAAACATGGCCAGGATTTTGTAGAGGCCGCAAAAAGCATACTTTTAGGAAAAAAACTTACAAATAAGGAATTTTATGTAGGCCCCTGCTATAACGAACTTATTAAAAAAGGCAAAAAAATAAGGGCAATAATGTCGGAGAAAAATTTTATTCTAGGTACACCAAGGGAACTGGAAAAATTTATTCGCAGACTTGACAGTTTAAAATTATGATTTTGTATTTTGACACCTTTATTACTAATCAGCCCTTGATCCCCGTAAAGAGGAAAGATACGATTCGCAGTGCTTGCGAAAATTATAGAAAACCCAAAAAAATAGATATTGCCAGATATGCTCTCGCGAGCTATGCTCTTTACCCGTGGTCACATGTTCTGGTAAAGTACGAGCTTGATAATCCCGGCAAGATACGAGAGTTCGACGAATTTATTCTGAATATTTTTCCCAAGGCAATAATTATGCACGAGAGAAGCGATAGTCAGAAGGATTATCTGGGATCTCTTGAAATCTTGGAGAAAATGAAAGATGACTGGATTTTTTATTCACCGAACAATGACCATCCCTTAATAACAAGCGATCCTGATTTCGTGTATTTCATAGACAAGCTTATCAATAAGGCGGAAAAATTAAAAGAAAAAAATAGGTTTGTTTCCATAATATATTCTCATTTCTCTGAATTTCTTAATATTTCAAAAAAAGGAACACCTGAAAATCTTGTATACGGCAGATCCTCCGCTTTTATTTCCGAAGACGACGACTCAATTGTTTACGAGGAAAAAGAGGGCAATTTTGATTCAATTCAAATAGTTCATAAGGATCTTTTTCAGCATTGGTTTACATCAAAGAATCTCAAAGACAGAAGAGTGATTAGGGCAGAAGACCTAAGAGGAGCGGTAAAAGTGAAAAATCAAATAATTATTGCTCCAAAAAAAGAGCTTTATGCTCATTTTGACGGGTATGAGCATTTATCAGGTTGGCCAAATGAGATTCTTGCTGATCAAGTCCCGCCGCTTTTTATTCCTCCCGGATTTTTTAATAAGTCAATAAAAATCGCGTACGGATATAAAAAATATCGAAAGGGCTGGGTGAATATTAATCCCAAAGCAAAAAAATACAGTTTCAGGGATCAAAAATATGGAACCGATTTGAAAATTCTACTCTCCGATATTCCCTTGTTCTGGAAGGACAGAATTAGAAAGTTGGAGATTAACAAAAATATTAATTTAATAGAAATGGAAAAAGCTGCAAGGAGGAATTATGAGATTGTTTTAAGCCCCTGGTCATTATCCAGTCGGGGACTGAGTATCGCAACTTTAATATTTTATGTTCGATTGGTTTTGTACAGAATTTTAGTTAACTTAAAATTGGAAGAGATTTTAGCTAAAATTTTGAAAAAGAGCGGTTTTAATTAATTGAGTAAGTATGGTAAAGAGTAAAGCTAAAAAATTAAAAATTGCCATATTTCATCTTGCTTTTGTTTATTCCGGTGGGGGAGAGCGGCTCGTGCTTGAAGAGGCAATTGGACTTGAAAAGCTTGGCTATGATGTTACTTGTTTTAGTCCGGTTGTGGATAGAAAAGGATGTTTTCCTGAGCTTCTTTCGCGGGTGAAAGTTAAAAGAATTCTTCCAAAAATTCTTCCCTCTTGGTATCCGGATGTTGAATTAGTCTCGATTCTTATGGCCTGTCTGCTTGTGCCGTTACTTTTCTTTAAGTTTCGTAATTATGATTTCTATTTTGGAGCGAACCAGCCCGGCCCTTGGATGGCTTTTATTCTTTCTAAAATAAATAGAATTCCTTATGGGATTTATCTGGCTCAACCTACCCGTATGGTTCATCCAAGGCTTATCGACCAGAAAACCGGTCTTAAAATCAATGACGGATTCAGTCTTATTAATTTTTATTCTTTGATTTTTAAACCAATCATTAAGTATCTGGATAGCAAAAGCATCCAGAGCGCTCGGACAATTTTTGCCAATGGATCTTATGCGAAAGGATTATTGGAAGAGGTTTACAACATTGAAACCATTAATTGTCCGGCAGGCGCGCGCATCAAAGAAAAGATTTCGAATGAAAAGATAATGAAAAGATTTACAGGATCTATCGGAATCGATAAAAAAACAATAAAAAAACCTTATGTTTTAATCACAAATAGACATTTTCCCCAGAAAAAATTTGAATTTGCCATTGAGGCGCTATCCAGTATGGGGAAAAACTGCCCAAATCTTGTAATTGCGGGAAAAGATACGGACTATACAAAATGGCTGAAAAAACATTATAAGAAAAATAAAATTTATTTTACCGGCTTATTATCCGAAAGCGATTTGGACCGGGCTTACAGAAATGCTGCAGTTTATGTGTATCCGGCGCCGGAGGAGGATTTTGGCATGGGAATAATTGAAGCAATGGCATACGGCGTGCCGGTTGTCGCGTGGGGGAATGCGGGACCTACCGGGATAATAAAACACCAGGAAGATGGCTTGCTGGCAAAGCCATTTAGTGTAAAAGATTTTTCAAATAACATCATGCTTCTCTTAAATAATAGAAGGTTATATAAGAGGATTTCAAAAAATGCATACGGGAAAGTTATTAGTCAGTTTACTTATGAGATTCATAATAGCCTCTTGCATAGGCATATAAAGAGAGTCCTAAATAAAAGGAATTAATTTAGTAAAACTTCGAAGCATTACTTCAATGCTGTGCTGGGACCAGGATTTGAACCTGGGTAGCCCGAACGGGCGTCAGATTTACAGTCTGATGCGATTGACCACTCCGCCATCCCAGCAACCAAGTTTAATTTTACAAAATTTTGCCTCGAAAATAAAGGTTTATTCTGGTAAAACTCTTCTCTTCCTGATAAAATTTAGTTCGAGACATGCCGGAATGGCTCAGTGGTAGAGCAAGTCATTGGTAATGACTAGATCGTGGGTCCGATTCCCACTTCCGGCTCACTTTGAGAGTCTGAGGCTGAATTGGCGGAAGCGGCGGACGCCGCCTTCACCCTGAGCCTGTCGAAGGACAAGACAAGACCCACAGGAAAGACACAAAAATATTCTGTGGATGTTTTTTTGACATCCACAGTTGCCCACAGTTTAGCCTCGATTATCCACAGCGCTGTGGATACCCACAGATCTGTGGGTTAGTATTGATAATTAGCTTCAAAAATTGCGGGAATGACTCCACAAGACTGTGGATTTTAGCTTCATTTTATTGCCGCGCCTAACGGGTAGACTGTGGGTTTGGGCGCTTGCAATTACTTTGTGTAATCGTAAAACACCTCGAAGGTGTAATCGGAAGGTGTAATCGGGCTCAATTCTCCGGCAAGATATCACTATTGAAATTTGCAATTGCTTCCCATAGGTTTTATAATCCTTTTTATGTTAGAATCAGAGAACTGCCCTCTATTTTCTTTCTATCCTGATTCCGCCTATGCTAGAAATGTTCAGCATGTCATACCTCCAGACAAAATGCGAACAAAAGAAGGATTTCTTGTAATAACCAATGAAAGAATTGTAGATGATGAGGTTTTAGACACGAGGGTAATAAAGTGGCCAGAGATATCAGAATTTGGGTCCGATGCGAGAGTGCAAAGCGGATGGTGTACGCTAGATCTTAGAAAAAGTCGGACTGGAATAGTTTGTGATTACGACCTTTTCCTTGAGGCTTCTCTTGAAGAAAATAAGCAGGATTTGGTTGGCCTGCAAGATTTTTTATCATCCCTGACGCCCGCTTATTTGCTTCCCGCGGTTGGTTCTGTGGTAGGGGCAATTCCTCTCTGCGCTGTTTCACCCTCTCACGGCTTGATTTTCCGCGCATTTGATTACAACATGCTCCTTTTACACCGAGGGATTGATCCTTCTGTTAACGCCCTTTTGGGAAACCAACAGTTAGGCCAAAAAGACGGTTGGTACAGGGGACAGAAAGGTCTTGAGTCCAGAATGAATTTGGCCTCCCATCCGGCCTTTCTTGAAATTAAAAGAGACATGATATTTGGCGATGTCACAATTTCTTCTATTGCGGGAATAGAGGTCAGCCCAACAGATTTTACCGCTCTGCATAACAATCTGATGGAGACTTTTGAGAAGGCTGATGTTATCAGTGAAAAAGTACTTCGGAGATTTGTTAATCCCTATGTTAGAGTTAAAGTTACGCGTTCTTCTCCAATTAGCAGTTAAATATTCAGGTGGCTTTCAATTGATATAAGTTTTTGCTAAAATAAGCTTCATGGCGAAAAAGTCAGGAACAAGAATATTAATTGGTCTGGTCTGCACGGTATGTAAAAGCAGGAATTATGTTACAACGCGCAACAAACTTAATACTCCTGAAAAGCTCAAGCCAAAAAAATTCTGCAAAAAATGCCGCGTAGTCCGGGAACATAAAGAAGTAGAAAAGCTTAAATAAATTTTTAATTTGAAATTTAAAATTTGAAATTAAAAATTAAATGAACACGAATGAGAATAGAGCAAAGGCTAATCCTAAAATGCTCCCTCCAATTACATCCGTTGTCCAGTGTTCGCCAAGGCTGACTCGTGAAGAAATCATAAGGGTAAAAATAGCTGAAATAGCTATGTAGCTCAATAGTTTAAAAGTTTTTGATAGCCTTTTTGTTCGAAAAATAATAAAAATCAGAAGGAACAAGAGATATGCAGCGCGCATGGCGTGTCCTGACGGGTAGGAGCCTCCCGGCTGAACATAAGAGGTTGGAAAAATAATATCAAGACTATAGCGATGGAACATGAATGGAGTTCCCGGGTGGAAAAGTATGGCTTTACCAACGATTTCAACAAAATGCATAACCCCAAACATTCCAATGATCATAATTGATTGAATTTTCCGAGTTAAAATGAGGAGAAAAAGAAGAATTCCAAGTGTTACCTCAAAACTTCCCAAAAGGCTGAAGTAGGAAAGGTAAGGGTCAATTCGTTTTGGCACATTATTTTGAATCCGGATCGTCATGTCAAAATCAAAACGGGTGAAAATATCTTCTTTGACAAGATTGGAGAAGGCATAAAAAAGGACAAGAAGGGCAGCGCCGAAAATAATAAAAAGAAGATTTTTTTTTGTTAAGATTTTGGACATTATTCAATCTTAGCACACTTAAAGACAGGCGCAAATATTCGACCGCATACACCCACCATACACACCAGGTGTGGATTAGCTTGCCACATTTGGAATTAGAGCTCCTTTTCATACTCTATTCAAACGTTTTTTTACTTTTTTTCTTAACACCCCCTTTTTAAGATTTTATTTATGAATGAACGCATGAGGGGAGGAGAGATGGACATCTTCGATTCCCTGGAAGAAGCTAATGAATCTCGGGAAAAACTCTTTGCAGGGGAGATTCCGGTGGAACGAGCAAGCGAATTTTTAGTTTCCGAAAGGGAAGTAGATCGGATTGCAGGGCAAGTGAAAGATGTCGCGGAATGGGTGGTTGCTTTTGGGTCAGACGGGGCTCTTTACGCAAGAGATTTGGCAGAGGGAGGAGAATCCAAGTTGATCGAGGCAGGAAGACTTCAGCTTTCCGTAAGTCTTTCTCCTCCCACAAAAGAAGAAAGCTATCTGCTTCATATTTTTGCAAACAGCAAAGAAGGAATGATAAATTTAACATTCGGCTTATATGAGGACTTTGAACTTGAGATCCGACGGCTGGCAGAAAATGAGGACTATTTTTCTTCATCCCCTTTAGATTTAATGACTTTAGGGGAGCACGCCGTAATTAAAAAATGTCTTGATGAGGCGTCTCAAAATATTCCCGCTGCGGTTTAAACTATTTTCCTGACAAATGCGACCCTGTGGAGTTCTGTTGCTCCGATTTTTTCAATGACCTTCCTGTGGAGAACTGTCCCATAACCTTTGTTTTTACTAAAATTATAATCGGGATATTTTTTTGAAAGTCTTTTCATAAGGTTGTCCCGGTGAACTTTTGCAACAATTGACGCGGCGGCAATCGATAAAGAAATACAATCTCCATGAACTATTCCCTTCTGGTTTTTAAGACCAATTCCCCTCATGTGCTTGACATAAAATTTATCAATCAGGACAAAATTTTTTTTATTCGGAAGGGACTTGCGCAGATTTTTCACAACATCCCTCATAGCAATAAAAGTGGCTTTTCCAATGCCAAAACGGTTAATTATGCCTACTTCAACTTTACTAATATGATAGGCTAAACTTTCATTTTGTATAACTTTTGATAGCATTTTTCTGGCATTAGGTTTTAATTTTTTTGAATCGTTAATTCCGTAGGATAGAAGTTTAGTTATTCGTTTACGGTTCACAGTTGGAGGAAAAACAACGCCGCCCACAACTAAGGGACCGGCGAAAGCTCCGCGCCCCACTTCATCAATTCCAATGACAATATATCCTTTCTCCCAAAGTTTTTTCTCGAGTGCCAGATCCGGCAGTTTGCGCTTCATGGGGAAAG
>MFPJ01000046.1 GCA_001782675.1 Candidatus Levybacteria bacterium RIFCSPLOWO2_12_FULL_39_17
CAGGAAATTCGTATACCGTACGAGAAGGAGATAGCCTTTGGACAATTTCGGTAAGGGCCTACGGAGACGGATACAAATGGTCTGAGTTTGCAAAGACAAATAACATAACAAATCCCGACCTGATTTATCCTGACGACGAAATTAAGCTTCCCAGATAAGTATAAGTAAAAGCGTAGGTGTCAAGCTAATCCACCCTCCGGGTGTACTAGGTTTGTACCTGTTCTTAATTGCGTTTGTGATTCGGAAAATATAAAATAAAACCTTGCTATAATGCGGGGTTAGTACACCGGTAGTATGCTACCTTCCCAAGGTAGAGAAGCGAGTTCAATTCTCGTACCCCGCTCAATTTATGCTGGTTAAGGTGTGTTCTACTTGTTTCCTTATGCCCCCAAATGACAAGTTCTTTTAAGCAATATACCGCAGGTGCAATCGTAAAACACCTCGAAGGTGTGATCGGAGTGTAATCGGAACATTTATGATTTGCCTCAGATGGGTTTTGAAATATGCTCTGAAAGAGAAGGTTTTGGGGGAGTAACTATGTACTTTGTGGGTGTTTTTCCGCTAAACTCAACATCCCCGTTTTCTATAACCTCCAAAAGGTCGGAATAGGCTTTTACGTCCTCCATAGTTGCTTCTCTCTCCCATATTGGCCAGCTGTGATACTTGCCTCCTATAACAATGCGCATTGGATCACTGGGCACATTTGAATCTATGGCTTTAGATACTACACTAACTCTTTCTTGATCAATTATTAATCGCGAGTCGTTTTCTTCTACGCTAATTTCAAAAGTAGGATTTCGCCCAGACTCAGGATAGCCGGAACTTGAAATTACAACTTTAACCCTTTCGGGATCATCAGGAATAATAATGCCGCATTCCAAGCGCGTATCAAATATATCTTTGTTAAATTTTTCACTTGGCCACCGCACCTCCCATTCTATTATTTCTGTTTTTTGGACTACATTTGCGAGAATTAATCCTGATAATCTTCTCCGAAATTCAGGTATACTTTCCCTTGCTTGTTCAGCGCTCCGTTGCCGTTCAGCTTCTGCTTTGCTTCTGGCAATTGCATTCGATATCAGTACGATTCGTTCTAATTCCATGATTAAACATATACCATTTAAGCGATCCGTTTGCAAGATATCAAAGTAGTAAAAAACCTATCACGCAACGCTACGTTGATTTTTAATCAAGCATTTGCTATTATAAATCGTGCCCCGACAAAACTCGAAAAATAAACGGACTAAGTACATATTTATCTCCGGAGGAGTCATTTCAGGCATCGGAAAAGGAATCGCCCTGGCATCTATCGCCCTACTTTTAAAACTTTCAGGACATAGGGTTGTTCCTATTAAATTTGAAAATTATTTAAATTTGGACGCGGGAACAATTAATCCAATAGAACATGGAGATCCATTCTTGTGTGAGGATGGTACGGAGGGAGACATGGATATTGGAACATATGAAAAGTTTCTTGATGAGAATATGGGTAGAGATAATTTTGTAACTATGGGGAGAATCTACTGGACAGTCATTGAACGCGAGAGAAGGTTTGAATATAACGGAGAAGATGTAGAGGCAATTCCTTATATAACCGACGAAATAATCTCGAGAATTGAGCGGGCAGGAAAAAAGAACAACGCTGATATTGTAATGATTGAGCTTGGTGGTACAGCGGGAGAATATCAAAATATTTTTTATTATGAGTCATCAAGAATAATGACCTTAAAAAATCCCGGGGATGTAATTCATATTCATGTAAGCTATGTCCCGACCCCTCCTCACCTTGGAGAACCAAAAACAAAACCTACCCAACTTTCCGTTAGAACTTTAAATTCTATGGGAATCCAACCCGATTTTATAATTGCAAGATCGGAAAAATATTTGGATCAGAGAAGACGCGATCGATTTGCCCTCTTCTGCAATATGAATGCTGAGAATATAATTTCAAACCCTGATGCAAAAAGTGTTTACGAAGTACCTCTTATACTTCAGAAGCAGGGGATAGATCAAAAGATTCTAAAGAAATTAGGACTTTCAATTAAGGTGTCGGATCTCTCAAGATGGGAAAACTTGGTAAAAGAAATTAAGAAACCAAAAAGCAAGAATATAGAAATAGCGATTGTAGGGAAATATTTCGGGACAGGAGATTACCAAATAAGGGATTCATATGCCGCGTTATTTGATGCAATTGATCATGCTTCGTGGTTCTGTGATATTAGCGTCAAAACTAGATGGGTTGATGCGGAATTAGTCGAGAAATTTGGAAGTAATGATGTTATAGGAAAGCCGGACGGAATAATTGTCCCAATAGGTTGGGGGGGGAGAGGTGCCGAGGGGATGATTTCTGCCGCGTCATATGCCAGAGTCAATAAAATTCCTTACTTGGGACTCTGTTATGGAATGCAATTGGCGGTTGTCGCGTATGCCAGGGATTTGCTGGGCTTAAAAGACGCAAATACCACGGAAAATAACCAAAAAACAAAACATCCGGTAATCCATATCATAGAGGCTCAGAAAGAGCATATGAAAAATAGAGCATATGGTGGAACTATGAGATTGGGTGCTTGGGATGCGATTGTCAAAAAGGGGAGCAGGGCTTTTGAAATTTATAAAAAATATGATAGTATCTCCGATTCCGGATTAACATCTGAGAGGCATAGGCATAGATATGAGTTCAATAATTTTTATGCCTCGGAATTTGAGAAGAAAGGAATGATAATAAGCGCGCGATCCGTTAAGGAAAAGTTGGTTGAGATTATAGAATTGCCAAAAGATACCCATCCTTTTTATTTGGGAACGCAGGGGCATCCGGAATACAAGAGCCGGCCACTTTCTCCTCACCCTTTCTTTATTGAATTCATCAAGGCCGCCGCAAAATAATTTTCAAGGATGATTGATCATTGAATACTTACGCCTGCTTTTGTATAATGTTTGTCTATGCGGGATTTGCAAATTCGGGAGGGGCAAAATGTTAAAGTCTTTCAGAAGGTCGCGGAGGGGAAGAGAGAGCGAAATGTGGCCTTCAGCGGGAAAGTTGTTAAGGTAAGAGGAATAGGTGTTAATAAGAGCATTACCGTTAAACAACTTCTCGACGGAATTGTGGTTGATCGGATTTTCCCGCTTGCCTCCCCTACCATAACAAAACTTGAGATTGTAGAAGAAAAGAAAAAACCAAGCCGAAAAAAGTCCGCAAGCAAAAAAGCAACAAAAAGAAAAAAAATAAAATAATCCTCAATTTAGCTTCTTTCAAGATTCTTACCAATTTTTAATTCCATTATCAAATCGCTTAAATAGAATGTGTAAAAGCAGGCTCATGAGAGGGGGTGAATTGAAACATGGCAAACAGAAAAAAAGGGGTAGGTCGCGGATGGCATGGTGATTCAAGGGGACATGCTGAGGCAGGAAGAAAAGGAGGACTTGCAAGTAGAAGGAAAAGACAAGGCAGCAGATAAGATTAATATTGCCAATGCCTAAAAAAGAAGCAGGTAGGAGAAACTATCTGCTTTTTTATGTTCGAATTGGTTGACACTGCCAAAACATTAGTATATATTATTTAAAAATTGAGTAAGATCTCTGTAAGAAAAGTTAAATAAAAATGCCAAACCTTTTAGTCTTCTCTCCCGCGACTTATTCTCTTCAAAAAAGGTATTTCTTCAGTATTTTTAAGGGTTGTAAAACAACAAGAATTCTAATGGAGTGTCAGGATCCGATAATAGAAACAGATCAACTCCCCAAAACTTTTGAAATTCTTAACAAAATGCTTCCGTCAATTTTCAAATCTAAGTGCTATAACGATAAAAATTTACCCTTTTTCATAGAGGTAAGAAGTACTGAGATAGGTCACTTATTTGAACATATAATGCTTGAATATATATGCCAGATAAAAATCGCCCGAGGATTAAAAAGAGCCAGCATATCGGGAGTGACCGACTGGAATTGGAGAAAAGACTTAATAGGAACCTTTCATATAACCATCAGAACAGGAAGGGAAGATTATGAAATTTTTATCGAGGCTTTAAAAAGAAGCATTGAATTGCTTGAGATAATTGTTAATCAAAACATAATTTTTCAGGAAAAACAGATGGCTGCTTAGCCATCTGTTTTTCCCCAAACATTCCTGCCGTCGTTATTCTTATTCCTCGGCATCTTCCTCAAAAGACATATCGTCATAATCCACATCCTGCCCCGTTGCCTCCCCTCCCTTTTCTCCCATTTCCTCATCCTCCTTCTCCATTCGTTTTTTCTTATCCTCAAGCATCATCTTTTTCACCCCCTTTTAGCAATATCTATTGTGCTGAAATATTAATTTTTTGAAATTATAAAAAAGGCAAAACGATGTAAGAAATGAAAAAGAAAAATGGGTAAAGAAAGTGGTTGTAAAAATAGCTTTAGCCGTAAATCTGTGCGTTTTTATTTTAAATGTGTTAAAATTGACGAAAGTCTGCAGATTTTGGCAGATTTTTTTTGAATTATGGATGAGATAAGAAATGTCGCGATTATTGCTCATGTTGATCATGGAAAGACTACTTTAGTAGATGCGCTCCTGAGGCAGACAAAAACAAAAATTGATAAACACATCACCCACGATCTCATTATGGACAGCAATGAACTCGAGCGGGAGCGGGGTATAACCATTTTTTCAAAGAACGCGAGCGTAACCTGGAATGGTATTAAAATTAACATTATTGATACACCGGGTCATGCGGATTTTGGCGGAGAGGTGGAGCGAGTTTTGAAAATGGCGGATGGTTGTCTCTTGCTGGTTGACGCAAAAGACGGCCCAATGCCACAGACCCGTTTTGTTTTAAAACAGGCCCTTAAAATGAAGCACAAAGTCATTGTAGTTGTTAACAAAATTGACAGAACAGACGCGAGAATCAATCATGTGATTAATAAAACTTTCGATTTGTTTATGGAACTTGGCGCGGATGATGGGACCGCCGATTTTCCGATAATTTATGCCAGCGCAAAAGATGGGAAAGCAAGCCCTTCCCCTGATCTCTCTGAGATGAAGGACATTACTCCTCTCCTTGAAGAAATAGTGCGTTTTATTCCTAGCCCAACAGGCGACAAAAATCTTCCTCTTCAAATGCTTATAACAACGCTTGGAAACGATGCGCACCGTGGAAGGGTTGCGGTCGGCAGAATTCATAATGGGGAAATTTCAGCAAACCAGGAAGTCGTGCGTATTGACAGGGACGGAATTCAAAAGAAATACAAGCTTACCTCTCTTATGACTTTTGAAGGCTTGGAAAAGGTAAGTACGGATAAAGCCTTAGCGGGAGACATAGTGGCAGTTAGCGGAATTCCAGACGCAAATATCGGAGAAACAATTGCCGACCTTGATAATCCGGTAGCGCTTCCTTTAATTGATATTGAGGAGCCAACAATCAAGATGACATTCAGGGTTAATGATTCTCCTTTTGCCGGCCGTGAGGGAGAGTTTAAAACTTCCCGGCAGATTCAGGAGAGGCTTTATAAAGAACTCGAGAACGATATTGCCCTCAGAGTTGAGAACGAATCCTCGGGCGGATGGACGGTATCAGGACGAGGTGAGCTGCATTTAGCAATCCTAATTGAAAGACTCAGGCGTGAAGGATACGAATTTCAAGTAGAAAGGCCTCAGGTAATTGAGAAAAATGTTGACGGGAAAGTGCTTACTCCTTATGAGCAGGTATTTATAGAAGTTCCCGAGGATGCAAGTGGAATTGTAATGCAAAAAATGGGAATGAGGCATGGGGAGTTGCGGGAAATGAATATTGAAAACGGGATCGCGTTTATGGAATTTATTATCGCGACAAAAGAGCTTTTTGGATACAGAAGTGAGTTTCTTGTTGATACAAGAGGGCTTGGGATTATAAACACCATTTTTTACGAATACAGACCGGACAAAGATGTGTCTTATTCAAGGGAAAGAGGATCGCTTGTTGCATATGAAGCCGGGACAACAAATACATATGGACTGGTAAACACGCAAGATAGGGGACTTATTTTTATCAAACCCGGAGATACTGTTTATAAAGGGCAGGTGATAGGCCGGAATTCGCGTTCAGATGATTTGAGGATAAATGTCTGTAGAACCAAGCATTTGACCAATAATCGTTCGAAAGGGGAAGGAGTTTCTGTTGCTTTGAGAACACCAAAGGAGATGGATCTTGAAGATGCGCTTGAATATATTGATGACACTGAATTGGTTGAAATAACACCAAAAAACATCAGGATCAGAAAAAAAGTCCTGGATGAAGCAGAAGACCGTCGCCTCCGCTCGCAAGGTCTTCTTTAGTTTTTAACTATTCGAACCACATTGTAATTGCCCCTCCTTCGCTAAAACTTCGAAGGACACGGTCGGCCGCCGCCCAAAACAAGACCCGTTCAGACACACCCGTTTTGAAATTAACGGTGTTCTTAAAAAATCTAAAGGACATCCGTTTCGGATTGATTTGACGCCCAATTCTCCGTTTCGCGCCGAATGCCGTTTCAGAACGGGCAGGCTACGGTAATTCTTCGGCAATCGAAGCTAAGGTCATCCGTTCGAACGGCAAATAACGGGTTTAAACCGGTTCAATGCGGGTAAAAAGCACTTGCGTTTCGTAAATTTCTTGTGCCACAATGATAGTATGCCGGAAGACGAAGACCTATCAAGACATGAAGAAGTAGCAAAGAGCGAAGCAAGAGATGACAAAGGTCATTTTATACATGTCGAAAAACCCTCACCCGAACAACCCCAAAATCCCCAACCACCCCAAGAACCCCAACATCAAAATCCTGTTTCTAAATTCTTATCAGATCATACTCGTTATGATAAATCCCAGGATGATTTACTCGACGTTCATGTAGAAAATCCCCTAAGACGCATTGCACAGCTTCTTGAGGATATCAAAAGACAAAAAGCATTTTCTTTCACTTTGAAAGGCTCTTTAGGACTGGCCGGTGGAAAATTAAGAGAGCAGGCCTTATAAGAAGTTGATGTACCCCTTGCTAATACCAACAAAATAGCATATAATGTTGATATTAATATGAGCAATATCAACTCAGCGCAAATAGGCCATTACATTCGGCAAAAAGAGGGCTACAAAACCTTTACGCCTTCTGATTTCCCGCCAAAAAACGGATTCATAATTAGCCCAAAATTGTATAAAAAACATGAGGAAGCAATTCGATTAGTCGGTAAACTAGATGGTATCACGCGACTCTTGCCTGATAAAAACTTTTTTCTCCTGATGTTTATAAAAAAAGATGCTGCTTATTCTAGTCAAATCGAGGGCACAAAGGCAACGCTGCAAGACGCAGTAGCCGCGCCAGTCACTGAAGAAAAATCTCGGTTCCCCTCTGATGTTGACGACATTGCTCACTATGTCGATGCCGTAAATTACGGTATTGAAAGAGTTAAAACCTTACCGATTTCCCTAAGACTTATAAGAGAAATCCATGAACGGCTGATGACAGGCGCGCGCTCAACACAGCATCCATATCCGGGAGAGTTTCGACATTCACAAAACTGGATAGGAGGCAAAACCCCGACAGATGCTTCCTTTGTTCCTCCTGCTCCAGCGGACATGAAGAAATCCTTATATGATCTGGAAAAATTTATCCATACAACAGATGTGTATCCGTCGCTGGTAAAAGCCGGGTTGATCCACGCACAATTTGAAACCATTCATCCTTTTACCGATGGCAACGGTCGAACGGGACGCATGTTGATAGCAATGTACATTCACCATGCCAAACTTTTAGAAATTCCGGTTCTATACCTTTCTAGCTATTTTAAGAGGTATCAAAAGCTCTATTATCAAAAATTACAGGATTATCATGATGAAAATTCTCAGGTTGTTGCTTGGCTAGAGTTTTTTTTGGAAGGCGTGGCGGAAATTGCCAATTCTTCAATAGAAACCTGTACTAAGATTACTGCCCTACGTGATTCCGATTTTACCAAAATGCAAAAACTTGGCAAAAAATCCGCTGAGTCTACTTTAGAAATAATTCGCAAGCTATTTGGTCAGCCAATAATCGGCGTTGCGGAAATAATGCAGTGGACAGGCTTTAGTCCCCAAGGTGCCTACAATGTTATCAAGCGGTTGGAGGATTTGGAGATTATTGAGCCCCTCGGTGATGCTGCTTACGGACAAAAATATATTTATGCCGATTATTACGAAATCTTTGACGATGTATTTAGAGAGACTAGGGCAAAGAAAAAAACCAGTTAGTTTATAAACTCTATGGTCTCACAACGGAGGAAATAGTAATTGTGGAGGGGAAAAATGAAAACTAAAATTATGAAATCGACGCTAAGGCCAAATAAAGCAGAAAAGGAATTTTTGTCTTTGGCATACAATAGCTTTTACGATCTTTTTAATGAAATTATTGAAGACTCTTTCTGGAAAAAGGATGAGTGGTATAGATTTTGTAAAGTTAAAGACGCTTTTGCCATCTATAACGAGTTACTAAATTACGAACCAATAAAGTGGGTTATTGACTGGATGAAAAAAGGAGGAAGGCCTCCCGTGGAAGGAGAAATAGGAAGTGATTTATTTAAGTTTGTTAGAAATTTAACTTTGCATTTCCCCTTTTTTGAAAATTGGGATTCTGTTTGGGTAAATAAGTTCATTGTGAATTGGAACAAAGAAGGTCAATCAATCGATCAATTTCTCAAGAAGTATAAAGGCAGAGGAGAAGTTAAATACAGATTTTGGGAAGGGCACAAAAAAAGAATGACCTATTTAAGCATCAAATTTCCTGCTCAATATAAGACTACTAGCAAAGTCTTTTTGAAAGATATTATTTCTGAAAAAGAAGGCATAAAGTTCTCAATGATATTGATGAGGAAAGTCCTTGATACACAGGTTGAGGAGGTTGGTAAGAAGCCTAGTATCTCTTGAAATATAAACATATGAGATATAACTGGCCAATTAAAAAATTAGGAGAAGTGGTTAGAAAATGAAACATTTTTATTTGTCGCCACTACACTGAAGTATGGCGTTGATACATCGCAACATGATTTATTTCATTCCAACATTCTCAAGAACATCAGAATGATTGGAGTCAAATTTTCTTGTCTTTCCTCTTGCAAAATAAATTTTCATTATGAGTTAGCTTTTACGATTGCCTCTTTTTGTAAACGTCTTAATATAACTGCGTCTGAAACTTGGAAAATGTCCGGCAGGTCTTGAATGATTGGTGCTAAAACTTCCGGTGCTTCCATTGAAGGCACTTTGTTCAATCTTTTTTCAAGTGCCTTAATTAACAAACCGCTCGGTACCAGAACATGACTGGCAAAGCTATACGCTTGGTATTCAAGCCAACGGTATTCTTCATCGTTCAATTTGACGGAAAAATGATTTAATTTTTCAACAGAGTTGATATTTAATTCTTTAAATATTTCGCTATGTAAAAATAAATGTCCTACTTCGTGAGCAATTGTGAAGCGCGTTCTGTTTTCATATTTCATATACATATTGAAGTCTATAAATATTGTTGACAAATCTGCTGTCAAAAAACCTTCAACGTCATACTCTCTCTTTAAATCCATTTCTTGGACAATCTTAATTTTGAGTTTTTGTTCGGATATTTCCTCGATTGGAATTGGAAGTGAAAAATCGGGGTGATATTTATTTAAGAAATTATTTGCGATTTCGCCAATTTTATTGTACGAAAGTCGTTGTATTGGAAGATTCATTCATTGTTTATCAAATCAACTAGCTCTTGAAGCTTTTTCTTTGATAATCTTTGTCCGCGAGCCGTTCTAAAAAGCAACGGCAAATACTTCATTGATCTTTTATCTTTTAATATGTCTTCAGGAACTCTGCCTTTGGAAATATATGCGAGGTCAAAAAAATTCACCCAGTCAGTAGATTGCTTCTTTATTCCAAGAGCCTTTGCAAGTGCTGAAAGCTTATCTTTGTCCCTTGGGGGAGAGAGAAGGTCAGTTTCAATCCTACTGATATATGCAGGGTCAAATCCAAACCTTTCACAGAAACTTCTCAGTGTAAGTCCTGTTTCTACTCTTTTTTGCCTAAAGAATTCTCCGAAGCTTTTAATTGCGTCTTGATTTTTTTTCATATCCGTTGTAATAATAATACAACACTTTTTGAATGTCAATAGCAAATATTCCGGGAGGTGATCAAAATGACAAAAAACAACTACTGGATTTCGCCGTTTGACGACGGATGGAAAGCACGAAGAGAAGGTACAGATAGGGCTGCTGGAGTTTTTCATACTCAAAAACAAGCAGAAGACTTTGCGCGGAATATTCTTCAGAATAATCATGACGGAGAGCTAATTACTCAAAATCAACATGGACGGATCCGAAGCAAATACACAATTGATAGCGTAGATCCGAACCCACCAAGAGACACAGAGCATTAGTGAATATAAGGGGGTGATTATATGCCTTGGAGATTAGCAAAGGACGATCCATTCAAAATAAAGCCAATAAAAACTATCCGGCCGATCAGACCTATTCGTTTGATAAAACCGATTGAACCTATTAGACCAATCAAACCAATTGCGCCAATTGGATATAAATATGTTTTGAGAGATTAAAAAATAGAAAAATTTTGCGTTTTTGGTCGCCTATGGCGACAGAGCCGAGGGTTTTTGAAAGC
>MFPJ01000047.1 GCA_001782675.1 Candidatus Levybacteria bacterium RIFCSPLOWO2_12_FULL_39_17
TTATCAAGCGGCATTTTTTAATCCTTTCTTAATTTTTAAAAGTTTTCCTACCGCATTCCATCTTACTGGATCATCGACTCCAAGTTTTTCAAATTGGGTATGGTCAAGTGCCCCCGTAACGCTAGACGGTGGAACTGCGTCTTTTTCAAGTTTGGCTCCGGTTCCCTCAAGCGCGGCGCTTATTATTTCATGTTCCACATCTTCGTGCCAAGTTTCAATTCCAACGTTTTCTACTTCAGGATGCAAGTTTAGGGGAGCATGAGCCCCCGCTTCTTCCACGAGTTTTCTTTCGGCTTCATTTACCATGCTTAAATAATAGCACAAGGGAAAGTGTGGGGCAACCAAAATAGCCTTACAAAAGACTAACGGAAAGATAACGGAATTTAAGCCTTAACTTCGGCTGGTGTTGCTTGCTTGGCTGCTTCTTCCGCTCTTTTGGCTTCTTGAGCCTGAGCGATTCCCGAATGTCCCATGTCAGCATAGTGCGCGGTTTTTTCCGGGAATTCTTCTACAAATCCTTTCCATCTTTGAGGTGTGATTTCCGCTTGAATTCCAATTTTTTTAGTTTCATCAGATCCGTGGCCATTTGCGCGCATTCGAGCATATGTTTCATTGGTTATTCTGTTCTGAGTCTGAATTACTGCTGGATCTTCATTTGGGTTTTCATATATTCTCGTTTTTTCCTGCTGGTCATAAGCTCTTGCTTTTTCTGGATATTTTTCCCTGTAAATCCTTTCGGCATCCAGGTCAAAAATAGCAGATCCACGATTAGGGTCATCGTCCAAAAAATGAGGGCTTGTATTTAAACTTGATTCTTTTACTTGTTCGCGAATCACTTTAAAATCTGGATCCTCTTTCATTCCGGCAGCAAGTTTCAGGCCTGCAGCAGCGCCGTTTTCTGACCCATTCCCTGATTCACTTGAGGAAAACCCTACCGATCCCAAATACGGAGATGGACTAGCTTTATCTTCTGGCATATACCAATTATTATTGGAATCAACCATTAAGTCAAGCAAGGTACCAAAACAGGCTCATAAATCGGTAACAAACCGATAGCGAGAAAGATGCGGAGGGCACAGGATTCGAACCTGCGTAGGACTTTCGCCCTCGGGTTTTCAAGACCCGCGCATTTGACCGCTCTGCCAACCCTCCCGTTGTCGCTATCGCTCCTCAGAGCAAGCCAATGCGCTTGCGCCGAGCAAAGCGAGGCGGAGGGTAAGGGAGTCGAACCCTTTGGACCCTTGCGGGTCATGGTTTAGCAAACCATCCTCGTTACCGTCTGAGTCACCCTCCAGTTTGGCCTCAATATTATAACGGATTACTTAATCTCGAACAACTTTAAGAACTTTAGGGTTTGATGAAGCGGGAGGCAAGGATAACCAAAATTATCCCCGAGGAATTCAGGAAAAAAGAGAGGAGTAGAAAAGTTCTGTTTTTCATTTTCGCAATTCCCATAAGACTTACTCCAAGCTCATCCGGCAGGGGCGAGGCAATAATAATTGCGCCAAACACCGGGAATAACCACCTGAAATGTTTTGTGTGAAGAAGTTTTTTAAGGTGATGGTTATGGTCCAGTTGTTCGTAAATAGGTTTCACTTCATCAATTAATCTGTCTTTCACAAATTTGAACAATAAAAAATCTGCTGAAACTGCTCCTGTGCCTCCAATAACACCAAGCAGAATCGGGTTTAATTTTTCGGCCAATACAAGAAGACTGATAATACCTGTTGCAACGCCAAAGGTTGAAACAAAAAGCATACCGGCAAAAAAGGATCCAACATATCCTAAGGCTCCCAAATTCAACAGAAATTGATGGAAGAGCTCAAGTTTTCCTAAAAAGAAAGCAAAAATAAAAGAGATAAGTAAAAAAGTTAAATTTTTATACTTCCAGGAGCGCCAGTATTGCACACCCTAAGTATAGCAGATTGACTCGCGGCTCTTGCCCCCCCCAATTGTTAGGAGAATTCACCTGTATCATTAGACTAGTCCAATGATATGGATTAACTAAGTGGGTTTTATAAAATATTTTACTACTGTTCACTAGAGAACTGTAGTTAAAATCTTAGGTTTTTATCTCTTTAACTTTTTTGGCCACAACAATATAATTCGACTCCCCGAAAATCGGAATAGTTAAATTATCTACGAATGTAACCACATCGGAAAGAAAAAATTTAATGAATCTAACAAATTTCCCCGCAACAGGGTTGATGAATAAAAAATTCCTCAAAACACCCTCTGATTTTTTTACTTCTAAAATTCTAAAACCACTTTTATTGATCAGTCTCGACAATTCTTCGATAGAATATCTTCTTAGATGTCCTACTTCTTTATCAAATTTTTTAGTAAGATTTAATCTATGTAGGGGAGCTTTAATTGAAGGGGTAGATAAAAACATGATTCCTCCAGGATATAATGTGTTATTAATTTGATCCAAAGCAAGTTGATCATCTTCCAAATGTTCTAAAACTTCTGAAAAAATTACAAAATCGAATTTTTCTTTCGGAATCTTATTTGGAAAATCTGCTTGTTGAAATTTTACCTTTTTCAATCCCAGAAACGCAGCGCTTTCTTTAGCAGTATCAACAGCTTTTTTTGATATGTCTATTCCCAGAACATTGTGATCTTTGCTGGCATAATATAAAGAAAGTGTTCCCGCGCCACATCCAATATCTAAAATTTTTTCATGACCATCTAGTAGTTTATTAATTTCTTTCAACAAGATCCTATAAGTAAAATTGTTATTATTAATAATTTTAGTTTGAATAGAAGTTGTTTTATGAAAAATGTCGTAGTTAATTTTTTTAAATTTTTTTATCACAGCCATTTATTTAAACGCAGATAAGATAGTTTCATATTTTTCTATTTTGTATTTTATCATATTGACATATAATTAAAATATAAGATATTCTAGTAATTAATCTCCATGAAAAATATTTTAAAACTTATTTTTTATTCTTTTATTAGTCTTGTTTATTTAACCTTTTCTACTAATACTACATATGCTATTTCTCTTGATTCAACATTTGGAGAGGATGGCAAGGTTATAACATCATTTGGTCATGAGGCAGTTCCTAGAAGCGTAATATTACAACCAGATGGAAAAGCTGTAGTGGTGGGTTATGCTTCAAATGGAAATGACCTAGACTGGGCGATAATCCGATATAATACAAACGGCTCGATTGACACTAGTTTTGAAGATGACGGAAAAATCTTGAGAGATTTCGGAATTAATGATTCAGCGGAAGTAGTAAGAGTACAATTGGATGGCAAAATTGTAGTTGGTGGATATAGTCAGCCTACGGGTAATTATTTATGGACAATTGCACGCTACAATTTTAATGGAGCTTTTGATAGTAGCTTTGGTTCCAATGGTATTGTAACAACATCATTCACTTCAAATCTCTCTGTTGTTAAAAGTATTGAGTTACAATTAGACGGTAAAATTATTGCGATAGGTTATCGCCAAAGTGGAGGACAAGACGATGTTGCTTTAGCCCGTTATAACCCGGATGGAAGTTTGGATACAACTTTTAGTACTGACGGTATTGTAACGACACCAATTGGCGGAAGCAATGATCGTGGTATGGTTGCTGTGCTTCAGGAGAATGGAAAGATTGTTGTGTTAGGAGATTTTGATGCCGGCGGACAGGATAAAATATTCCTAGTCCGTTATAATCCTGATGGAAGCCTGGACAACTCTTTTGGAAGCGGAGGGAAAGTTATCACGCAAATAGATGGATATGATAGAGGTAATGCTATAGCTATCCAACCAGACGGAAAAATTGTTGTGTCTGGTTTAACAAATATTACTACTTCATTAGACACTTATATTGCCCGCTACAATTCAAACGGAACGCTCGATGATGTATTCGGTAATAATGGCAAAGTAATTAAATCATTTGTCAGTGGCAATGACGGAGCTAGTTCTATGGTTTTACAGCAGGATGGGAAAATAGTTTTAGGAGGATTCGAGGATACCGGGGTATCCGGAACAGATTTTGCGTTAAGGCAATTTAATAATGATGGCACATTAGACTCTTCATTTGGCACCATCGGTTCTTATGTTACTCCAATTGGATCCGGAAACGATGTGATTACAAGTATCATATTGCAAAATGATAAAAAGATCTTAGCTGCGGGAAGTGTATCTAATGGTAGTTATAATGATTGGGGATTGGTGCGTTATCAGACAGATACATCCCTTGATGTTCATTACTTTAGTCAGAATGATTTGCCTTGGGGACCTACGGAATATGACCATGCCAATTTATTGGGATTTGAGGATCCAACGATGGACAGGTGGGGATGTCTTGTGACCTCGGCTGCCATGGTTTTAAATTATCATGACATGACAGAGTTTCCCGATGGATCGGCGATTGATCCAGGAAGTTTAAATGAATGGCTTAAAGAGAACAATGGTTATCAAACTGGCGTAGATGATTATGGTAAACCTTTTTCAAAATTTGTTTGGTCTTCAATTCCAAGATTAACAAAACAGCTTTTTCAAGCGGAGAAAGCTACATATAAGCTTGTTCATAACCGTCCCGGACAGGGACAGGATGGAAAAGCTATTCTTGAGAACGATCTTTCTAATGAAAAACTGCCCGGAATTTTGGGGGTTTCGAATATAGAGACAGACATGCATTTTGTGGTAGCAAAAGGGAAAACTTCCGACTCATATTCAATTAATGATCCCGAATGGAATTACCCTGATTTAAAATCTTTTGATAATAATGATTTCTTTCAATTCGATCGCTATCTTAAATCAAACACGAATTTCAGTTATATCGAAATGTCAATAAGCGAGGGAGTAGAAATAGCGGTAGTCGATCCTGATGGTAAAAAAACAGGCAAGCAAGTCATTGATGGGATTGTCCAAACATTTGATGAAATACCAAATGCAGTTTATGGTCACCAAAATGCTATAAGTAATCCCAATGTTTCAGGAGAGAAAGAGAGTTTTGGTTTTGGATTTAATGAGTTTCTTTTACCAGAGCCTACCGGAGGACAATATACAATAATTCTTTCATCTCTTGAAAATCAAACATATACACTTAATATTGCGGCTCTTGAAGCAGATGGAGATGACAAGAATTTTCAAATGACTGGTATTATTGGGCCCGGAGCAAATGATGAGTTTAATCTCGCCTATTTTCAAGATGACCCTCCGACACTAGATGAGGTTGTTACTTTTGATAGCCTTATAGATGATATACGTTCATTGAGGGCGACGGGAGATATAAGCAACCTTGGCGTATATATTAGTCTATTAACAAAAGCAAATGTCGCAAAAGGCCTGGCCGGGAATATTTGGACCAAGAGGGCTTCGATCAATCTCTTGAAATCAATGCAGAAGGAAATTACAAAGCAGAAAGGAAAAGGCGTGAGCGAGACCGCATTTAATATTCTCAACAACGATATTCAAGTATTAATCGAAAACCTAAACTAATTCTTTTTAAACCTTATTATTCTGCTATTGACACCGTGGACTAGTCCACGGTCACATCTTAAGATTCGGTAGAAAATACTTAATACTTTATACTGAATACCCCGCCTGCAGCGCATTGCGCAGCATGGCGGGCAGGCTTTATACTAAATATATGGTTGGAGATATTATTGTTACTAAGCGGTCGGGGGAGGAGGTTGTCTTTGATGACAGAAGGGTTATCCGCTCAATGGAGCGGGTAGGAGTTGCGCCCGAGCTTTTTGATAGAGTCCTTGCCCACATCAAAGAAAAAGTTCAGGCAGACAACACTATCACCACAGATGAAATCTTCTATCATATCCGGGAATTCTTAGTTCGAAAAGATAAAAAGTCTGCGTTGCGATTTAATCTCCGCCAAGCCATTTTTGAATTAGGACCAACCGGATTTCCTTTTGAACAATATTTGGCAAAAATATTTCGGGATCAGGGATATAAAACGCAGGTTGATATTCAAATGCAAGGGGAGTGCGTGAGTCATGAGATAGATATTCTTTTGCAAAAAGACGGGAGGAGAGAAATTGTTGAAGCAAAGTTTCACAATCAAAATTTCGGCAAAACTGATGTTCAGGTGATGCTTTATACTTTTGCCCGGTTTTTGGATGTTCGCAAAAAAAATAATATCGATGGGGTTTGGGTTGCAACAAACACAAAATTAACATCTGACGCGATAAATTATGCAAAATGCAAGGGAATAAAGGCTTTATCCTGGAATTTTCCGCAAAAACAGAATATTGCGGAATTTGTTGAAAAGCCAAAGATGTATCCCATAACAACCCTGACAGATTTAACACTTGCGGAGGAAAGAAGATTTATTGATAACGGAATCGTTTTGGCATCTGACCTTTTAAAAGTATCAGATGAGGAGTTTCGCACAAAATATCTAATAGATGAGAAAAGAATTCCGGTTATCCGCGAAAGCGCAGAACTCATCTGTGGCTAAAAGGAGTATGTTATAATAAGCTTCATGTTGGAACAAAGAGACAAACATCCCATATGGTTAGTTCAAAGAACTTTCAAAGATCTAAATTGGACCCCTCGAGGGAAGAGTTGTGATTCGGAAACTCATGGATTTATCCCAATAGAAATTTCAATTGGAGAGCTAACATCCTTAATTGCTGAAGGAGAATATTCATTGGATTTTTTCGGAGCATCTCCCAAAACAACCCTTCATGCTATAAGAGACCGTGATCGAAAACTGGTAATGCATGATGGGCATGTTTTGATGGTGGAAACTCTACCGAAAGCAGACCCAAATCTTCTGTGGATTTGCGACGATTCCTTTCGTAGATTTAATGACATTATAACTAGAAATACAAATAGATAGAAATAGTTAGACTACAAGGAGAATTACGCCCAGTATCATAACTAATGTTCCAAGGAGCCTCTCTTTAAATCTTTTTTCTTTTAAAAATATGCCTCCGAAGATAACTATAAAAAGAGCTGAAGTCCTAAAAACCGCAGTTGTATAGCCAACAAACGCAAGAGAGAATGCGGTATATGCCGCAAGTTGGGCGAGAGAGCTTCCGCTTGCGTATAAAAGAATTTTTGAAATGTTGTTTTTGACAAAACTAAATTCTTTTAAAGCTTTTGGAAGAACTATAAGGCTTGTAAAAATGGTTACAAAGATTAATCCCCAAAAGGAGGCATATAGGGGGACCCGGGGGGAGGTTTCAAAAATTGCCTGTTTTTGAAAAATCGGAGTTATTGACCACATGAGCGTTGCCAGTAAAAACAATAAAACTCCCTTATTTCTGAATAAATTTTTGAAAGGGGCAAGAACTCCTTGCTTTATATCGGCGGCATTAAGAAGATAAGCTCCGAATACGATCAAAAAGATTCCTAAAACTCCGATTGTATTTGGTATTTCTTTTAGAGTGTATATTGCAATTATTGCTGTAAAAATCGGACCAAAAGAAGCTAAGGGAGTAACCAAAGAAATCTCCGACTTGCTGATCGCAGCAAAAAAAGATACAAAAGCAATTGTATCAAGTGTTGCTGAGGCGAACATAAACAGATAGAAGTTTTGTGTTGTTTGCGGAATTCCTCCTGAGAATAAAACTAAAATAAGCATAAGAGGTATTCCGAAAATTTGGAGAATAAGCATCAAAGGCAGGTAGCTTATTTTTTTTGTGAGGTTTTTGATTAGTGTAGTCGCGAAAGCAGACCAGACAGAAAAGAATAAAGAATAGAAAAACCACATATTATTTTTTTTCGATAAATTTCTTAAGAGCCCGTTTTACTCCCTCAAATGCTATTTTATCAAAAGGCAGGTCTTTTGGGGTAAAAAACTTTATCTGGGTGACATCATCTGCCGGGTAAAGATTTTCTGTATTTATTTTTGCTTTAAATACGAAAGCAAGAACAGGGTAAGCGGTTCCCTGATATTCATATATATCCGATTCTGTCCCTAAATATTCAAGTTCAACTTTGGTTGTTCCCAGCTCTTCCTTAAGTTCTCTTATTGTTGATTCTTCAGCCGTTTCTCCCGGATTAATAAAGCCTCCCGGAATATCCCAGTATCCTTTTTTGGGATCTTTTGCCCGTCTGACAAGCATAATTTCGCCTTTTTCATTTTCAATTATTGCCCCGTTTGTTGGACTGGGGTCAACATAAGTGTTTTTTCCGCAATTTGTACAAATTAAGACCTTACCTTTTTTGCTCTCAAGTTTGCTTGCGCAACTAAAGCAGAATTTATATTGATCTTTTAGCTTTTTTATATCCATTTCTTTACCAATTTATGTCCTATTTTTTAATTCACTAGTGCTAGGCTAATTATACATTATGAATCCATTCTCTTACATCTTAAGTCTTATTCCCTTAGAAACTGCCTATGCGCATTGTGACATTCCCTGCGGAATTTACGATCCCACCCCGGCCCAGATAGCAGCGCACACAGTTATTAGAATGACAAATTTGATTGACGAATTAAAAGCAAGTGGTTCGGAGCCTTCTTTTGATGAACGAAAAAAAATAATCCATAGGATTTCAAGATTGACAAAGGTAAAAGAGGAACATGCTGAGCTTGTAAAAGAAGAGATCCGTATTATTTGGGGAGATTATTTTAAAGAAGAAAATTTGAAAGATTATCCTGATTTGCATAAACTTGTTTTTAAAATTATGAAGCTTTCTTCAAGAGTAAAGCAGGAAGTTGATCCGGAGGATGCCCTGGAGTTGCTATCTGCTGTTCAGGAATTTGCGGAAATCTTCTACAAATCTAAGGGACCTGAGATTGTCCGTGTTCCATCAGGATACCCAACCGGAGGAGAAATTGTTTCACATAAATAATTATTATGCTTCTAGGAATATTTAAAATTTCTGGCCACAGCATGATGCCCCGCTTAAAACCCAACAACACAGTAATTGTAAGTTCAGTTCCCTTTTTATTTTCAGAACCAAGAGTTGATGATATAGTTTTATTTAAAAATAGTGATAAAATAATGGTCAAGAGAATTTCGAAAATCTTAAATGGAAAATATTATGTCCGTGGAGATAATAAAGTTGACAGTAAAAACATAGAACCTATTTCAAAAAGAGAAATTTTAGGTAAAGTTGTTATTACATTGTAATCAAAAATGGAATTTATTTTAATAAACATCTTCCTTGGTGTAGTTATTTTTTTGTCGCTTATTGTTCTTTGGTTTGTGTGGCCGCCTGACAGTCCATGGAGTCCCTGGTGGCAAGTGGGAACTCGGCAAATACGCGAATCTTTAAAGCTCGCGAAAGTCACGAAAGATGATGTTGTTTATGATCTTGGTTCAGGGGACTCCCGAGTACCTATAATAGCCGCTCGCGAATTCGGGGCACGCGGAGTTGGCATAGAAATTGATTATATTCGACATTTAACCGCATGGTTAAAAGTTCGAATAGATAAGACTTCTGATAGAATGACTCTAAAAAGGGAGAATTTTTTCAACAGTAATATTTCAGACGCAACTGTTGTTTTTGTTTATTTGGTGCCCCGAGTTCTTGAGAAATTAAAACCAAAATTGTTCAAAGAACTAAAAAAAGGTACAAGAATTATAAGTTACAAATACAAATTTGAACCGGACCAAAATTTGGAACTTGTAGAGCAGGATGAAAAAAACGAAATATACCTTTATAAAATTCCTAATTTTTAGGTTTTATCCAAGCAATCTTTTCAGCAGCCTGAGCAGACCCCATCGGATTTTGTCAGCGGCTTTATAGAGCTCGTATAGCAAAGGTTTGACAACAAGATCATAACTCCCAACATACTCCACAAGTTCTGCACCATATCCTTCTTTAAATCTATGGAATCCGTACCACGGGTCATTTTTACTAGGTTCCGGGCCGAGCGCTCCCCACATATCAAATTTTTTAAGCCCCAATTTTTTCCCGAATTTTATTGCTTCCCACGCCATTAAATTTGAAGCCATGGTTTCGCGGTATTGTCTACTTGAAGCTCCATATGGATAGTAAAGTGTATCCTTGAAAACGAATAAAACCCAGGAAGTTAATATAATTGATTGTTGATTAGCGATTGTTGATTGTTTAGGTTTGTAAACAGCATTTAATAAATGATATGACAAAGAATTTGTATCGTCTTTTTTTGGAAGAGTTTCGAAGAGATTTTTGTGATAAGAGGGGGTGTGAGCGTAAAAAGCTTGACGATTTGTAGTTTCAGTCATGAGCTTCAAATAGGTTTTAAAAGAATCTTGTGAATTATCCTCAAGAACTTTTATCCCGTGTTTTTGAGCAACTTTTATGTTGTATCGAGTTTTGGAATGCATTTGTGCCAATAGTTCTTCTTCCTGTTTTGTTAAATCCAAAACAAAAGTGTATTTTGTGAATAAAGGATGTGCAGCATTAACAAGTTTCCAATTTCCGGCCTCTTCCCCGGCGTCAAATTCCGGCCTTTGCGGTAATTTCCACTTCTTATCTGCTTTTAGATTGGGTTCAAACTGGACAAAAATACAGTTTTCTAATCTCGCAATTCTTGAAATCTCATTTAAAATTTCCTCTGTTGGTTCGCTTCCCTTTGGAAGATATCCTATGTAAAGTTTTGTTTTGGGGATTTTATGCAGGGTAAGGGTAAAAGCTCGCATGATTTCCCCATGCTGAACCATTGCTCGCCTAATTACTTTTACTCCGGTTTTTTTGCGGAACTCACCCCACTCGAAAGATTGCAAAGGATGAGCCACAACAGCGTTATATTCATTTTTGTTATTTTCGGTTACATCTATAAATTCCATAAATTTAAACATGTAACAAGTAACATGTAACATGTGACCAAAATTGTCAGTTGTCAATTGTCAAATGTCAATTGTCAATTGTACTACCTATAGGTAGCTTGGTTCGTCTGCGTATCGCTCGATATAATTTTTTTTCAAAACTTCTTCCGGCAATTCATAAATAAATCTTGAAACTGAATTGCTTACAATCTGTCCAAAATAAAGCCTTCTTTTTGCAAATGTTAAATAAAGCTTTTCTTTTGCTCTGGTAATACCAACATAGCAAAGTCTTCGCTCTTCCTCAAGTTCTCCTGCGTCCAGCATGGATTGGCTATGAGGGAAAAGCCCCTCTTCCATGCCAACTATAAAAACAATTCGAAACTCAAGACCTTTTGCCGCATGCATTGTCATTAGGGTTATCGCATCGACTTTCTCTTTTGAAACACGATCCGGCATGCTTGCTTTAAGTGGCGTGGGGGAATTTTCCTGTTCGACTAAAGCAACATTTTCTAAAAATTGAGTTAAGTTAGGAAATTCTATCGCGACGGATCGAAGTTCTTTTATGTTCTCAATTCTCCCCTTGTCTTCCGGGTCTTTTTCATCGAAAAGCGCAAGATAGGAAGTTCTTGACAACACTTCATCCATAATTTCTATTGTATTTTTTTCTTCAATATAATTTTTTTGCTTAAATTCTTCAAGATATTGAAGAAAAAGATTAAATCTTTTTTTCCCTATTTTATTTAGCCTTTTAAAGGCCACTTTATTTTTAGGATTTGCAATAAAGGCAAGATAAGCAAGAACATCTTTTACCTCGCGCCGTTCATAAAATCTTGTTCCGCCCACTAAAATATATGGAATAGAATTATGCAGAAAAGTTTCTTCAATTGCTCTTGATTGAGCATTGGTTCTGTAAAGAACGGCAAAATCCGAAAAGTTTAACTTATTGTTTTTGTGCATTTCCTCAAAAATCTGTTGAATAATAAATTCCGCTTCATTGTGTTCGCTTTCGGCCGAGAAAATAACAATATCCTGCCCGCCTTTATTTTCTGTCCAAAGAGAAAGAATGGGGTGCAGGGTGTTATTTGAAATCACCGCGTAGGCCGCATCCAGTATTTTTTGAGTAGATCTATAGTTTTGCGATAAGGGAAAAACTTTTGCTTCCGGAAAGTCTTTTTTGAATTTCTCAAGGTTTCGGAAATCCGCACCGCGAAAACTATAGATGCTTTGAGAAAAGTCTCCGACAATGCATAAATTTCTTGTTTTTCCTCCCAAAAGCTTTGTCAGTTGATATTGGGCTTCATTTGTATCTTGATATTCATCGACAAGAACATATTTAAATTTATCTTGATATTTACTAAGAGTTTCAGGATTTTTTTTAAATAATTCAATTGTTTTTAAGAGAAGATCATCAAAATCCAAGGCGTTATGATCTTGAAGCGCGTCTTGATAGACAGGATAAACTTTGGCAACAATCTCCTGAAAATATCCGTGCGCAAAAGAGAGATACATCTTGTGATCAATCATTTGATTTTTTGCTTGAGAAATAGTTTGCAGAACTGCTTTTGGTTTAACTTCCTTTGGACTAAGATCAAGGGACACAAGCGCTTCCTTCATTGTTTCAACTTGATCTTGCACGTCAAAGATCTGAAAATTTATAGGAATTCCAATTTGTCTTCCTTCCCACCTCAAAATTTTTGCACAAATTGAATGAAAAGTTCCGGCAGTTGGTTGTCCGGAAATTTTGCGTTCGGCAAATGCTTTTAAAATTCTTTCAATCATCTCCCCCGCCGCTTTATTGGTAAAAGTTATCATGAGAAGGTTTGTCGGGCTGATTTTTTGTTCAAGAACTAAATATAAAACGCGGTATACAAGAACCCGCGTTTTTCCGCTGCCTGCTCCGGCCAGAATAATTACGGGCCCCTCTGTTTGGATAACCGCGGCTTTCTGTTCTGTATTTAATTTATTGAGAATGTAATCCATATGCTGATATAATGACATGTGGAAGGGCTTACGCCTTTCATTTTATCACATGAAAAACTTATTGATTGTTGCTAATTGGAAGGCCAACAAAACAGAAGAAGAAGCAATTGATTGGCTTCGAGAAGTTTCATCCCGATTAGATCGGGATCAAATTTCAAATAAAAAAATAATTATATGTCCACCATGCACTGCCATTTCCGCGGTCTCCGACTTCATCCGCTCGAATAATTTACCATTTGAGGTGGGAGCTCAGGATGTTTCAAGATTTGAGGAAGGAGCATATACCGGAGAAATCACCGTGACACAGATTGAGAAACTATGTAATTATGCGATTATCGGACATTCTGAAAGAAGAAAATATTTTAACGAGACAGATGATGATGTTATTGCCAAGGCAAAATTATTGATCAAGAATAAAATTAGTCCAATTTTATGCATTAGCGATATAAAACAGCTTGATTCTTATCTTGAAAGAGGAAAAGTTATTATCGATAATGCTTCGGGCACGGGCATTATTTTTGTCTACGAACCGCCAAGCGCTATCAGTGGAGGCGGCGCATTTCATCCCGAAGATCCCCGTACGGCTAATGAAAATGCAGTTTTAATTACCCAAAAAATCGGAAGTAAAATTACCATTCTTTATGGTGGCAGTATTAATCCAGACAATGCCGCTTTATTTTTCAGTCTGGAAAATATTAATGGTGGTTTAGTTGGCCAGGCGAGCCTTGATTCAAGTTCTTTTATTTCTCTCCTTCAGAAATGTTGAAAAAAATAGACGCTAAAATAATAATTTTTGGCATACTGGCTTTGCTTATTATTGGCGGCGCTTTTGTTTTATACAAACTTCAGTTTAAAAAAGAAATTCAGCTAAAAACAGAGGAAAAAACCGGAAACATTAATATTTTACTTTTAGGCCGTGGCGGTGGAAAACATGAAGCGCCCAACCTGACAGACACAATAATTGTTGCGACAATTAATCCCGAAAAAAAAATGATGAATTTAGTGTCAATCCCAAGAGATCTATGGTCACCGGATTTGCAAGCAAAAGTCAACACGGCATATAGTTACGGACAAGATAAAGACGGACAAGGAAAACTTCTGGCAAAAACGATTTTAGGCCGAATCACCGGCAAACAAATCGATTATGTTTTGGTTATCGACTTCTCGGGATACGTAAAATTAGTCGATCACCTCGGCGGAATCGATGTTAATGTAAGAAATACTCTTGACGATTACAAATATCCAATTGAAGATAAAGAGGACGATCCTTGTGAAAAAACTCCGGAGGAGATAATTGATTTATCAGCTCAAATTGCCACAGGCAGCGCAAGCGAAACAGACGCTTTTCCCTGCCGTTATAAATATATCCATTTTGATAAAGGAGTGCAGCATATGAATGGCGAAACTGCTCTTGAATTTGTTCGTTCTCGCCATGGGGTAAACGGGGAAGGCTCTGACTTTGCCAGAGCTCAACGCCAGCAAGATGTTATAAATGCGATAAGAGATAAGTCTCTTTCTCTTGGAATAATTCTTAATCCCCTCAAGGTCTTGGGAGCTTTTAACATTATTAAAGATAATATTGATACAAATGCGCGGGTCACGGAGATTGATGACTTTATAAATCTTGCCAACAAAATGCAAGGAGCAAAAATTACAAGCACCGTTATAGATTTTGGCGATGAGGCAAAGAAGAGGTATGGTCTTTTGACAACACCTTCCATTGGGAACGCCGCTAAATATAGACAATGGGTGCTGATCCCAAGAGCAGGTGACGGAAACTTCTCGGAAATCAAAGAATACCTAACATGCATAGAAGAGGGTCTGGTATGTGAGATAGGAGAAGAGGGAATAAAGAGAAGAAGATAAAAATTAATTCAGTTTATAAATCCTAGTATTTCGGCTTTCGAATACTACCCTCCCAAATTCTTCAAACTTTGACTCATTGATGTTAGTATATTTTTCCCGTTCTAATTTTCCCACATAAATATATTCTACTTTATGTTTTTCCAGAAGCATTCTTGTTTGCTCGAGACTCTGCGATTCGTAAATAAGTCTTACTTCCTCAATTCTAGGAGCCACAATGTCATAGCTTCCGCGCCAAAGCCATTCATGTACGGTCCAACCAAGAATTGTTGGAAGACCTGTATTTGCCGATATTCTTGCATAATCCGTATATGAATCTCCTTGTGCTTCTACAATAACAGGACTGCCTTTTATATTTTTATTAATCCATAGTATTGCTTCATGGTCCTGCGGATATTTGTTCTTTAAATAAACTGTTCCGTCAAGGCCCGAATAGGTCTTTAGATCACCATAATAAGACTTTATAGCAAAATAAGGATAGATGAAAACCAATATTAAAAATAAAATAGTAAATAGTAAATATACCCAGTAAATATTAAAAATTTTTAAAATTTTAAATTTCTTAGGTTTAATGGTCGAAGCGATTCTTACAATAATATAGGCTGAAGAGATTGAAAGCATAATGAAGCTTTGATAGACGAGTTTAAACATTGTGTTTGCTCGATAATGTGCAGGATATATGTCTTTTAAATAAAAAAATTCAGGAATTAAAATTAAAATTGTTGAAATTAAAATTAGAAGTAAAATAAATAAATCCTCTTTTAATAATTTAATGTCCTTTTTCCTTCGTGCGATAAATAGAATGAAAGAAATAACAAAGAAATAAAAGAAACCATACAGGATTAAAATTTGCCACCAGGCGCTTCTCTGACAATGATTTGCTTCAAACAAAAAAGGTCCCAGTTTGCCGATATTTGTAAGAAAAGAAGGAGCACAGAGGACTCCGATTCCTGAGGCAAACGGCTTGAAATTTAAGCTAAAAGGAAGAGAGAAAAGGAAAAAGAAAATTATTAAAATTGCTATGCTTTTAATGCCGGATGAAAAAAATTTCCCGGAATTCCTAAAATTGAAATTTTTTAACAATATGACTGATGAGACAAGAACTAAATAAATCATTCCGTCCCATGCATTAGTCATGTACATAACCGCTAATAAGAAACTTATTAGCGGAATTTCCAATTTCCAATTTCCAATTTCCAAATTAGATTTGAAGAGAAGGGACAAAAGTATTGCGATTGTTAATAAGACGAAGATAATATCTATCACATGTCCATGGAGATCTGAGACGACAAAAGAATAGAGCGGGAATTCATGAATTGTAAAAGGAATAAATCTTGTGGCATTCGGGTACCAATAGTTATTCGGGAAAGAAAAAGGCGAGAAGAGTAGGTTCCAGAATGGGACAGGACTGTCTACATTATATGGTTTAAATAATGAATAAATGGTATGAAGATTTCCGCCAAAAGAAACAATAGCTCCTCCTAAAATTCCCCCAATAATTGCCTTTCTTGTAAAAGAATTTTTTGAAATAAAATTTGCTAATAAGGAAAATGAAAGACCAAAAGTAAATGAAAAAATTGTCGCAAGCATCAAATTATAAGTTATTGCAGGAGGAAGCATTGAAAGTTTTGTAAGAACAGCAGTGGTATAATGTCCAAAGTAATAATAATTAATTGGAAGAGGAGGGAACCACATATCAACAGCCGGCATATAAGTGCTTCTTAAAATTGAGTTAATAAATCCAAAATCCATGAATTTTTCAAGTCCGTTGATGCTCGGCTCATGCCCTCGAATATAGCTCCAAAAGAGAATTCCCAAAAGAAATAGCACTTCTTGAAAAAGAAAAATTTTCCATTTATTTTTGATATCAATGAATTTAAATCCCAGTTTCAGGTTTAAAAGCAAGAAAACCCAAACAACCAATATGATTGTAATTAGGTTAAAGGGGAGTATTCGAAATGTATTAAAAACAAATATAAAATAAGAAACTAAACCAAGAGCAATAACCTTTGAGAATAAATAACCTTTATCATTAAACTTTCCAAAAACTTTAGAAGTAAGAGGCAAGAAAATTAAGCCAATTATAAGAAAAACAAACCACCACTGTATTATATAAATAGTATCTTGCATTTCTTTTAGAGATAGTTTGTGAAGAATTCCTCAAGGTTTTTTATCATTTTAATATTTTGAGGCAAGTTAGTTCTCGAATTATTGCCCGGATTAAGCCAGAAAAATTCAACTTTCGGATTTTCTTTTGCGAGATAAATCAAAAGATCAATATCGTCATCGATAAATTTTTCAATTTTCTCCTTTCTTATAATTTCATTTTTAAATACATGAGGTTGTTCGTTGTCAAAATTAAAGTATATTTCCTTAAAAAAAGGTTTAAGTTTATATCTTTCAAGCCACTCCTCTGTTTTTTTTCTAAGAAAACCGAATCTTCCTGAAATAAGAAATGTATGCAAATTATTTTTTTTGACAATAGATCTGAAAGATGAAAGGTTTTTTTGAATCGGATGCCTGAATATTTTATGGTGAGAAAAAATTCTTATCTTTTGCTCAAGTTTGCCCGGAATTCTATAAGACAATTCACGATTGCTCTTTTTATAAAGCCTGTTAATTA